>CALMVK010000221.1:20856-34893 GCA_937873145.1 uncultured Granulicella sp. | reverse complement strand
CGCATCGCCGGACTCACGTTCACCGGCCGCGCGCTCTATCTTCCTTATCTTGTGCAAGCCACCTCGGCGCCGGCTTTGGTGCTGGTGGCCGATAATAAGGCGGCCGAGACACTTCACGCGGCCGTGCTCGCTGCCTGTGAATTGACCGGCGCGCTCGACCCCAAGGCCGTTCTCCGCCTGCCTGCGCACGACGTCCTGCCCTTTGAGAACCTCTCGCCGCACCCGGAGATCCAGGAGGCGCGCGCGGCTTCGCTCTGGAAGATCGCTTCGGGAGCCGTGCGTCTGGTCATCGCGCCCGTGGAAGCCGCTTGTCTCAAGCTGTTTCAGCCCGACTTCTATGCCGCGCTCGCCCTCACGCTCAAGGTTGGCGAAGAGTATTTGATCGACATGCTGGTTGAGCATCTGCTCTCGGTCGGCTACACTCGCGTCGATGTGGTTGAGATGCCCGGCCAGCTCACCGTCCGCGGCGGCATCCTGGACGTCTACTCGCCTGAGGCCGACCGCCCCATCCGCATCGACTTCTTCGGCGATGAGATTGAGTCCATCCGCAAGTTCGACCCCGAAACCCAGCGCAGCCAAAGCACGCTCGACGCCGCACTGCTGCTTCCGCTCACCGAAATCCCCATCACCAACAAGGTGCTTGAAGCCATCAACGCGCGGCTCACCCGCTCAGGCTCGGCCGCCGGTGCGCTGCTTGAAGGCGGAGACATGCCGGCGGAGCTGCAGACGCATGTGGCTACGCGCACAGGTGAAGCGACCGTCTTCCCCGGCTGGGAGTTCTTCGCCCCCGTCGCCGGAGCCACCCGCTCGCTGCTTGAGCTACTCGGCCGCGAGACCCGCGTCTTCGTCGAAGAGCCCGCCATGATCAAGAACCAGGGCGAGCGCTGGTGGAATAAGGTGGAGCAGCGCCACGAACGCTCCGGCATCGGGAATCTGATCCGCCCGGAAGACCTCTACCTCTCACCCTGGGAGCTCGACGATCGCCTGCGCAGCTTCTGCGGAGCGGAACTCGATCAGCTTGGGGCCGTCGACGTGCTCGACGCGGACCGCAGTACGCTCTCTGAGGTCGAGTTCCACACGCGGCCGACGATGCGCTTCCATGGCGCCGTCCCCGCGCTGATCGACCAGGTCAATACTCTCATCAAGGCCGAGGTACGCGTCATCCTTACTGCCCCTAACCAGGGCGAAGTTGAGCGCCTGGCCGGCCTGCTCAGCGAGTACCGCGTCCCCTATCGCCTCGGCTCGCGCAACATGGCCGCTGGCTCCGAGACTATCTACTCGGAGTCCAGCTATCTCGCCGGTTCCCTCGGCACGCCCATCATCGTGCGGGTGCCCATCGCCAACGGTGTCCAGGTGCTCGACCTTGAGAAGGCCACCGCCCGCCAGATCGTCATCTTCGGCGCCAACGACCTCTCCGATGAGGCCGACGTTACCGCCCGCCCCGCCACCCGCAAGTCCAAGACCTCCGCCTTTATCTCCGACTTTCGCGACCTCGCCGTCGGCGACTACGTCGTCCATGTCGAGCACGGCATCGCCCAGTATTGCGGCCTGCGCACCATCGATGAAGACGCGGAGAATCCGCTCGAACTCATGATCCTCGAGTTCGCCGACGCGGCCAAACTCTACGTCCCGCTCACCCGCCTCGACCTCATCCAGAAATACCGCTCCACCGACACCGGCCCCGCGCCCGTGCTCAACAAGCTCGGCTCGCAAAGCTGGCAGAAAACCAAGGCCCGCGTCAAGAAAGCCATGGCCGACATGGCCGCCGAGTTACTCAAGCTCTACGCGCAACGCAAGGCCGCGCAGGGCAATGCCTTCTCTCCAGACAACAACCTGCAGCGCGAGTTCGAAGATGCCTTCGCCTTCACCGAGACCGACGACCAGCTCGCCGCCATCCGCGACATCAAGGCTGACATGGAGATCACCCAGCCCATGGACCGGCTGCTCTGCGGCGACGTCGGCTATGGCAAAACCGAGGTCGCCATGCGCGCCGCTTTCAAGGCCGTGCAGGATGGCAAGCAGGTCGCCGTCCTCACACCCACCACGGTCCTCTCCTTCCAGCACTTCGAGTCTTTCAAGAAACGTTTCGCAAATTTCCCGGTCAAAGTCGAAATGCTCTCGCGCTTCCGCACCGCGAGAGAAAAAACCGTCATCACCGAGCAGGCCGAGGCCGGCAAGATCGACATCCTCATCGGCACGCACGCCATCCTGGCCCAAAAGCTCAAGTTCCAGGACCTCGGCCTGCTCATCGTCGATGAAGAACAGCGCTTCGGCGTCCGCCACAAGGAACGCCTGAAGCAGATGCGCACCGCCATCGACGTGCTCGCCATGTCTGCCACGCCCATCCCGCGCACCCTGCACATGTCGCTGATGGGCCTGCGCGATATGAGCGTGATCGAGACTCCGCCCAAGGATCGCATGGCCATCCAGACCATCGTGGCCAAGTTCGACGAGAAGCTCATCCGCACCGCCGTCGAGATGGAGCTCGAGCGCGGCGGCCAGATCTACTTCGTCAACAACCGCGTCGAGACCATCTACGAGCTCGCAGCCAAGATCCGCGAGTTAGTCCCTTCCGCGCGCATCGTCGTCGGCCACGGCCAGCTTCCCGAAGCCGAGCTCGAACGCGTCATGCTCGCCTTCATGAACCACGAGTACGACGTCCTTGTCGCCACGTCCATCATCGAGAACGGCCTCGACATTCCGCTCGCCAACACTATCATCATCAACCGGGCGGATCGTCATGGATTGTCGGAGTTGTATCAACTCCGAGGACGCGTCGGCCGCTCCAACCGCCGCGCCTACGCCTACCTGCTCATCCCGCCGGACACGCAGCTCACCGAGATCGCCCGCCGTCGCCTGGCCGCACTCAAGGAGTTCTCCGACCTCGGCGCAGGCTTCAAGATCGCCGCGCTCGACCTCGAACTACGCGGCGCCGGCAACATGCTCGGAGGCGAGCAGTCCGGGCACATCGAAGCCATCGGCTTCGAGCTCTACACCTCCATGCTCGAAGAAGCCGTGAACAAGATGAAAGGCGAGGGCGACAAGCCCGCACACGCCACCACCGCGCTCAACCTCGGCATCTCCGTCCGCATCGACGCAAGCTACATAGAAGAAGAAAACCAGCGTCTGCGCATGTACAAGCGCATCGCCGGCGCGCTCGATCAGGCCACCATCGACGACGTTCGCAGTGAGCTGCACGACCGCTACGGCGAGCCTCCTGAGAGCGTCCTCAATCTGCTCTCCGCAGGCGAGCTGCGCCTCAAGTGCGAGCAGTTAGGCATCGCGCAGCTCGACCGCAAGCGCACCCAGATCGAGCTTCCCAACCCCAACGGCAATAAGAAGCAGCCGATCAAACAATTCGTCGAGATGCTCCACCTCCGCTTTGCTTCTCCCGAAGAAGGCGGTACAGACACCCTCGCCCACGCCAAGATCGATCCCGGCATGCTCATGAAGCTAGTCGCCCGCAACGCAAAACGGGGCGCCCAGTTCACTCCCCAGGGCATCCTGCGCTGGCCGCTCACCTCCGCCAAAGCCGAAGAAGTCCTCGCCGAAACCCGCGCGCTGCTCGAACAACTGGAACCGGTCGCCGTAGCCTAGGCTCCGCATCGGCATGGAAACTTCTCCCTCCCTACGCTAGTCGATGTAAACTCAGCGCAACGTGCTACCACCTGGATGCCACACAACCGCGGATCTGCTCCGTCGTCCAGTCGTTTTTCAGGTTGGCCAGGGAAGAACTTTGGGAGTCAAGCGATGGCAAAGCAGATGAGTTGGGCAGCGGCGGCGGTCGTCTCTCTCGCAGGTTGGCACACAATCGCAGGCGCGCAAACCGCGCAGCACTACGAGAAACCCCCCGCTCCCATTGAGCAGTTGCTCGACGCACCCGAAACCCCCACCGTCAGCCTCTCACCGGATCGCGCCACGCTGCTGATCGAGCAGCCCGCCGGCTTCCCCACCATCGTCGACGTCGCACAGCCCCGCTATCGCCTCGCCGGCCTTCGCTTCAACCCCGTAGCGAGCGCGCCCGCTGGCAGCGGCGACAACTGGAACATCGCTCTGAAGCTGCAGTCACTCAGCGGAGCCGAAGCCAAAACTGTCGCCGGTCTGCCCGCCAGCCTCAAAGCCACCAACGCCCTCTGGTCGCCGGACTCCAAACACATCGCCTTCGTCCAGCGCGCCGATGGCCTGGCTCCCGAGGGTGCAGGCCTGCAGCTGTGGACGATCGACGTCGCCAGCGGCCAGAGCCACCGCATCGGACGCGTCAAGCTCAACGGTATTCTCGGTGCGCCCTGCGCGTGGATGCCCGACAGCTCCGCGCTGCTGTGCCGCGTCGTCCCGGCTCGCGGGCCCGCGCCCAAGATCAGCGACGTTCCTGCCGGCCCCAACGTCGAAGAAAACCTCGGCAAGGCCACCCCTGCACCTACCTACGAAGACATGCTGCAGACCGCGCAGGACTCGGACCTCTTCGAGTACTATGCCACCTCGCAGCTCGCCGTAGTCCCGCTCGCCGGGCCGGAAAAGCTGCTGCCCATCAAGGGCCTCATCGACACCGCGCGTCCTTCGCCCGACGGCCGCTACGCCCTGGTCAGTCTCATCCACCGGCCCTTCAGCTACACCGTTCCCTATGAGCGTTTCCCCCGCCAGACCGAGGTCCTCTCCCTGCGTGGCGAGGCCAGCCCAAAGCAGCTCTCTGATCGCCCCGTCATGGATAACCTGCCCATCTCCCGCGACGCCGTCGAGCCTGGCCCGCGTGACTACCAGTGGCGCAGTGACGCACCTGCCACCCTGGTCTGGATCGAGGCTGCGGACAATGGCATCCCCAAAAAGGACGCCCTCGTCGCCGACCGCATCTTCGCCCTGGCCGCGCCCTTCAACGGCCAACCCACCACCCTCTTTGAAGCTTCCCTACGCATAGCTCGCGGTGATGGTCCAAACACCGGCCGTGGCATCGAGTGGGGCAACGATCACCTCGCCGTCGTCAGCGAAGCCCGCTTCTCCGACCGCAAATCCATGCTGGTCGCCTTCGATCCCTCCACTCCCGGCAAGACCACCACCCTCTACACCGGCTCCTCGCAGGATCGCTACCACAATCCCGGCCGCCCGCTCACCGTCGTGAACCAGAGCGGCCACCCCGTCCTGAAGCTCACCCCTGACAACGCCGGCATCTTCTTCGTCTCGCCCGGAGCCTCCCCCACCGGAGACCGTCCCTTCGTCGCCGTCATGCCGGTCGTCGCTGGCGGCGCGGAAAAGATCCTCTTCCGCTCCGCAGACCCCTTCTACGATGACCCCGTCGCGCTGCTCTCCGACGACAAAGTCCTCATCCGCCGCGAAAGCCAGACCCTCGCGCCAAACTTCTTCGCGGCCCCATTCACCGGTGGCCAGCTCAGCGGCGGCGAACCCACCCCCGTCACCCACTTCGCCTCGCCTTACGCCGGCATCGCCATGCCCACCAAGCAGCTCCTCAAATACAAGCGGGACGACGGCGTCGACCTCACCGCAACCCTATGGCTGCCAAACGGCTACAGCAAGAGCCAGGGTCCGCTGCCCACCTTAATGGAAGCCTATCCGGCAGAGTTCAAAACCCGCTCCGCCGCTAGCCAGATCAGCGGCTCGCCCAACCGTTTCCCCCGCATCGGCTGGGGGTCACCCGTCTACTTCGCGCAGGTCGGCTATGCCGTGCTTGAAAACGCCACCATCCCCATCATCGGCGAAGGCGACGCCCAGCCCAACGACAGCTACGTCGATCAACTGGTCTCCGGTGCCAAGGCCTCGGTCGACTGTGGCGTCGCAATGGGCGTCGTCGATCCCAAGCGCGTCGCCGTCATGGGCCACAGCTACGGCGCCTTCATGACCGCCAATCTGCTCGCCCACACCACGCTCTTCCGCGCCGGCATCGCGCGCAGCGGCGCCTACAACCGCACGCTCACCCCCTACGGCTTCCAAAACGAGGAGCGTACGTACTGGCAGGATCCCGAGGTCTACTTCAAGATGTCGCCCTTCAGTTATGCCGACAAAATCAAGGCTCCGATCCTGCTCATCCATGGCGAAGCAGACGACAATACCGGCACCTATCCGATCCAGAGCGAACGCTTCTACGCCGCGTTAAAAGGTCAAGGTGCGACGGTGCGCCTTGTCTTTTTGCCGCTTGAGGCACATCACTACGTCGCCCATGAAAGCCTGCAGCACATGTTGTGGGAGATGAATCGCTGGCTCGACACCTACGTGAAGCCGGAGATTGCTCCGGATAAGACGACGGAGTAGATCGCGCGCGGGCGAAGGATCATGCAGGTGTGTTCAGAGTCCAGATCTGCTATTCGTGATCGAGGTTCGTGGCGCGGTACCCTGAATCATGTCTCTGATCATCGCTGCCATCCGCACCGGCCATGACCCGGTAGGCAAGCTTCCCGCCGCGGCCTTCCACACCACGCTGGACCGCCAGGTAGTCTGCCCAAAGTGCAGCGCTACCTACAATCTGGTGGTGGACTACGCCGCTTCGACAAGCCGGTTCTTCGAGCGGGATGCGCATCGGCTGATCTTGATGTTGCAAAAAGCCGTGCATCTGGGCCATGCCAATGGACACCGCGTCGTCCACTTTGAAACGGCCGGCGTTGTCGTGACGAGCCATCTGCCGGAGCGTCCCGGCGGCGTTGAACCGGCAACAACGCAAACAGGTATCGGCGCAGATTCCTACCCCGCCCGTAGGCCACGCGATCCCGTACGCTAGAACGACCATGGCCAAGAAAAAACTGCGTGTCGGCGTTTTGTTCGGCGGCCGCTCCGGCGAGCACGAGGTGTCGCTGCTTTCGGCGGCGTCGATCCTGAAGGCGATCGACCGTAAGAAGTATGACGTCCTTCCCATCGGCATTACGAAACAAGGCCACTGGCTCAGCGAGCCGGAGTCGCAGGCCCTGCTCGACGGCACGCATCCAGCCATGGTGCAGCTTCACGCCAACTCCTCCGCAGGGCCCGGATTAGCTGAGCAGTCGGCCTCCCTGCCGCGCTCGCTCGACGTGATCTTTCCCGTGCTGCACGGCACCTTCGGCGAGGATGGCACCATCCAGGGGCTGCTGGAGTTGGCCGATCTCGCCTATGTTGGTTCCGGTGTGCTCGGTTCCGCGGCTGGCATGGACAAGGACGCCATGAAGCGGCTCTTTTCCGCCGCCGGCCTGCCGCAAACGCCCTTCATGACTTTGCTGCGTTCTGAGTGGCGCGCCGACCCTAAACGCTGCCGGCGCACCCTTGAGAAGACGCTCGAGTACCCGCTGTTCGTCAAACCGGCCAATCTTGGCTCGTCCGTCGGCATTTCAAAGGTGCACGATGCGTCTGAGCTGGCCGCGGCCATGGATCTGGCCGCCGGCTTCGACCGCAAGATCGTTGTCGAGCAGGGCGTCGGCGGCCCGGGAGCCAAGCCGCGCGAGTTGGAGGTGGCCATTCTCGGCAACGACCAGCCGGAGGCCTCGGTGGTGGGCGAGATCATCCCCGCCAAGGAGTTCTACGACTACGAAGCCAAATACCAGCTCAGCGGCCCGGACGAGAGCGTGTCCGTACTCCCCGCCAAGCTGAGCGCCGCCCAGGCCAAGCAGATCCGCGCCATGGCCCTCGCCGCCTTCCGCGCCTGCGACTGCGCCGGCCTGGCCCGCGTCGACTTCCTTATGGAGCCGGCGGCGCTTTCTTCCGGCAAAAAGAACCCGGCGCCCCGCATCTTCCTCAATGAAATCAACACCATGCCCGGCTTCACCACAATCTCGATGTACCCCAAGCTTTGGCAGGCCTCGGGAGTGAAATATAAAGCGTTGATCGATCGCCTGCTGGAGTTGGCCCGCGAACGTCACGCTGAAAGGCAGGCTACGGCCTTCATCCGAGTCTGACCGGCTATCTGTCCGCGGCTCTCTTTCGTCTTTTAGAGCGAGGTAAGTCCGAACAGGACCGCTGTTCACTCCGCACTTTTCCAAAGAAAGATTCAAAATGGGAAAAGAAATGTCCGATCCATGACATTTCTCGCTCACAACGTGTGTATAGACCAGTACATTTCTAGTAGCGCTCCCCGGACCCGAGTCTTTCTCCCTCGCAAGCGCTGGCGGTCAAGGAACCTGTCGTGGATTACAGCTCTCTGCCAGATATCTTCGCGTTGACGATCTTCATCGTGTGCTTTCGTCCGCTGGTGCGCCGTGTAGGCGCGCATGTCGATCTTTGGTTTCTGGGCTGGACGTTTGTGCTGGTGCACCAGATTGCGTTGCTGATCGCTCCAACGCACGGTCCGGGAGCCATCGTCGCGCAACTGGCGGCTATCTGGTCCTCCGGCCTGTGCGGCATGGCCTTTCTGCTCTGCACCGCCAACGTTCCCAAGCACAGGATCAGCACTGAGGTAGCAGCCGAGTTCCTTATCCCCACCCTTGTGGCGGCAACCTTGGTGGTCTTCCCGCACCATGCTCACGGGATGGACCTTGGCGCGGCCCTGCTCTTTCTGGCGCCTGCCATTCATCTTAGCCTTCGCCGGCGCGCGCGCACCCGGCCTGTACTCCTGTTCAGCTCGGTCTTCGGCGTCTTCGGCCTGCTGGTTCTTCCTCATGCCTGGTTGCATCCAGAGCTGACCGCCCATGGTGCCATCTCGCTGCTCTTTGTGGGCGCGGGCTACTTCTACCTGAACTCCGCCGAACGTTACACCCGCGGCGTTGTCGCTGCCATTGTCGGTCTGTTCGGTTGGGGGCTCAGCTACCCCGTGGTCGAGCTGCTGAAGAGAGTTGCCCCGCAGGTTCACATCAACCGTGCCGTCCTAGAGCTTCCGCAATACCTCATCGTCGCCGGAATTGTCCTCACGCTCTTGCAGGAGCACATGCAGCGCACCGAGCGCATGGCCATGCACGATCCCTTGACGGACCTTCCCAACCGCCGTCTCTTTGAGGAGCGCCTGATTGCCACCCTCGAAGAGGCGCGCGAAAACCGCACCACCATCGCCTGCCTGGTCATCGATGTCGACAACTTCAAGACCATCAACGACACTCTGGGCCACTCGGCCGGAGACCAGTTGCTGCGCGCCCTGGCCGTTCGGCTCTCCTGGCACATGAGCCCCCGCGACATGCTCGCGCGTACCGGCGGCGATGAGTTTACCGCGCTTCTCGCCGGCGTCAATGATGAGCACCACCTGCGCTTCATCGCGAGCGCCATGATGTCCGCCGGCAGTGTGCCCATCGCCATCGATGGTCACTCCGTCGACGTTCGCATCAGCATCGGCATCGCCCTCTCCCCCGATCATGCCGACGATATCGATAGTCTGCGCCGCGCCGCAGATGAAGCCATGTATTCCGCAAAGCGCCGCGGTGGCGCTATGCTCGCCTTTGCGGGCGAGGAGTAGTAGAGCCTACCCCTCAAGCTCGATTCCTTCCGCTCCATTCCTTGGTTGTCATTCCAGAAGAGAATCTGCGTCTGCTCTTGTCGGTGTTATTTTCCGGACCCTCAGCAAGCCAACTTAGATAGACTGCCCGTAACCTTGCGCACCACCCGACAGGCCCTCACCCCATTTACTCCTCATCCCCCAAAAACAGCTGCTCCACTTCCAGCCAGTTCTTTACCCGGCGAAATCCCGTCGCATGTACATTGTGATGTGCGTCGTACAGGATTCCCTCCCCGCGGAACCGCTTCAGTTGCCGCGGATTGTCGTCGATCAGGTAGTCCGCCTGCAAGATGCTCTTGTCCCCGCAGAAGACAATATGCGACGCCGGGATAAACGGGAAGTGCCGCCCCAGCCACTCGTACTTCGCGGTAAACGAGGTCGGCACCTCCATTGCGGCAGTGGCGATGAACACGTCATAGCGACTCTGCAGCGCACGCATCACCCGCTGCGAGTCCTTCATTACCTCCAGCACGGCAAAAAAATCCTCTGAACGCAGGTATTGCTCGAGCGCCCGATGCCGCTCCTCTCCCACCACATCCCAAATCCACTTGCCGTGCAGGTCAGCCAGCGTCACCGCCTCGCCAAACTGCCGGTTGTACCGCAGCAGGTGTTCAGCCACCGCGTCCGCCATCACCTCATCCATGTCCACGCAGATCCGCTTCAACGCCCCCTCACAATCTGTGCCGCAATGCTCTCCGTCTGCACCGGTTTTCGTCCCGGCGAATCGGTCTCCGCGTTATACCAGAGCAGCCGTCCGCAACTCTCGCACGTCATCAACTCCTGATTGTCTCGGTCGCGGAGATCGTTCCAGCGCTGCGGCCGTTGCATCATCTGGCATGCCGTGCACTTCTGCATCCGCACCTCCGCAATCCCCGTGCCCTTGGCTCGAGCAATCCGGTCGTAGATCGACAGCGCCTCTTCCTCGATCATCGCTCGCTGCGCCTTACGCTTCTCTTCGAGTGCCGCCAGCGCCGTCTTATTCGCTGCAATCGTAGCCTCCGCCCGCGTCCGTTCGCTTTCGAACTTCGCCTGCCCTGCCGCAACCGCCGCATCGGCAATCTTCTGCTGGGCTTCGAGTTCCTCGCTGCGCTGCATGCTTTCGAGTTCCTCGTCTTCCAGCTTCGCAATCGCCGCCCGGGCAAACTCGATCTCGCGCTCAAACGCCTGCACCTGCTGGGTCGAGATCGCCAAATCCAGCTGCTTGCGAACCTTTGCAACCTTTCCCTGGTGATCCGTTACGTCCGACTCCTGCCGTCGCCGCAGCGCCTCCTCTTTCCTCAGCAGGTCGAGCACCACCGCGCGCTGGCCTACCGTCGCCTTCGCCTTCGCCTCCAGTTGCGCCACCAGCTTCGGCAGTGCCTCCGCCTCATCCCGCAGCCGTTTGGCCTCGAGGTCATGGCGCTGCAGCTCCATCAGCTTTCCACTCTCTTTATGCATCGGCATCCCCCGCAAAACCGATGCTAGTAGAAATCGTAGCCAACGGATACCCTGGGAGCGTCACCTCTGCAGATCTCGCCGGCTTCGGCCAGCCTTCAGCAGCACTTTACTCGATCGAGACCCACGATGGCCGCTGCAACCGCAACCCTCGCCGACCAGCAATCCTCCCCCGATGAACACGAACTTTCGCCCCAGCAGCTAGCCGAGCAGAGCCGCGCCGACGCCCTCTGGAAGCCGCGCGCCAATAAATGGGCCGTTGCGCTTACCGTCACCCTCGCTACCTTCATGGAGGTACTCGACTCCTCCATCGCCAACGTCTCCTTGCCGCACATCGCCGGCTCGCTCGGCGCCTCGCAGGATGAAGCCACCTGGGTGCTCACCAGTTACCTCGTCGCCAACGCGATCATCCTCCCCGCCTCCGCGTATCTCACTACCTTCATCGGCAGAAAAAAGTTTTACATGATCTGCGTGGTGCTGTTTGGCATCTCCTCCGCGTTGTGCGGCCTTGCGCCCTCGCTCGGCTTGCTGGTTTTCTTTCGCATCCTGCAAGGCGCCGGTGGCGGTGGTCTCGCGCCCTCCGAGCAGGCCATCCTCGCCGATACCTTCGAACCCAAGGACCGCGGTAAAGCCTTTGCCCTCTATGGCCTCGCCGTCGTCGTCGCTCCGGCTATTGGCCCCACCCTCGGCGGCTGGATTACCGATAACTACGACTGGCGCTGGATCTTCTTCATCAACGTCCCCATCGCCTGCCTCTCGCTCTTCCTCACCAGTCGCTTGGTCGAAGATCCCCCGCACATCGTGCGCGAAGTCAAGGAGTCCAAGCTTGGCGGCCTCAAGCTCGACCTCTTCGGCTTCGGTCTGCTGGCCTCCGGCTTCGGTTCTCTTGAATTTATCCTTGACAAAGGCCAGGAGGACGACTGGTTCGGCTCGCGCACCATCACCTTCTTTATCGTGTTGTGCATCGCCTCCCTCGTCACGCTCATCTTCTGGGAGCTGTACCAGCTGCGCATCAAAAACCGGCCGATCCTCAATCTCACCCTGTTTCGCCGCAAAACCTTCTCCATCTCCTTTGTCTTGATGTTCGTGCTCGGTTTTACGCTCTACGGCACCACCGTCCTGATCCCGCAGTTTGTCCAGACGCTGCTCGGTTACACGGCGGAGCTAGCCGGCCTCGTCATCTCACCGGGAGGCCTCTGTATCGTGTGCTGTATGCCGATCGTCGGCATTCTCATCGGCCGCCTGGACCCGCGCTGGCTGATTGCGTTCGGCTTTATCATCCAGGCCGTCGCCATGGTGCTGATGCACCAGTTCTCGCTCGACTCGAACTTCCGTTACATCATGTGGGTGCGCGTCTTCCAGTCCTCCGGCCTGGCCTTCCTCTTCATTCCGATCAACACCATCAGCTATACCGGTGTCCCGCGCTCCCAAAATAACGATGTCTCCGGCCTGACCAATCTGGCGCGCAACATCGGTGGTTCGGTCGGCACAGCCTACATCGCAACCATGCTGACCCGCGGCTCACAGCGGCATGAAGCCTACATGATCCGCAATCTGCTCCCCGGCAACCGCGCCTTCGACGAGCAGGTCAACCGGCTCAAGCCACTCTTCCACGGCGGTTCGAACAGTATGGGAACCGTGCTCGGCGGAGGGTCCAGCATGGGCGGCGTGCATACGGCGCAAGCCTTCATCTACAACCAACTGCATCGCCAGTCGGGCATGCTCGCCTATCTGGATATTATTGCCATTCTGGGAGTCTTCTGCGCCTGCATGATTCCTTTAGTCGTCCTGATCGGCAGAATCAAGCCAGCCGCCGACGGCCCTGCCATGCACTAACGCATAACTCTATTTGCTACGCAGTTTTTTCCTGTCGTCCTTCCATTTTGCTCCGCAGCTCTTTCACTGTCGTCCTTCTGGCGAAGCCAGAATCCCCGTATTTATTTTTCTCAGCAACACAGCATCCAGTAGATGCACTGAAACCCATAGCTCAGATAAGGTTTCTGCTTACCTACAGTTTCACAATAGGATCATTCAAGCTCTTCCAACATTCCCAAGTAGAAACTGCGTATCGTCGTATGTCTTCGGTCTGCGATGGTTCTTCCCGTAGGTGTTTTGAAGTCCTGGGCTAGGGTCAACAGTTTTGCTGGAAAGTGATCCAAGGCAAACTGAGCATCATCAAGAACTCTACCTGTTCCGCTAGGGTTGGACGGGTCGTAGAGTGAAGACGCCATACGACCGGCGGTGTAGAAGCACCTTGCTATGCCTGTGAAGCCTAATGCGTCAAGGCGGTCGGCATCCTGGAGAACAGCAGCTTCGAGACTGGCTGGTGTAATCCCTGCGGAGTAGCTGTGGCTCTCTATGGCTGAAGCTACCCACGAGACTCGTTCGGCGTTCCAGTCCAGATCGATCAGGCGGGCAGTCGCCGCAGAGGCGGCAAGTCGTGACGCCTGTGATCTCAGAGGTGACTGCTTTGGAACATCAACACAGTCATGCAGAAGAGTTGCAGCCACGAGGATCTCCAGATCCCCACCCTCTTCTTTCTGGATCTCTCTTACATTCCTCCACACTCGCGCCAGGTGCGAGACATTGTGGGCTCCATCGTCGCTCGAAAGCTCAGAAAGGAGCTTGCTTGCGAGAGCACTGTAAGGTGCAAAAAGATTAGAGTTCATCATGTCTTCTTACGTCCATGTACTCGATTTCTATTCTGCTGAGTGCAGTCGTCTGAGCCAGCTGTCACAACAAAGATCGTGACAGCAAAGCGATCATTCGAACTCTTTTCATTCGAGCCCGTTTTTCTGAAGCGCTTGATTTAGAATGGAAGCATAATGGCGAGAGCGGTCGAATTTGACGAGAAAGTAGCCATCCGGCGAGCTATGGAAGTCTTTTGGGAAAAAGGATACAAAGGCGCTTCGCTTCGGGATCTGACCCAGGCCATGAAAATTAATCCCAGTAGCTTGTACAACACGATCGGAGATAAACATGAGCTGTTCGTTCGATGCGTACAGTGTTATGCGGATGATCGGCGGGAGTATATCAAGCAACACGCATGCAGTACCGAATCTCCGCTACATGTTCTTAAGACGTTTGTCGATGACGCTGTCACCAATATCACGACGGCTCCTCATAGTTGTATGGCCATCAAAGCTGCCTTCGAGGTTGCGACAGAGGACGCAAGAGTTCATTCGATTCTCCAGGAAGACAGCCGTGCCATGTAC
>CALMVK010000221.1:0-20756 GCA_937873145.1 uncultured Granulicella sp. | reverse complement strand
CACTAACTGCGCCTTATTCTGAATCAATCATTCCATAATAGGAGAGAAAATGCTCAACTTACTCATGAAGGACTTCAACCTAGAAGGCAAAATTGCACTGGTCACTGGCGGATCGAAAGGGATTGGGAGAGCGATTGCGGATCGTCTATCGCAAGCTGGCGCAAAGGTAATCATCACCGCGCGAAGCCATGCTTCGGATGCGAACCCGGATCATCATTTCATTGCGGCGGATATGATGACCCCGGATGGCACGACTGCCGTGGTGAAGCAGGTTCATGAGAAGTTCGGCGGGGTTGACATCCTGATTGATAATGTCGGCGGCCTGACCTCACCGGGTGGTGGATTCAGCACGCTTACTGAGGTGCATTGGGAGAACGAACTTCGCTTCAACTTTTTGGCCACCGTTCGTTTGGATCGCGCCTTACTTCCCGCCATGATAAAGAAGAAGAGCGGTGTCGTGATCCATATCTCGACTGTCTCAGGCAAAGTTCCATTGTGGCAGGTCAATATGGCGTATGCAGCTTCAAAGGCGGCCTTGAACTCCTACAGCAAGGCTCTCGCGAATGAAGTTGCCAGTAAGGGCGTCCGTGTTCTAACGGTCTCGCCCGGTGGAACTGCAACGGGAACGATGGTCGGATTACTGGAGCAGTTCGCAGGCGATTCCGGCGCCAGTGCCAACGATATTTATAAAACTCTATCGCAGCAGTTTGGCGGCGTGCCCATGGGCCGTATGGCTGAGCCCGAAGAGGTCGCTTCACTTGTTGGATTTTTGGTGTCCCCCGCCGCGTCTTATCTGACAAGCGCAAACTACATGATCGACGGCGGTTCCGTTTCCGTCGCTTGACGCGACTCCTTCATCGGGCCGAGCTGTCCGTCACAGCGGCTCGGCTTTACTGCTGATATCCAGCACAGCGTAATGACAACATGCTGCCTTCATTTTAACTATTCTTGCCTTGCATCCGGATGAGAACCATGCCGATTGCTCGCGCGTGTTTACGTGAGGCCACTGAAGCCGTCTCCTCCGCAGAAGAGGAGCACTGCTGTGTTGAAGACAATCGTTCGTGAGGAGTGTTCCACATCACAAATGAACGAACCCGGCCATATCGACCGGGTTCGTTTATTTACGCATATGACCAGGAACTACCGCGGCCCGTAAGGCCCGCCGCCATACATGTGCTGGACTGCGACCTGGTAGCCACGCTGAAAGCCGATCTTGTAGCTGCGCCGGTCCGGCCTCGCAATGAAGTTGGGGTGCCGGTATTCGTCGCGGTTGTTCACGTTCGGCTCACGATGATTCTGGAAATCTTTCCTCGCTCCTTCTACGCCATCGTGATAACCCCTTTGCTGCGCCGCGGCAAACTCAGGAGGCGGCGCCTCCCATCCGCCCGGACCTTGGGCATACCCCGGAGGCGGCGGTGGAGGGCCGTACTGCGCCCACATCGACCCGGTCGCACACATTGAGCTAAATAGGCCAAGCGCCAGAAGCTGCCTCGTCACTCGCTGTTTTCCTGTCATTGTCATTTGTCCCTTTCCTTGGCCGGCTTGGCTTGGAAAATTGTCCTTGCCCTTCACCAGCGGATCGTTCCTGCTTCATTGCTTCAAACCCAGGGACATCGCGCAGGTTGCTCGCAACTGCCTATCTATTTTAGGGTTACGTCTGCCGCGAACCCTTATACCGGACTGGGATTCCGCTCTTCGAACTGCGCCTGGTGCCAGTACGGGTAGGCCTTCGGGAGCTCGCTTGCCGCATCCAATTTCGCTACCTGCTCCGGCGTCAACTTCCAGCCCACCGCGCCCAGGTTTGCACGCAGTTGCTCCTCGTTGCGCGCGCCGATGATGAGCGTCGAGATCGTCGGTCTCCGCAGCAGCCAGTTCAACGCGATCTGCGGAACAGTCTTGCCGGTCTCCTTCGCCACTTCGTCGATCGCGTCCACCACTCGATAGATATGCTCGAGCGGCACCTGTGGCCCGGCATCATGCACTGATTTTTCATTCAGTCGCGAGCCCTCAGGGATTCCGCTCCCTCTACGGATCTTCCCCGTCAGCCGTCCCCAGCCGAGCGGCGACCATACCAGCGTACCCACCCCCTGGTCGAGTCCCAGCGGCATCAGCTCCCACTCAAAATCACGCCCCACCAGCGAGTAGTAGGCCTGCTGCCCCACATACCGCGACCAGCCGTACCGCTCGCTCACGCTCAGCGACTTCATCAAGTGCCAGCCCGAAAAGTTTGAACAGGCAATATACCGCACCTTACCCGCCAGCACCATGTGGTTCAGCGCTTGCAGCGTTTCTTCCACCGGGCTTGTCGCGTCAAACGCGTGCAGGTGATACACATCCACGTAATCCGTGCCCAGCCGCTTCAAGCTGCGCTCGAGCGACTGGATCAGGTGGTAACGGCTGGATCCCACATCGTTCGGTCCCTCTCCAAAGCGGAAGGTCGCCTTGGTGGAGATCAGCACATCTTCGCGCTTATAGCTGGCCAACGTTTTGCCGAGCGCCATTTCACTCGATCCATACGAATAAATGTCTGCAGTATCGAAGAAGTTCAGCCCAGCATCCATACAGATGCCGACGATCCGGTCGGCTTCTTCGGCGGTCGTTTTGCTCCACGCCTCGAAAAAATCACCCTGCGATCCAAAGGTCCCTGCGCCGAAGCAAAGCTCCGGAACCTTCAACCCCGATCTGCCTAGCTGTCTGTATTCCATGTTGGCTCCTTGTTTCTCAGTCAGATGCCTGCGGGCGGTGCCGGGTCGCAGACGCGCTATCGTGGAGAAGGACCCTTGGAGCTTTCGTTGCCTTATCTCTACATTGATCGTGTTCTCAATGAACTCCGCGACGAGCTGCTTTCGGCGATGCACGCCGCCATTCAGGCCGAGATGCGCAACGGCCGCGTCGATGTTCCCAGGCTCTACCGCGCCTTTACCCGCGCCGCAGCCAAGGAGATGGCGAACCCCGTCCTGATCTCAGACAAGTGCCTTGAACAAAATGCTATTCGCTCCAAAAAAGGTGCAAGCTCTCGCGGCGAAGACTGAGCCGTGCACCCTTTGGTAGCGAACCTGGACCGTATCGATCCATGAAAATCGAAAAGATCCGCACTTTGGGCACGTTACGCATGTGCTGCGGACGAGTAGATTTCTGCATCCGGCTTTGGGGTGGTGGCGTCCTATCTTCAGCAACGGAGAACATCATGAAGTTGAAACCAATGACTTTTGCGGCACTTGTCCTAGCTTTCAGTCCAATTCTGGCCTTTGCCCGTCCAGTCCAAAGTACCGGCACTCGGATTCGTCCGAACATGTTCCACGACCGGAGCCCGAAGCTGCACGACCACACCCCGGTCGCTCACCACTAGCAATTCTGTAAACCCGCCACTACTTAGTAGAACGATCCTCGTCTGCAATCCATTACCGGACGACTTCAGCTCTTTACAACAGCTTTTACGGTTGGAGCCCCATCTAAAACCTCCGCAATGGCTGGATCCCGTACCGCTTCAAGTACCTTTTGCACCACTTGCTGGTCGGTCTCGATCGCAGTCCGGATCAGTACCGGGTAGAGTACGGTGAACTGCAAGTTGTCGGTAAGCTGCAGCCGGGTTTCGACGTGTGGCGTGTCGAGTGCCGCATCCATCCAGGACTCAACCTGGCGGTGTTGGTCCTCAATCGCCGCTTTGTAGCTGTTGTAGACCGATTCGACCGCGGTTCGTACCGCTTCCGTGGCTACAAGATAATTTGTTCCTGGCTTGAGCTTCAGCATAAGCTCGTGCCATGCGTAGTCGGTTCCCGGAATCTGTTTATAGAGCGGCGTTCCTGTCTGGAAGAGCACCGAGTTGGCAAAGACAGCGATGCGCCCAGTGGTGTGCGAGTCAGTACCGGTGCCGGTAAGCTCCATCATGTAAAAGCGCACCAGGCCAACCTCAACAACATCGCCGGTCACGTTGGCTACCGTAATGCGGTCCCCCACCCGGACGCCGTAGCGGCCTACAATGAAAAAGTACGCGGCAACCGAAAGCAGGATGGTTTGCAGCCCGACCGCGATTCCGGCAGTGATGAAGCCGGCGAAGGTGGCAAGTGAGCTGAATTGCGTCACGAAGCCGAAGATGAGTACCAAACCGCTGAGAAAGCCGATCACCATACGCCGCATCAGCATCAGCTGCCGCCGCCGGCGGACATCCCGGATGTAGCGCGTAGAAAGTCTTCGCCACGCTTCTCCCACACCAAGAAGAATGCCGAGCGCCACCGCGATACTGATTACACGCAACAGCAATGCATGCACGATGGTGCTGCGTTCAGAGTCTACGGCAGCCCGCCAGGAGAGTAGGTTGGCGCGCGCCTGCTCCAGCAGCAGAACCTCCTGGCTGATCGGAATCGACACGTCGGAGACAGCGCGGAAGGCATCGGTAAGCTGGTCGAAGGTTTGCTTGCGAGCCGCAACCACCGCCTCCGGGGACGGTGCGGCAGAAGCTTGAGCAGCGGAGGGTGCGTTCGGGGTCAGCGCAGCCGGTGTACTTGTCTGCAGACTTTGTCCGACGGCCAGGGTGGCGCGCAGAATTTTAACCAGCGGCGTTCTCAGATCCACACACTGATCGTGCAGCAGCTGTGTCTCGGCGATCTGTTGATCGATAGCCCGCTCGGTTGCCAAAAGCTGAAAAAGCACAACCGCCTGGCTGCTGACGCCCGCATCGTGGAGCGAAGCGATGCTCGCAATGGTATTGGCCACGGGCTTGGCTTTGTTGTTGATCAGCTCCGGCACGGCACTTTGCAACTGGTTGATCTGTCCCTGCAAGCCGGTATCGCCCTGTGTGCTGGAAACGCCGACCACTTTATTAAGAGCTTCATAGCTGACCCTGTCCAACTCCATTTGGCCTTCGATGTCTTGTTTCTGAAGCTGGAGAGCGGCGCGGGTTTTCGCTGGAGCCTTTGCAATCTGCAGGTCGAGCGCCTGATCTTGAGCTTGCAACTGGGTAAGCTGGGCTGAAATGGTGCGTACAGAAGAACTCAACCTGGAGCCCTCGGCCTGCGGGGCGGGCGCCGTGCCGGGTTGGCCGGCTTCTACTCGCGAGAGCAGCGTCGCTTCGTCACGCGCGGACTGGAACGCCAACTGCGCGGCCTGAGTAGCCCCCGATTGCGCCTGCTCGGCGTAGAGCATGTCGCTCGGCTCTCCCGTTTTCTGGATGGGCAGGATCGTCATCCGATAGAACCGAATCATCTCGCTCAGGTGGGAGAGAATCTGTTTTGAGCGGCTGCCGACGTTGATATCTTTGGTAAGCTGCGGCGGCAGAGGCTTGGGAAGCGTTTCAAGATGGACCACAGTGGCAGGTTTGGGTGCGGTCGGCTGACCTGGCGCGGCACCCTTGGCCGCTTGTGCACCGGCGTCGGACAAGGCGGGTGCTGCGACACTGCCGGCCGGAGCAGTCTGACTCACCGCAACGCCCGGAGCGGTCTGGGCAGGAGAACTGGCCGGAGCCGTCTGGATAGGAGAACCGGCCGGAGCCGTCTGGGCCACAGCAAGGCAAGTGTGGACTCCCAGCCACAGACAGGCCAACAGGACGGCTCGGAAAAAGACGGCGGACACGCGAATACTTACCTCTCAAGGAATCTATCGGCATCTTCGCCAAAATCTTTAGCCGTTCCTGTTTTTAGTTTATCGTCCTGGCCATTGCCTCGCCCCGTGCCTCCTGCGATACTTGATTGTGCCCACCACGCACACTCCTGACAACTCCTGGAAGAGGTCGCGGACATGTCTGCTAAGTACATCTTTGTAACCGGCGGCGTTGTGTCCTCGCTCGGCAAAGGGCTGGCCGCCGCCTCGATCGGTGCCCTGCTCGAAGCGCGTGGGATCAAGGTCAACCTGATGAAGTTTGACCCCTATCTGAACGTCGACCCAGGCACGATGAGCCCTTTCCAGCATGGGGAGGTGTTCGTCACCGACGACGGCGCCGAGACGGATTTGGACCTCGGCCATTATGAGCGCTTCACCCACGCAAAATTAACCCGCGACAATAATCTGACGACCGGCCGGATCTACGAGCGAATTATCACCAAGGAGCGGCGCGGCGATTACCTGGGCAAGACCGTGCAGGTCATTCCGCACGTCACCAACGAGATTAAAAATGCAATGCGCAAGGTGGCCACCGACTGCGAGGTGGCGATCGTCGAGATTGGAGGCACGGTGGGCGACATCGAATCGCTGCCGTTTCTCGAGGCCATCCGCCAGATGCGCCAGGATCTAAGCCGCGACAACACCCTCTTCGTCCACGTCACGCTGATTCCCTGGATCGCCGCCGCCCAGGAGCTGAAAACCAAGCCGACCCAGCACTCCGTCAAGGAGATGCTCTCGATCGGCATCCAGCCTGACATCCTCCTCTGCCGCTCCGACCGCGCCGTTCCCCGCGAGATGCGCTCGAAGATCGCTCTCTTTTGCAATGTGGAGGAGCGTGCCGTGATCGCTGCCCGCGACGTGGACTCCATCTACGAGGTGCCGATCAACTTTGCGCAAGAGGGCGTCGACACGCTGTCGCTGCACTATCTACGGATCGCCGCAAAAAATCCTGATCTCTCGCGCTGGTCCGATCTCGTCGCGCGTGCCTACCACCCGCACGATACGGTGTCGATCGCCGTGGTGGGCAAGTATGTGGAGTATGAGGACAGCTACAAATCGCTCAAGGAAGCGCTGGTGCACGGAGCGCTCGCGCACAATCTGAAGCTCAATGTGACCTGGCTCGAGGCAGAAGGCCTGGAGGCTCCGGACTACCGGCAACAGTTGGCCGGTTACGACGGCATTCTGGTTCCGGGAGGCTTCGGCAAGCGCGGCATCGAAGGCATGCTAAATGCGATCCGTTACGCGCGCGAAGAGCAGGTGCCGTACTTTGGCATTTGCCTGGGCATGCAGACGGCCTGCGTGGAGTTTGCGCGCAACGTATGCGGACTTGCCGGGGCCAACTCGGGCGAGTTCGATCCATCCACGCCCCACCGCATCATCTATAAACTACGTGAGCTGACAGGCGTCGAGGAGATGGGCGGCACCATGCGGCTGGGCGCGTGGGCGTGTGTGCTGGAGCCGGGCTCGCTGGCCGAAAAAGCCTACGGCACCAAAGAGATCTCAGAACGTCACCGCCATCGCTACGAGTTTAACCGTGAGTATGAGGCCATGCTGACCGGCGCCGGACTGAGGCTGACCGGCACGACGCCTGACGCAACCTACGTCGAAATCATTGAGATTCCCGGGCATCCATGGTTTCTTGGCTGCCAGTTTCATCCCGAGTTCAAGTCCAAGCCGCTTGAGCCGCACCCACTTTTCCGCGACTTTATCGGGGCCAGCTATCGCAAGAAGCTGGAGACTCCCTACGAGTTGATCACGGAGGGCGAGACGCCGCATACAGCCGTACCTGCAGCTAAGGCCTAGACTGTTGCTGGGCGAAGCAGCAGCGAACCCGGCACGCGCCGGGTAAGCGCCTTGTCGAAGCTGACCAAGCTGTATCCGCCAGCCTCGACAAAGGCGGCCAGGTATCCATCCGCCCACAGCTTGGGCGAGACCTCATTCCGCGTGGTGTGATCCCGAAGGCGCCGATCCATCCCAGCCGGTTCCTCCGCAAAGGACGTGTTCGGATTGCGAAAAAACAAGTCATAGACCATCCAAGCTTCAGCTTGGGTCATCACGTCCCCTAACATTGCTTCCCGCGTGGTTAAAATACGAAGCAAACCCAGTTGGGTCACCCTGCAAAAACAAACGGGACGGACGTTGCCGATGGTCTTCGCCCAGGCAGAGGCCGAAGAATGGTGCGGATGGATGGTGTGGGCGAGTGCAAACCAAACATTTACGTCAGGGAAAAGGGATGTAGGCATAGACGCCCTCCGGTCCTGATTTAAATGAACCCGGATGCTTCGACTCAATCGCCGGAAGAACGAACTCTCCTGTGCTCGGAGGTGCCGTCTGCCGTCTGGGCCTAGCTTCGACACTGCGCAGAATCAGCCTCTTAATAGAGGTCCCCTCAGATGCAGCTTCATGCTTCAGCTCTCGATAGACGGAATCGGGGATATCGATAGTGGTCCTCATAGGGAGGAGACTACCATTTTTATGGCTGAGCTGCTACGAAAGACTTGCCTGAAGAGCCTCCAAGCCCGCATGCTTGCAGAATGACCACGCAATATAACCGCAATCGCAGCGGCTTCGGTCCACTCCTGGCCTTTGTGCTTGCGGTGCTGCTCGGTGCTGTGGGCCTGGCGTTGTTTCTGCGTCACGCGCAGGTGGGTTTTCCCGGGCGTCTTGCCACGCTCATCTCCGGCCGATCCACTGGCTTCGACACCTCGGTCCCAGTCGTGGTGGCACAGATTCAGAAGCTAAGCCGGTTGGAGACGGTCGTCTATTCGCTGGATACGGTGGTCGAAGGCGCGCACAGCAGCCCGGTCATCCCGGATATTCTGGCCGGCGACAAGATCCTGCTAGTCTGCCATGGAGAGTCGATTGCAGGGATCGATCTTGCCAAGCTGAAGCCGGAGGACGTTCGCATCGACCGGAACAACCAGCGGGCCGTCCACGTCAATCTGCCTCCGTCCGAGCTGTTCCTGACCACGCTCGACGATCAGCACACGCGGGTGTACCTGCGCGCAACCGGCCTGCTGGTCAAGGCCGACCCCAATCTCGAAACCCAGACACGGGTCAAGGCACAGCAGCAGTTGCAGGCGGCTGCGCTCTCGGATGGAATCCTGGACGCCGCTCGAAAGAATGCGCGGACGACGATTGCGGCTCTGCTGTATGGCCTTGGCTTTCAGAATGTGGAAGTGACCTAAGGAATAACAATCCCCTAAAGGTTGTATATTCGCACTGTTATGCGCGTGCGTTATGATCCACACAGAATGTTGTCCTTGCTGACAACCCGGTTCTTCGGCGACAGCCCCTCGCAGCTCTCCAATGAGTTGCCAGAGCATGCCCTGCAGACGCTGTTTGATCCCTTTCCTGAGATGGAAGAGTCGGCGCTGATCCGGACCGTGGGCTGGATCTCGGCTGGCATGGGAGCCTTAGCGTTAGGACTCTTTGTAGGACGTGAGCTACGCCAACGTTATAAATTCAGCCGCCGCACCCCGTACGACTTTTACTCACACTCCGGCGATGAGACGCACGAGATGGAGTTCGGCGTAGGCGTTTAGCTGAACTCCTCGATCCTCGCCCGAATCAAGTCCGGATCGCGTCCAGCCAGTGCCTGGCCCGACTCAGTGCTCCTCCCTGGATCAGGCCCACTCCGCTGATTTACCATCGAGACCGATGGACACTTTTCAACCAGCCCTCCTCTTCCCCGGTCAGGGCTCGCAAACCGTCGGCATGGGCCGCGCCCTCTACGATGGTTATCCCACCGCGCGAGCCGTCTTTGAGGAAGCGGATGAGGCGCTTGGCTTTCCTCTTTCGCAGATCCTCTTTGATGGACCGGCCGAGACGCTGCAACAGACGGAACACACGCAACCAGCCTTGCTGACAGTTTCGGTCGCCGCCTGGCGTGTGCTCTCTGAGGCTATCCCTGGGCTGACTCCCTGCTGCGCCGCCGGACACTCACTAGGCGAGTACTCCGCGCATGTGGCGGCGGGCACTCTCAGCTTTGCCGATGCCGTACGCACGGTGCGCCTGCGCGGGCAGTTCATGCAGGAGGCCGTGCCCGCAGGTGAGGGCAGCATGGCCGCCGTTCTAGGTCTGACCGCCGAGCAGGTCAACGATCTTTGCGCGCTGGCCGCCGACGAGCTTTCCGCGCCGACCAGCGCCGACGCCACACCGACCGAATCGGAAGAGGTGCGGGCACAAGTTGCGCGCGCGATCGTCTCGCCCGCCAACCTCAACTCGCCCGAGCAGATCGTCATCTCCGGATCCACCGCCGCGGTGGATCGAGCGATCGAGCTCTGCCGTGCCGCCGGAGCCAAAAAAGTGGTTCCCTTGCAGGTCTCGGCGCCCTTCCATTGCGCGTTGATGGAACCTGCTCAGCAACGGCTCGCGACGACGCTCGAAGCCTTGACCCTGAATGACCCGAGCTTTCCGGTCGCCTGCACAGTGGATGCCCGCCTGCTCACGCGGCATACGGATGTACGCGACGCGTTGATCCGCCAGGTGACCGGGCCGGTGCGCTGGGTAGAGTGTATGGAACTGCTGGTAAAGCAAGGCGCAACGCACCTCATCGAGCTCGGCCCCGGCAAGGTGCTCACAGGACTCACGCGGCAAATTCTGGGCAGAGGCGTCGTGTCGCCCACCAGCCTGAACATTGAAGACAAGGCATCGCTTGAAAAGACAGTTGCCGTTTTGAACGCCGCTTTAAACGACTCTCAAGGAGCCCCGGCATGACCGCACCTTTGCACCCCGGAGATGTCATCGACAACTTCACGACCGAAAACCAAGACGGCGCTTCCGTCTCGCTCTCCGACTTCGCCGCAAATCCCACGGTGCTGTTCTTTTACCCGCGCGCCGATACGCCCGGCTGCACGGTAGAAGCGTGCAGCTTCCGGGACGCGATCTCCGAGTTGAAGGACGCGGGCGTCACGGTACTCGGCATCTCGCGCGATACGGTAAAGGCGCAGAAGAAGTTTGCCGAGAAGTTCCACCTGGCGTACCCACTCTTGGCCGACCCCGATGAGGCAATCTGCGACGCCTTTGGAGTCATCAAGCCGAAGAATATGTACGGCAAGATGGTCAAAGGCGTGGAGCGCAACACTTACCTGATCGCGCCGGCCGACGCAGAGGGCAAGCAACGGCTGCTGCATCTGTGGACCAAGGTGAAACCGGAGGGCCATGCCGAAGAGGTGCTCGCCTACGTGAAGGAGCACCTACCGGCGTAGCGCTCGACATGGTTTCGTACCGCATGTCTTTTCGCGTACGATCGAGCCAAGCATGAGCACCGCCTCCGCCATCCCTGCCGTTGCGCAGACCGCGCCCGAGCCCCTTTCGATGGCCGACGTGTTGCGGGTGCCGGTGATGCGGCGGCTTTGGATCGCACAAATAGTCTCCACCTTTGGTGACTTCCTTGCGCTTTTCGCCGTCATCAACTTTCTTACCTTCCATCTCAATGCGCAGCCGCAGCAGGTTACCGGACTGCAAATCGCGTATCTTCTCCCCATCGCCGTTCTCGGCGTGCTGGCCGGCGTCTTTGTCGATCGCTGGCCCCTGAAGCCGACCCTGGTCACCTCCGATCTGCTTCGTGCCGTACTTTGCCTGCTGCTGCTGCTGGCCACAACCACCCTGCACTTTTACTTCACGCTGGCCGCTATCAGCGTCGTCTCCAGCTTCTTTGGGCCGGCACAGGGGGTGGCGATCCGGTCCGCCGTCCCACTGCACGGATTGCGCTCGGCCAACGCGCTCATGCAGCAGGTCCTGTTCGGCATGCGCGTCATTGGGCCTCCAATTGCGGGTCTGCTGTACGCTCTGCTCGGCGCGCGCGTCTGCTACGTGGCAGACTCCGTCAGCTTTCTTTGCTCCGGCTTGCTCATTGCCTCGCTCGCGCTCAAGCAGCCGTTTACCGCGGCGCTCAGCGGCACCTCCGCCCCGGTCTCCGCCGCGCCAAGCAAGGGCTTAGCGTCCATTCTTCCCGACATGCGCGAGGGTATCGACTTCATCGTGCACCACGCGGAGGTCCTCTTCGTCATCCTGGCGCTCGCCGCCGGCATGTTTATCCTTGGCTGCTTCGGCCCGCTCATCGCCGTCTACACGCGCGACTCGCTCCACGCCTCGACCGGGACCTACAGTATCATCTCCGCGATGATCGGAGCCGGCATGCTGGCGGGGGTCAACGTCCTGAACACCCTCGGCAAAAAGCTGAAAAACACCACCCTGGTCTACTCCGGGCTCGGTGGCATTGCGGTTGGCCTGTGTCTTCTCGCCGGTATCCCGCACGTCTGGGCAGCCATCGTCGCGAATCTCGTGATCGGTTGCGCCGTCGCCGCCATCATCGTCCCCGCTAACGTGCTCATCCAGCAGGAGACCCCACCCGCACTCATGGGCCGCGTGGGTTCCACCAACATGAGCCTGGTCTTCACCGCGCAGATCTTAGGCCTGGTGCTTTCAGGCATCCTCGCCCAACGCATCGGCGTGCGCAGTGTCTTCGCACTCTGCGCGGTGTTGCTGATCATCCTGGTCTCAATCGGCAAATTCTTCATGGAACCTAAGCCGCGGGCCGCCTCCGCCTGAGTTGAGTAACTGCCGTAAATTTGCAGCAACGGAACAACTCGCCATTCTCCATCCCTCTCTTAATTGAGATAAAGGAGCTGTCATGGCCAAATGGAATGTTGTTGCATTTTCTGTCTTTGCAGTAGCGGTCGCGGGTGGGTTTTCCTCAGCGCCCGCGCAGATCTCAGTCAGCATCGGAGCTGCGCCCTCGTGTCCGTATGGATACTTTGACTACCAGCCCTACTCCTGTGCACCCTATGGGTATTACGGTCCGTCCTGGTTCAACGGAGGCTTGTTTATTGGAGCGGGCCCGTGGTTCCGGGGACCACACGGCTTCCATGGGTATGTCGATAATCGCTACGATCCCCATCACGGCTATGCCGGTCCCACGCCCAATCGGGGTGAGCAGGCGTTCAATCATTTTCACGGAAATGAAGCGCGCGACGGACAAGGCCATGGCTTTGCCGGACACGGCCAAGAAGGTGAGCGCAGTGCCGGCTTCCAGGGTGGCGGACACCCCGGAGGCGAAGGTCGTCGCTGAAGCAAGTCGTATGTTGCTACGTAGCTTCTGTTAACGCCGTCATTCTGGCGAAGCCAGAATCCCCGTATTTGCTTTCCAACTAAGCTCCACAACTCTAAAGCTTTACCGAATAGGACCTGCGCTTCAAGCAGGTCCTATTCCTTTTAGCCAAGCTACCTTCCGGTCTTCGCCTCCCGCACCATCTCTACCAGCACCTCCCGCGTTGCCGAAGCGCTACGGACCTCCCGAGGGAAGGCAATCCGTGTGCCTTTCATCCCCTCTGCAGTTTTCAGCCGAAGAGAGAAGCCCAGCCGGTCCACCGAGGTCATCGAGGCTTCGCTGGCCTCCAGGCCGGAGTGGATATGCGCAAGCAAAATCATCGCATCCACGTGGTCCGCGTTCATGTGCTTCAAAATGGCCGCGGCCTGCGCGGCCAGCGGATCGGGAGAAGCTCGGTCGTAGTCGGCGGCTTCAATCCAGCCCATAACGCCGAAACCTCCGACATAATAAAGATCCACTGGCTCAAGCCGGAAGAAGTGAAAGTCGCTAAAGTCGACCCAGTAGCGGCTGTTTTCATGGACTCCCAGGTATACCTCGCGCGCACTGGCCAAGTCGATCTCCGGCACCTGCACTGCATCGCCGACCAGGGTGGCGCGCGCGGCGCCAAGCGGGTCGCCGTCTTCTCCGGCTTGCGCGACGAACAGGCTGGCGCGTGGGTCTGTTTTTAGGTTCTGCGTGTGCATCGCCATATTGCTGATCAGAAACAGCGGCCGGCCCTGCGCGTCGAGTGCATACGGCATCAGCGAGCCAAACGGGAAGCCCGCATGCTTGCGAGACAAGGTGCAAAGCGTAGCCACGCTGGCTCGCGAAAACAGCGTGCGCACGCGCTCGGCGTGACTGGGCTCCGGCACCTGCGGCAGTGCGGGCCCCGTGTAGGCATGCTGGCGTGGAGCGACGGTCGAATCGGATGGCATGGGGCGAAGACCTCGGGCTAGGCTGATTCTAGACTGCCGCAAGCTGACCCATCGGTGGGATGGCGCGGGCGGCTTTCTCCGCTCAAGCTGATTGCGAGGGCAAAACCGCATGCAAGCGCAGCGAAGTGGACCAGGTGCGCCGGGAGCTGCCGGCCGGTTCGCCGGTTGGCGCATGGCAATCCAGCGGGCCTGCCTGGTGGATCTCGGAACCCTGGCGGGGCAGTTCGGCCAAGATCGTACGCAGCCGGCCCACCTGCGGCTGGGCGAACGAGGTGAGTTGGAGGCACTCTTCTTTCTCCGGCGGCAGGGCTATATCGTAACGGCGCGGCGCTGGCGTGCGCCGGAGCTGAACGGCGATCTGGACCTCGTCGCTTGGGAGGGCGATACATTGTGCTTTATTGAGGTTAAAACCCGCTCACGGCGTGACCAGGCCCCGGCGGCACTCGCGATCGGTCAGGCAAAGCGAGCTATCCTGAGCCGCATGGCTCGGGAGTACCTGCGCTCCCTGCCTCGGCCTAGCCGGCTGGCAGATGCCGAACCCGTGCGCACTCGATTCGATTTCGTGTCGGTTTACCTGCTTGCCGGCGGGACGGAGTGCGAGCTGCTGCGCGATGCCTTCGATTGGCGAAGAGACCAGCGCTCCGGGTATGGTGTCTAAGGATGTGAGGACGCCTCCATGACACTGCTGAACGCCCCGGCCTACAACGAACGCAAAGAACGCCTCAAGAAAACGGCGCTGATCGGCACCGGGATCGGCGTCGCTCTGCTGGTGGTGCTTACCCTGGCTGGCTACATCGCCGGTCACGGCTGGTTGTTCTCGAACCTGCCGGCGGAGCATCGGGTAAGCGAGTTCTTCGCAGCGCTGCAAGGGAAGGACTACCCCAAGGCCTTTGCTATCTACAACAATGACCCCGACTGGCAGAAGCATCTGGACAAGTACAAGGACTATCCTGAAGCGCGTTTTCAGGAAGACTGGTCCGAGCACGACCCCATCGGCGGCCCTGTACGTACGTACCATGTAGACATCTCACGCACTGATGGCGAAGGCACGTTCGGCACGGGAATCATCGTGGCCGTGACCGTGAATGACAAAAAGCGCGTTTTCATGTACTACCTGCGCAAGGGCGGAACCCTCACCTGGCCTGCCTTCCATGAGCTTGAGTATTAACTAGTATTCGGCGTCGCTGACGCAATCCCTGCCAAACCCCGGAACACTATACAAAGAACCTATCGGCGGTATAGGGTATCGCTAGTTCGTCGAGAGCTCTTTTAGAGCTCCGTTGGTTTCTTTCGTGTCGCCTTACTCCCGGATCTGACTGCCCGTTCGTCCATTTCCGAGTAAGAGGGCACGTCCATGAAAGCGATTCTGTACAGCGTCTCGGCATCTCTTCTTTTTCTTTCCTCAAATGTTCCGGTTCAAGCGCAAAAGGGTACCTGCCAGGGTATGTCTTTGGGCAAGAACGTGAGTCTGAACGGCTTTGTCCCGTTTCCGGCGACCGATGCCTGGCGGCAAGACATCACCAACGCCACGGTCGATGGCAATTCAGACGCAATCCTAGCAACCATCGGAACCACCCTGAAGCTGCACCCCGACTTCGCCTCGGACATCGAGAGCGGGTCCTACATCGGCATTCCCTACCAGGTCGTGAGCGGCACGCCGTTGGTGCCGGTCACCTACGACGCCTACGGCGACCAAAGCGACCCTGGGCCGATGCCGATTCCGGCGGACGCCTTGATCGAAGGCTACCCGCATCCGGCCGGCAGCGACCGGCACGTCCTGGTGCTCGACCGCGACAACTGCTTCCTCTACGAGCTTTTCAGCACGTCCATCAACCGCGATACAGGCAAGGTCAAGGCAGCATCCGGCGCGATCTTCGACCTGAACACAAACAGCGCCCGGCCCTATCTCTGGACGTCGTCCGATGCTGCCGGGCTGCCGGTCTTCCCGGGGCTGGCGCGCTACGACGAGCTAAAGACCGGTGCCATCCACCACGCGCTGCGCTTTACCCTGCCGCAGACGGTCGCGGCAATCGTTCCTCCGGCCAAGCACTATGCGGCGAAGTCGTCTGAACAGTATGGGCCGCCCATGGGCATGCGTCTACGGCTGCGCGCGGACTTCGACATCTCCGGCTTTACGCCGCAGGCCAAGATCATCCTGCAGACGCTGAAGACGTACGGCATGATCCTCGCCGATAACGGCGGCAGTGCCATGTTCGTAACCGGTGCTCCCGATCATCAGTGGAACAACGACGACCTGCACAATTTGACGGGGGTAACGGCGGCGGACTTTGAGGTGCTTCAGGAGCAGCCGCTCTACACCGCGTCGACGATCCCGACGGGAGCCGCGCCGGCTATCCAAAGCTTTACCGCCGCCCCGGCCGCCACAGGCACGGTACTAAGCTGGACATCCACGGGTGCGTCCTACTTCATCGTGTCCCCGACAGCAGGGGCTGTGCGGGGGAATACGGTAACCATTCCCACACCCACCGTGACCACCACCTACACTCTCTATGCGACGAATGAGTATGGGCGCACGAAGAAGACCGTGGAGGTTACGGTTCCCTAACGATTGCAGGGCCTACTCTATACAGATAGGGGTGCGAAGAGGTTCTTCGCACCCCTATCTCATTTGGGTGGCGTGGTTTTTGGGTGACTTAGCGAAGGCGCGTCGGGATCAGACGGCGGCAAGGTGTTGGGATCGCTGGGCGGCGGCGTGGCCGGGGTGGCGGCAGGTGGCGGGCCCGGTTTTGCCGCGCCATCTGCCGGCAGGTCTTCGCCGTTGTAGATGATGCGGGACTTGGCCCGGAAGCGCTTGTAGTCGTCGTAGTGCACGGTGTAGCGAAGATGAACGTCCATGGGCATGGCTCCCTGCTGCGCGGGGAAGTGGAGCGTTCCGTCGGCCTTGGTGTAGATTGGGAACCAGTTTCCGCCATCCACCTCGGAGTAGTAGGTAGTGTAAGGAGGCGACAGGTCCTCATGGCCGCGCTTCAGGATGTCCGGCACGCTTTTACCGTTGATCAGGACGATCTCGTATTGCTGCTGGTCGACCCACACCTTGCCCTGGAAGTAACGCTTGTTCTTCTCCATCACCTTGGGCTTGCAGTCAAAGACATAGGTGTCGATCTCATCCACGTGCTGGCGCCCGAGATAGGTGAGATCGTACTCGGGAAGTTCCGGCGCGGTGAGGACGAAGGGCAGCCGGTGCTCGATGTCGTCGAAGTCGTTCTGCGTCATAATAACGCGCTCAATGGTGTTTTGCGGGGCGAAGACGACGTGTTCAGCGCGCTTGCCTTCGTTTGAAAAGACGATGTCGGTGACTTGCTGGTAGACGCCGTCCGGCCTGTTTTTATCGTCGTCGATGGTCTGGATCTTCACCGTCTGGCGGAAGGTGTACTCGTCGCGTGCGGTGGCGAAGGCGGACTCGCGCTGACCGAACTTGGCGATGATCTGGTCGACGCTGATGTCTTTGGGTGGGGTTGGGTCGAGCGGACCAAATCCGGCCGGAGTCGATTGCGCGGCTGCCGGGACCAGGGCCAGGCCCGGAATAAGTTCAGGAACCAGCCCAGCAGTTAGCTCGGGACTTGGCTCAGGACCAAGTTCAGGACCCGCAGTGTACCAATTTCGGACACTCGCAAGGGGATGCGCCGTCTGCGCCGATAAGGGAGACAGAGCAGCAAGCAGCACAACGGGAGAGACAAAACTCCAGGCGGCGAATTGCTTTGAGCCACGCAGCCGGCTGATACGCCGGGCAGAAGAGAGAAGTAAGTCATTCATGAGTTTATCCAGCAAGGGTCCTTATTAAAGGACCAGTAAAGCGCACGTAGGAATTTAGACGCATCCAGCCTAGGTTTCGGCTACGGAGCGAGAGGGAGTGGAGAGGATGCACGCATTGACTTTCGAGACCGCGGGGAAGACGGTCATCGGTCTGGCTGCCTGGATACGCGTACAGGGCGGTTTTTTTACACTGACGGCAGGACTGTCGGTGCTGGTATGGCGATACAGCCGGCGAGCCGGCCTGGCAGTCGTGGAGCACGGCAGGGAGCAGCGCATGCGCGAGGAGATTGAGGCCTATCTGACGCTCGATCTCGCGCCGGGCCAAGAGTTCGCGGCCACAGGAGAGTCGCCGGAGGAGATCCGCGGAGTGGCCCGGCGGGTGTGCCGGACGATCGCCGCCAAAAGTGTGTTCTCGAGAGTATCTTTGCTGCTCCGCAACCCGGACGGCAGGCTCGAGATGGCAGCCAGTATCGGCACGGACGACCTGACGGTAGCTGCCCTGCAGAGCTGGGGAGCGCAGGAAGTAGACAAACGGGGACGGTGGCTTGAACCGGCAGGTATAAATGGCACTGCCTTGTCGTTCAGCATTCCGCTTGGAGAGTGGAACCGCTTCGATCCCGAGATCGCCTCCTGGGCGCTCTCCGGGCGCAAGGAACGAAGACGCTGGCGGCGCGGCATTGTCATCCCGGTGCGTACTCGCGGCGGCCGCTTGCTAGGGGCTTTGGCGGTGTGCGCGGATGGAGCCCGCGTCGATGGCTCGGCGCTGGCACACACGGATGAAGCGTGGAACGGCAAGCGCCCGGCGAGTCTGGAGCGAGCGCTGGGTCCCTTGGAGGCCTTAGCGGCACGGCTGGGCACGGCGCTGGAGGCAAACTCGACGGCCGAGCGACTACTGCGCGCCGAAAAGCTGGCCGGCGTAGGGCAGCTCGCAGCCGGAGTGGCCCATGCGCTCAACAATCCTCTGACCGCCGTCCTCGGGTTTGCCGATCTGATCGCGGAGACAGCAAGCGACGCACACGTGCAAAAGGATGCGCAGACGATTCTGGCCGAAGCCACCCGGATGCAGGCCACGGTGCGGCGCCTGGTCGATCTCGCCGAGCCAGCGAGGCTTCCGGATCAAACCCTGGAACTCTCGGCGCTCCTGACGGAGTTTGCCGATCGCTGTCAGGACTCTCTCGCCCAGCAGGAAATCTTCCTCGAACGGGAGGGTTTGGAGGCGCCCGTGCCGCTTGTGATCGGCTCGCGCGATCGCCTGCAGAATGTGCTCGAACAGTTGCTGAACAACGCCGTCCAGGCGATCGCCTTGCACCGCCAACAATCTGCTTTGGAGGACGAGAGCCATGCCATACGGATCACTTTGCTACACGATGCAAGCATGGTGCGTGTGATCGTCTCCGATACCGGAGCAGGCTTTACAGAGCCCGCGCGTGCCTTCGATCCCTTCTACACCACACGGGGTCCGGAGCAGGGTGCGGGGCTCGGCCTCTCCATCTGCTACGGCATCGTGCGTGAGCATCGCGGAGAGATCCATGCCTGTAACCGCGAGCCACATGGCGCAACGGTAGTGATGGAGCTTCCAGTGCGGTCGAAAGCCGGCAGCGAGAACGTGCTGAGAGGAGAAGAGGAAGTGTCGAAGTCCGAACAGACCAGCCAAGTACGCCCTTATAAGAGAAGCGATAAAATCAGGGAGATTGCCACGCGGGCGGAGGTTGAGAGAACGCTCGCCGCAGGGAGTGCACCTTGGCGTTCGCGCGACCGAAGAAGCGGGAGCCGGTAAACGAGGCGGAGCTGTTTGACTATGCCTTAGGCCTGCTGGCCCGGCGTATGCGGACCGTGCGCGACCTGAGACGCCTCATGAAGAATCGTGCACGGGAAGGAGAAGACGGCGAACGCGATATGGCGCGGGTAGTCGAGCGATTGACGGAGCTGAACTACCTCTCGGATACGCGTTTTGCCCAGGACTACACACGCTTGCGTAAGGAGAATCAGGGCTTTGGCCGGCGCCGGGTTCAGCAGGATCTCGCCTTGAAGGGCGTAGACAAGGAGCTGGCGGCAAGCACCGTGACCGCGGCCTTTGAAGATACCGACGAAGTCGCATTGGCGCGGACTTTTTGTGAACGCAAACGCATCCAGCCGCCTTCCGGCCCGGAACGGCAAAAACAAACGGTCCGCGTGATGAATCGGCTGATGCGGGCGGGATATAGCTCGACCGCTATCTTCAAGCTGCTTGGCAGTTGGAAGGTAGAGATGCCGGAGCCATCGAGCGATGCGGAGGTGGAAACAGAGCACGACGAAGAACTGCCTGACTTTTAGCGGGCAAGGGATCGTTCTCTCTTCCTTGCGGTCAACCCTGCATGCCAAGCGAAGAGGTTCCGTTTACGGGCGTTCCCGCGTCAGATTTTGTCGGGGGAGGGGACAGACGTTTAGTTGCGCAGCAGATACGGTATGCTCTATAAGGTCACGCTTGCATCCTTTGCACGCGGCTCGAAAGCAGAGCCCCGGTAAATTGCCGCTCCGGGAAACAAAAGGAGTTCTCCATGTCGCCTTCCCCTCTCAAGCCGTGTGCCGGTTCCTACTCGAGCGAGGTTCAACAAGCTTTATTCCGCGATACCGATCGCGCACGCTGGAAAGAGCATCCCTGCCAGGTCTGCGGGCAAATGGTAAGCGCGCAGCTCTACAAAGGAAAATGGGAGCCTGATCTTCATTGGCGTTCCGTTACCTATGCGCCGGTCAAGCATAGAGTTCCCGGCCGCTATGGCCGTTATGAGCCGCGAACGGAATAACGGCACGCCTTCGCGGGATCTAATCTCGCTGTTGTATGGCGCTCTCTTCTGCCAGAACTTCGGCTTGCTTTCGAGAGCCACGGTAAAGGATCGGCTGCTCAACATATCGCCACGAAAGCACCGAGTAAACTAGCGATATCCCCAGGGTCAGCCCCGCCACCAGCCATCGTCCGGTGAGGTATCGTTCCAGTATAATCAACACGGTCGTGTGGATCAGGTAAAAGCTGTAGCTGATCCTTCCGAGCGCGCGCAGCGGCCCCCATCCCAGTACCTGGACTCCCCGCCCACTCAGCGCCCAAAGCACCACCCCCGTGCTTGCAACAAGCGTCATCTCATAAATCCAGACATTGCCTGCCGGAGTGTTCGCCGTCACCGAAAATCCCTTCTGCCTGGAAAGTGCCGCAAGCACTCCCAGGGCAGCGATCGAGAGCAGCGGCCCAAAGCCGCCGAAGCGTGCGATCCATGCTCTTCGCTTGCGCCATACCAGCGCCAGCCCCGCGCCAGCGGCCAGCAAATCCATGCGAAACGGCGTCAGCATATATACCGGCGCATAGCTGGAAAACTCCGGCGAACAGA
>CALMVK010000220.1 GCA_937873145.1 uncultured Granulicella sp. | reverse complement strand
GTCGTGGACATAGCTTTAGGTGTGGGACAGAACTGGAAGGCGTGCCGTGACGAAGGCTGCAATCTCGGCGGCGATCTCGGAGATCGAGGCCGAGCTGCGCAGGACGTGGACGCGGGTGGGCTCGCGAAGGGCAATCGCTTCGTAGCCGGCAGCGACGCGCTGGTAAAAGGCGTCGGGTTCGGATTCGAAGCGGTTCTCATCCAGGCCGGGGCGGGCGTTGCGGCTGCGGGCGCGGGTCAGTGAGGCTTGGAGGTCGGGCATGAGCAGGAGGGTGAGATCGGGCTGGAGGTTGTGGCAGAGAGCCTGGTGGAGAGCGAGGATGGGCGCGGAGCCGAGCTGGCGTCCGAAGCCCTGGTAGGCCTCGGAGGAGTCGGTGTAGCGGTCGCAAAGAACGATGGAGCCGGCGTCGAGGGCGGGCCGGATGACCTCGGCGATGGACTGGGCGCGGTCGGCGAACATGAGGGCGAGCTCGGCGAGGGGAGTGATTGGGCCGCCGGTCTGCGGGGCGTCGGCGCCGGAGTCGAGCAGAAGAGCGCGGAGGCGGTCGCCAAGCAAAGTGCCTCCGGGTTGGCGGAGCATGACGACGGATTGACCTTCGGCGCGCAGATGGGGTTCAAGGAGGCGGAGTTGGGTGGTCTTGCCGGAACCGTCCAGGCCCTCGAAGGTGAGAAAGAAGCCGCGCGCCATAGACTTTAGTTTAGTCCGGAGCAGAGGAAGGCTGGGCTCGGCAAAGGTGCTGTTCGTTGCACGTTTGGCGAGGTGAAGGTGGGAATCGTCTTTATTTCGAAAAAGGATGAAATCCGGCTAAAGTTTTCAGCCGAAAAGCCGATAGACATTACAGATGCGTAGCAGGAAGCAAGGCATTCAGAGAGTGTCCAAAAAGAAAACGATGTAGCTCGGTGAGTGACTCTGGTCGCCGATTGCTGAAGCTTACTCATTCTTTGTTGTGCGACTTTATTGTTGCGCGGGTTTTTGAAGTGGCTCGTCGAGAGGGACGGGAGAGCCGAAGCTGGGGCGACCGAGTGCGTCCCAGGTGAAACGCTGGATGCGGGGAGAGCGGAAGTTACTGCAGCCCTCGCCGGGAGCGGGGTTGGCGTGGTAAATAATCCAGTCTTCCTGGCCGTTGGGGGATTGAAAGAAGCCGTTGTGGCCGGGGCCAAACGCCTTGGCGGAGGTGTCGGTAGAGAGGAACGAATGGTCAAGCTTAGTCCAGGACTTTTTGTCGAGAGGATTGGCGTCGCGCGACGCTTCGAGGATGCCGAGAGTGTAGAAGTCAGTCCAGCAGCCGGAAGCGGAGAAGACGAGAAACATCTTGTTACCGTGGGCGAGGAACTCGGGGCCTTCGTTGACGTTCACGTGGCGGTTGGGGAGGTCGCCATGTTTTTCCCAGGGATACTTGGGTTTGGTAATTTCGATGCGCTTGGAGTCAAGGGTCCAGGGATTGCTCATGTGGGCGATGTAGAGCCTTTGCTCGCCGTCGGTGTCGCCCTTCCAGCCGGACCACACAAGATAGTGCTGGCCGCGAAGCTCGAAGGTGGTGGGGTCGATGGCCCACTTGTGGCTTTGGTCGGCGACCTGGCCTTTGAGGGTCCAGGTTCCTTCCATGGGGTCGCTGCTGCCATTTTCGACGACGTAGATGCGGTGGGAAGCGTTGTCCCCGGCGTCAGCCGCAAAATAGATGTACCACTTGTCGTCCCAGCGATGGAGTTCAGGCGCCCAGAGTTCATTCGACCACGGATGGCCGGGTTCGGGAGTCCAAACAGCCTTGATCTGAGCATGGCGGAGATTGGTCAGATCGGCAGTCTTGCGTAGAACGAGGTTCGTGCCCGTGGTGTTCGAGTAGTAATAAAAGCCGTTCCACCAAAAAACCCAGGGATCAGGTCCGGAGCGAAGCAGTGGGTTGGTATAGGTCTCGGAGGCAGAAGCTGGCCCGGGCGGCGAAGGCGCGAGTTGGGCTGTGCTGGAGGTGAGGCTGAGGAGTACGCCGGCAAGGGTGCCGAGAATGCGTTGCAGGTTCATCGGTGCTGTCTTCTCGTAGTCATTCTAGGGATACTCTGATTTAGTCCGTCTCAACGTTTCTTTGTTGTCATTCCCGTAGGGAATCTGCGTTTTCACTGCCGCCACGAACATAATCAGAGTCTCCCTAGTGCTTTCTTGGCTCCATCTCGTCGAAGGTCTCAATTGCCTTGATCACATGTTGACAAAGCGGAGCCAGACCAAAAGCCGACTATCTGATGGTATACGGCTTGATTCTTTGCAAGTCTTGTCTGAGGTTTGAAGCTTGACGGATGGCTCGTGCTTATAGCGATGATTTGCGACGAAAGTTGTTGGAGTCTTACGATCTTGGCACAGGGACGCTGCACCAGCTAGCAGGTCAGTTCGGCGTGAGTCTTGCCTGGGCCGAGAAGATCTCCAGTGCACGCAAGCGAACGGGTTCGACGGACCGGCCGTTGTATTGTCCTGGGCCGAAGGCATGGGTGGATCGAGAGGCGGTGCGGGCCATCCTGTTGGCGAAGCCTGCTCTGTACCTACGCGAGGTGCGGGCGGAGTGGAAAGCATCGACCGGCGTGGACGTGAGCACGCCCCATCTGTGGAAGATCGTCGGCCAACTCGGCTTTCATGGCTAAAAAAGTCGCTCCACGCTCCTGAGCGGGACACCGAAGCGAACCGTCTCCGGCGCGAAGCGTTTGTAGAGCGGTTGTGTGGGATCGATCCTGAACGGCTTATCGTCCTTGACGAAAGCGGAGTTTCGACGCAAATGGCGACGCCCCAAGGCAACTGGAAGATCCACACGATTCTGGGTGCGATGAGCACGCACGGCCTGATTGCAACAATGACGGTGGAGGCGGCAACCGATGCCGAAATCTTCCTGACCTATCTCGATCACGTGCTCTGTCCGGCACTCCGGTCTGGAAATGTGATGGTGATGGATCACCTCAGCTCTCACAAAGTGGCAGGCGTCCGCGAACGGATCGAGGCGGCAGGAGCCGAGTTGCTTCTATCTGCCGCCTCTATTCGCCTGACCTCAACCCGATCGAGAAGGCGTGGGCAAATCTCAAACAGCAGCTCCGCTCCGCCGGAGCAAGGAAGCCCTGACCAGACCATCACAAAACTCATCCCTACGATCAGAAAGCAAGATGCAACCGCTTGGTTTAGCATACCGTTCACCGCACTACACCAATAGCTAATCAGCGCTAGAACTCCAGCCGAAGCTGAAATTCCGTTGTACGCGGAGCGCCCTGGTTGTACGTTCCCGACTGCCGGGTGACGCGGTAAGGATTGGTAACCACAGTGCTGTTAGGGCCATTCAGGTAGCCGGCAGCCTGTACGCCGAGATCCCCGTTGTAAGGTGCGACATTGGGGTTTCCACTCGAACCGCCAAAGTTGGCGAAGTTGCCGACGTTATAGAAGGCAATACGCGGGGTGAGCATGGCCGACTCCCCGAGCACATGCGCGTAATGCCCAAAGCGGATGGGGTAGCCGAAGGTTGCGTCTACCTGCCGGAATGCCGGCTGCGCGAGAGCCGAGGCTTGGGGCAGTGTCGGCAATGTCTGCAGGACGCCACCCAGGGCTGAGAGCTGACCTTGAGAAAAGAGGCCGGCGTTGACGAGGGCTTTACCGGCGGGGGTTAGCTGCCCGGCATAGGCACTGTTATAGGTCTGGATGAAGCTGCCAAGGTTACCCGGCTTGATCCGGTGCATGTAGTCGCCAGGAAGTGTGCCTGGAACCAGGTCCCCGACTGTTCCATCGCCGGTTACGTCCGAGGTGAAGATTTCGGCTACAGGATTTGAGGCATCCAGAGTGAGATTGGCGGGCTGAGCAGAAAAGAAGTGACCAATGAGGCCAATCTCCGGACCATACTTGGTAATGAAGCTGCCTCCAAACGAAACTTCGTGCTTTCGGTCCAGACTGGCGCGACCGATGTACGCATTCGGATTGTCGTTGTCGAAGGAGCCGTTGCTGAAGAACTGGTCTGAACCGCCAACGGAGGAGGAAACAATACGAGAGAGATTGTAGGAGACTTGGAAGTTGGAGCGTTCAATCCCCGGCACAGGACGTGAGGTCTGCTCCCGAAAAACGATTTGTAGGGCGTCGTAGCCTGAGCGACCAATCGGAAGAAGTACATTGCCGCTACCAAGATTGGGATTAAGGCCGGGAAAGGCTGCTCCTGTAGCGACCGTAACACCTTCCGCCGTCGGGCTATTGCCTCCCAAATACTGATTTCCGGAATCCAAACCGTTATTCGCGAAATTACTGATTGTTGCCCCGTTCGCGATGGCGCAGTTGATGGAAGCTGCTCCAAACCCCTGGGGACAGGTTGGAAAACCGGCGACCGTGGCGGCAATTGCGTTCTGTGCCGCAGCAGTGTTGAGGTAGCGGGCGGCTCCCACGTGATTTACATCGAGTGTCTGAGCAATCTTCAATGTGTTGTTGTGTATATAGTCGGCGGCGATTACGCCTCCTTTGAAGAGTTCCCGTTGAATGCCAAAGTTCCATTGCTCCGCGTAAGGCGTCCGGTAAGGGGGAGCATAAAGCCCAGATGCGTTGCCGGTGGCTCCGATGTAGCCGCCGTTTTGCGACGTTGCGTTGGCTGCTGAGTTCGTCTGATACTCGCCCTGAAGCGCAATGGCGTAGGGCGCGGCGGCTGCTACGGACCCGGTGCATATCTGAGTGATGGAACGTGTAACGCCGCCAACGGTGGCTGAAGTGATGATTGTTCCATCGGGCTGGCGAAGCTTACCGGACCCGCAGATCGTCTCATCCGCAAAGAATGGGCCACTTGCCAGCAGACTGGTGCGGGCATTGGTTGTGTTATTGAACACATCCCCTTCGTGGAAGATGCCGAAAGCAGCGCGAAGGACTGTCTTCCCTCCGGGAAGCCCGTAGTTTACGCCAATTTGAGGATTGAAGTCGGCATAGGGCTGGTGGACCGGGGTGTTGAAGTCGCTTCGAAACTGCGCCAGAGTGGAATTAGTGGGTAGATCCTGGTTCGCTCGATCCGTGTCTACACCCCAGCGCAAGCCGCTCACGATCGTCAGGTTTGGCGTAATCTTCCAGGAATCCTCGACATAGGCCGCTTCGCGCCAATCATGAACACCTCCTCCAATCAAACCGAAACCTGGATTTTGGGTGAAAAAGCCGAGACCGTTTCCGAGCACAATCGAGCTGGCATGGTAGCCGTTGATCGGGTCGGACGGGCATGGGCCGCTGACTGCCGGGTTGGCGCAAGTCGCCAGGACCGTACCGGCCGTCTCGCGGACGCGGGGTGCAAGACCGAAGAACGCAGCAAAGCCGCCACCCAGAATGTAGTTCAGTTCATAGCCGTATCGGACCGTGTGCGTTCCCTTGGTCCAGGATCCGTCATAACGGAACTGCTTGTCGCTCTGAAAGGTCCCTTGGGGAGCAAGATCGTTGGGACCGGTCTCAAGACCTTGCGCGACGTTCTGAAACGTAATCCCTGGCAGAAGATTGATCGGCGCCACCGCTGAATCGTCCGAAATCAGATTATGAAATTTTTCGTAACTACCCCGGAATGAGTGAGTGAATTTGCCGAACTGGTAATCCACGCCGCCGGCGATGCCAGGCGTGTTGTCCCGATTGGCGTAGACCTCAAAGACATTCCCGCCGTTGCTGGCGATCGAGTTGACGTTATAGTTGCCGCGGACGAAGTAGCGGCCGCCAAGCGGTCCGTTATAGTCCAACCGGATGGTTGAATAGGTTTCCCGGTATGGGGAAGGGATGGAGAAGCCGTTGAATTGCGAAAAGGTTGAGCCGACCTGGGCCGGTTGCGAGGTGTCCTGCTTAATGCGCTCTATATTGCCGAAGAAGAAAAGCTTGTCTTTGATGACAAATCCGCCGAGTGAACCACCAAACTGGTTGCGCTGAAACGGAGGTGCTTCATTGAATTCGGTGGCAAATAACTCCCGTGCATCCTGGAAGTTGTAAAACGCTTCGCCATGAAAGCGGTTGGTGCCGGACTTGGTCGTGACGAGTACCTGTCCGGTCGACGTGATGTCTCCCGAGACGTCCTGCGTTGAGCGATTCAGTTGAAACTCGCCGATCGCACCCTCCGACACGTTGAAAATGGTGGTGCCTACGCTTTCATCGGTGATGTCCTGACCATCGAGGAGAATACGTGTGGTACGTCCGGAGACTCCTGAAACCGAAAGCGCGGAGTAACCGGCTTTGGTCGGATCGAACGAGCCGCCGGCCTGCAGAACGACGCCAGGTTCGATTTGTGCCACATCCAGGAAGTTGCGCCCATTGATGGGAAGACTTTCAATCTGTTGTGCTGTGAGAACATCGCTCACGCCTGCCTGATCCCGGTTAAGCTGCACGGCTCCAGTGGTTACCTCAACCGTCTCGTTAGCCTGACCTACCGTCAGCTTGAATGAACCGGGCGTTGCCGTGCCGATCTGAATCACCGTTGAAACACTCAGGCCCTCGAAGCCGGAGGCTGTCACGTTCACCTTATACATGCCAGGGTTTAAGGGACCTACAGCGTAATATCCCGCACCGTCCGTCTGCAATGTCCGGGTGAAGCCGGTCTCGGTACCAACGATGGTGACGGATGCGTTTGGCACAACTGCTCCACTAGCATCGGTGATTGTGCCTTGAATGGATCCGCCGTTTGTGGATACAATCTGAGCGTTTGAAATTGCTAGCGCGGGAACGAGTAAAACCAACGAGGCGATCTTTCTCATAGCCATCCAAAGAGTTGAGATTTATCAAGTCTGTCTTGGATACTGCACGTTGATGACCAAACTCCACATCGAAAAAATGAAGCAATGCCACTAGAACGGACAATGGAATGTGCTCATCGAGAGAGACATATATAAATTTCAGAATATTTTGTTCCGCTGGTTATGTTTTTAGCGAAGCTCAATAATAAGATCCGTGTCTTGCTTATCAAACGTGTCTGCCATCAGTCTGCTGAGTCGAGTAAGTAGAATGCCTTCTTTCGGGTTGCGGTCAGTAGGCAATCCGCTCCACCTCATCGAGCGCAACTTATCACTGCGCCGGTCATAGA
>CALMVK010000219.1 GCA_937873145.1 uncultured Granulicella sp. | reverse complement strand
GCGCAGATCTCTCCTGACCGGCATCCGAAAATGCTTGTTGTCTGCGAAGACACGACTATCACCCCGCTGATAGAAGACTTTTTGCATGACGAGGGACTCAGCGAGATGGAGACTTTGCGTGTCGATTCGAGTCGCAAAGGGGACCTCCGGGCTGAAGAGTGGAAAATTCTCCGCGAGCGCCTCTTCGATGTTGATCGGCACCCCGCACCGCGAGTAATCATTAGCGTCTTGATGCTTCGAGAAGGGTTCGACGTGAACAACATTTGCGTCATTGTGCCACTACGTGCGTCAAGTTCTGGGATTCTCCTAGAGCAGACGATCGGTCGTGGCCTCCGACTAATGTGGCGCGGTCCGGACTATGAAGACAGCAAGCGCGAGAATCGGAAGCGCATACGTGATGGTAAAGAGCCCGAAAGTATGATCGACGTGCTCTCTATCGTCGAACATCCAGCTTTTCTTGAGTTTTATAAAGAGTTGATAAAAGAAGGTTTGGCTGGCGAAATCGAGGATGACGACAGGGAAGGCGGATCGGCGACCGGTGATCTACTAGTCGTCCATTTGCGTCCGGAGTTCAGCATCTTCGATTTTGAGATCCCTTTCATATTGCGTGAACGCGAAGAGGAGCTGCACACCCGGGACCTGAAGGTCGATGGTCTAGATCCATTCCGCATATTTGCGCTAGACCAACTGAGGGGAATGATCGGTCCTGGAGAGAAGTTTCATTCGGTCGATGTGCAGGATCACACCCGGTTTGGCGACTACCGCGTAAACGGGGGGGTCATGACAGCTACCGGGTACAACGAGTACTTGGGGAGAATCGTCCGCAGAATTTCAGAAGCATTGAGTCAGCCGCTGACAGAGAGCTCTACGAAGTTCAAACAGGTGACGGCGTTTCCACATGCGCAGGTTAACCGGGCCGCGCTCGCGGAAGGTATTGATCGCTACATCCGAACTGTTCTGTTCGGTCGCACGATCGATCCGTTTAAAGACGAGATGTGGCGTCTTCTGCTCATCGACCCCGTTACTGAGCACATCCTCAAAGTGTGGGCCAGAGCCCTCTTGGACGCCGAAGAAACGACGGTCTCCAGTGATGCCGAGGTGGTACAGAGGAGATTGTCTGAGGTTCCGAAGCTGACCATGCGTGAAAGCTCTTCTCTCGCTGTCAACAAGTGCATCTACCCGCGGCTCTCATATCCGACAAGAAATGGAGGCCTAGAGCGCGCCTTCATTGAAGCCGCCAGTGGGGATGGCAGCGTTGACGCCTTTTGTAAGCTCGACGAGCAAAAGCATTCCTTCACCCGCCTGCGGTACGTGAAGGAGGATGGGCTTCCAGCGTTTTACCATCCAGATTTCCTGGTTTGCTGTGGGGCCGAGGTTTATTTGGTTGAAACGAAAGCACAGGCGCAGACCACCACTCCGAACGTAATCAGAAAGAAACGTGCTGCTGTGGCTTGGTGTGACCGCCTTAATACGCTGTCATCAGATCAGCGCGGGCAGGCAGAGTGGCACTACGTTCTCTTGGGCGAGGCCGTTTTCTACCTCTGGCGGGACAAGGGAGCATCAATGAAAGAGACCTTGGATTACGCTCGACTCCGGCCAGTAGATGAACGAGTGCAAGCAAGATTCGCGTTCTGAGAGGGGCGCGATTATGAGATCGACCGAGTGGGGGAAGTCAAGCCGTCGACTCGCTGCAAGGCGTCGGTTTGAGGAAAGACGCTCTCAAGCGTAGGGATTGACGCTTCCACAGGAAAGCGTATCCTATTCTTGACTTCCGGCGGGCCTCACCCCACCGGAAGGTTGCTACATCTGCCTTACCTCATGAGGTAGAGCAGAGCTGCAATCCACCGCAAGGGCAAATGGATTGCAAGGTTGAAGCTCATGCTGACTCGTAGCATTGCTTCTTCCTCCTTTCAACGAGAATGACGGCCCTGTTGACGCAGGGCCGTGTTGCTTTTGGCAACCTCGGTTTTGCCCCTGCTCGAACCAAAAGCGCATTGTGAAGCCCCGTTGAGAGAACGTCTTAGTTTAGTGCGTCAGCATCCGCTGCTCACGCCTGCGTAGCACCTCCGAGCCATTCCATTGGCACCAGCTTCAGACCACCGCGCCATTCCTCAACCAGGTGAACGCCTTGCGTTCCGACCCACACTCGCTCAGGAGCATGATCTAGCACTATGAACTGCAGCTTTCCTTCACTTCTTTGAGCTGCTGCTGAGAGTACGCTGAACACCTTGGCCACGGCCTCGACATCTTCATCTTTGTCAAACGAAGGATCAGAGTTCTCTTGCTCCGCTTCACGGTCCACGACACGTGCCGTCAGCTGCTGAGGAAAGTACACTTGACTGGGTTGGTCGTAAATGACGAACTGCGGAACGGGCGATTCACTAAGCTCACCGAACATCTCTTGTAGGGCTACAGATGTCGCCAAGTGATACGAGAGCCAATTTGAGCCGCTTCCCACTTCCCAAAGGAAGTCCTCTCTATCGAGCCTTTCCACCTTCACCGTCAGATCGGATATCGACAGTTTGATGGAGTCTTGGGCGTTCTCAACATCAAGGTTTGGCAGGATTCTTGCGGCGTACCCGCTGAACTTGGAAAGCGCTCTGTTTGTTCTTTCTCTTATCGCCTGTGGGTTTACCTCCTCTTCCAAGGCGCGGATTCGGCGTTCTAAAAGATCCACTTCGTCCTGAAGACTGCTGTCTTCGCCTACGCTTTCAAGCACCCTCAGATCCGCTTCCATTCTGCCCATAAATCGCGAAATGCCAAGTTCTGTGTACTGCCGTTTACTTGCGTTTTCCGAAAGCTCGCGAAGTTCCCGCAACCGAAATTGTGTCGCTGTTAGCTTCTCTGTCAGGCCTTCCATCTCGCTTCTCACACGTTGGTACTCACGATCCAGAGATGCCGGTACGGTCTGGAAATGAGAGGCCGTACCTTCAATCTCCTCGAGATGGAGAAGTAGAGCGTCGAGGCGTTCTTCATGTTGGTTCATCGCGTTGCCGCATACTGGACAGTCGTGTTCATCGTGGTGCTTGGCGCGCAACCACTTCGATATGTTCAATCGGTCTCGTTGAGCGATTAGAGAGCCGCGGTAGTCTATGGAACTCTTGCGAAGTTCCGACATCTCTAGGTAACGCTGCCTCAGGACAGCGAGCTGTGTCGATTGGTCTGCTTCACGTGCTCGCAATTCGGCCAGTTCATCAGCTGAAATGCCGATAGTGCCAACTGTGGTAGCCGCACCGATCGACTCCTTGTTCCGAGCTATTGCGGCACGCAGAATGCTGATGCCAGCGTACTGGTCTGCCGCAACTCCCTCTGTCTCTCCTATCAGGCCAAACTCCCTCAAGGTGCTCAAATGGGACTGCATTTGTGCCAAGAACCGCTCTGATACGTGTCTTACGGTTTCAAGCTCAAGTTTCTTCCTTCGATGTGTCCGCTTCAACTCATCCAGTTCATGACGTTTTGCCAGAGTCTCGGCGGTGATCGCGCCGAGAACGTAGGGAAACAGAACTCGTAGCTTCTCGCGGTGTTCATAACTGTCAGCTTTGTAGAAAAGTGTGTTCGGGTTCGCGACAACGTTCTGGGGTTGAAAGCAAAATGCCATGAGGTCACGAAAGCCGGGCCTCCCCTTAAACCCGGTATTTCCTGTTTCGAAGTCCAGCGATGTCAACCCGGCGATATCGTCAAGTTGGCTCTTCACGAAATCGACATTGGCATTCTTCTCCGGAGCTGCTTCCGGGATAGAGACTGTTATCCCGTCAGCAACGTACATATCACCAGTGAATCGCTGTGACCCTGGCTCACGGCGAGCTAAGAGCTTCTGCCCTTCAGCCGTGCGGATGACAATGCCGAACCATGAGCAGGCATCTCTGATCACGCCGACAGGAATAGTGCATTTGTCAGAACCTAGGCAGTAATCGATGATCGGGATGATTGCTGATTTACCCGTTCGCGAGCTGCCGGAGATGACGTTTAACACTCCAGGCTCAAAAGGAACAACGCGCGGCTTGAATTGCTGCAGGCGTGGCCAAAGCACGATGGACTCGATGGAGAACTTCATCAGAATGCAAGCCTCAGGGTGGCTGCTACTTCGTATATGGTTAAGGCGCTTGTCCAGCGTCCGACGCGTCGCGCTGCCTTGATCAATGGATCCATCGACTCGGGAATCTGTTGCGGCAAACCTCGTGCTTTAGAGGCCAGTAAAGACCCTGCCTCTGCGTCTAAAGCGAGTAGCCCGCAACCGAGCATCATCTGCATAGACTCCATTGTCAGCTTCCTCGTGACCTCGATCCTGCGCTGTAGTGTGGCTAGAGCGTCAGATTGAGCTACTTGGGGAGCGGCAAACTTCTCGGTAAAGAAGCGGAGACCAGAAGAGGGCTGTGTCCCGAGGAT
>CALMVK010000218.1 GCA_937873145.1 uncultured Granulicella sp. | reverse complement strand
ACAATAGTGCAGAACTGAAGCTATTAGTACGCATTCCGGCCAGAGCCGTGATGTACTACATGCGTAACCTCAATCTGACACAAGGTTCGATGACGGAAGGCAGGTCTCATTGCACAACCTTGGTTTGGCCGATGGTTGAGTTCCTAACTGTTACTCTGGCTGCGTGCTTATACCTGCTTGTGGTCCTTATGCCCATACACTTAGTAACCGTAATGAAACGGAGTGGGAGCCGCTCAGCATACACCTGACTGCCGTTGCAAAGCTTGCCGAGTGCTACACCGCAGCTTTTACCACTGACGGTTGGGGTCGCGCTCTTGGGCTCTGCCACGATCTCGGAAAAGCTTCAGCGGATTTCCAGGCTAAGCTCCATGCAGCAAATCCTCAGGAGTCGGAAGATGCCGGGGAGAAGGATCAGGCTGCATCACGGCGCGTTGATCACTCTACATTCGGAGCCCGTTATGTCCACAAACATGCTGATTTGATTATTGGTGAATTGCTGGCATACTGCATTGCAGGACATCATGCCGGTCTTCCGAATAGCAAAGCGATCGACGACTCTACCTCACAGAGCACGCTACAGGCTCGGCTAGATCCCACGCAGGTCACGTTGCCTCGCGTGGAAGATCCCGGCCTAGTGTTGCCGGCCTTAACCCTGCATCTTCGGCCTTCTGCTGCCGACATGGGTTTTGCTCTTTCTTTTTTTACGCGCATGATCTTTTCGGCGCTCGTCGACGCGGATCGTACCTGCACTGAACAGTTTTGCCATCCGGAGCAAGCGGCCGAGCGCCAGATGGAACGTCCGTCCATTCAGGCCCTTGGAGGTGCGCTGCGCACCTACCTGGACGGCATGAGCATTTCCGCAGATGCGACCGAGGTAAACCGTCAGCGTGCGTTTGTGCTGCAGCAATGTCAGCTTGCCTGCACGGCAACACCTGGCTTTTTCTCTCTGCAGGTTCCTACTGGCGGCGGCAAAACGCTATCTTCCCTGGCATTTGCGCTTTCTCATGCACAAGCCAACAAGCTGCAGCGCGTTATCGTCGCGATTCCGTTCACCAGCATCATCGAACAAACCGCCGACGTCTACCGCCAGGCCCTTGGACCGTTGGCCAAGCGCGGATTGGTAGAACACCACACCAACTTAAAACCCGGGCAGCAAACACGCGAAAACCAGTTCGCCGCGGAAACGTGGGATGCACCGCTTATCGTTACAACGAACGTGCAGCTGTTTGAAAGCCTTTTCGCTGCACGCACGTCTCCCTGTCGTAAACTCCACCGGCTCGCCAACAGCGTATTGATTCTGGACGAGGCGCAGACTCTTCCGGTAGAACTTCTTGCAGCCACGCTGCGTGCCCTCCGCGAGTTGGTACAGCATTACGGCTGCTCGGTGGTGCTGTGCACGGCGACGCAGCCGGCACTTGAGAGGCGCGAAGATTTTCGCGAAGGTATTGAGGGCGTACGTCCCATTATCTCCAATCCAGCTCCATTATTTGCCGCGCTTCGTCGCGTGCAGGTGGTTCGCCTGCACGGCAAGCAAACGGTGGCGGAACTTGCCGACCGCATCGCACAGGAGGAGCGCACGCTTGCTATTGTGAACACACGCGCCTATGCTGCGGACCTGTTTACCGCCGTTCGTGACCTCTCCGATTTTGGAAGCTGCTTTCATCTCAGCACGCTGATGTGTGGAGCCCATCGGCGCGCCGTACTTGAACAGATTCGCAAGCAGGTGAAGACCGGGCCCTGCCGTGTCGTTAGCACACAGCTGGTTGAGGCGGGTGTCGATCTGGACTTTCCCGTGGTCTACCGCGCTGAAGCCGGTTTCGATTCCATTGCGCAGGCGGCGGGTCGATGCAATCGTGAAGGTCGTTTGCCCGGTCTTGGAATTACCTATGTCTTTGAGGCTGAGCAACCACCACCCAAAGGGTTTCTTCAAGACACTGCTCAAAGTGCTCGCGAATTATGGCCAAGGTACCCGGACCCACTCGCACCCGAGGCGATCGATGCCTACTTCCGTCATCACTACTGGCGATCGTCGGATGTTCTGGATAGACACGGTGTGTTGCCCTGCGTGACAGTTGATCGAGAGCGCAAGGAAACACGATTTCAGTTTCGCGAGATGGAAGAGAAATACAAAATCATTCGCAACAATGAGTTAGCAATCTTGATTCCGTATAACGACGAAGCAGACCTTTACCTTGCACAACTGCAGTCGCCGCATGTACCGTTCATCTCACAACAGCGGCTGCAGCCTTACCTCGTCTCCGTTCCAGAGCGCACCTTCCATGCTCTCGTACGCGATCACGTGATCCAACTGCATCCTTCTGGTGTCGGCCTACTCCTACGCCGGAATGCGTACAGCGAAGACCGAGGTTTGCGGCTTGAAGATCTAGGGTTGGATATCGAGTCCAACATTATCTAACGATGTCGTTGCGTTCAGGAGTGAGTCGTGGCGCGTGGGGTTCAATTGCATTGCTGGGGTGAGTGGGCGCTATTCACCCGGCCGGAGATGAAGGTGGAGCGCGTCAGCTACGATGCCATGACGCCTTCTGCAGCACGCGGTGTGCTCGAAGCCGTGTACTGGAAGCCGGAGATCCGCTGGGTTGTCGACACGATTACCGTGCTGCAACCGATCCACTTTACCTCGGTGAGGCGCAATGAGGTAAAAGACAAGATCGGCAAGGGCAGCGTTGCAAAAGCGATGAAGGCCGGCATTGGGAATCTAGGTATCGCTGCCTCTGACCCCGACATGCGCCAGCAGCGAGCCGCACTTCTGCTACGCGAAGTCGGCTACATCATCGGCGCCCATTTCGACATTGTTTCCGGCCCGGGCAACGCCGCCAAGCACCTGGACCAGTTCAACCGTCGCGCCCGGCGTGGTGCCTGCTTCACTCGTCCCTACCTTGGCTGCCGGGAATTTGCAGCCTACTTCGCACTTCTTGAAGACGACAGCCCCATTCCTCAGCCGCATGAAGCCCTGCGTGGCGAGCGCGACCTCGGCTGGATGCTGCACGACATCGATTTCACCCACGACAAACAGGCCCGATTCTTTCGCGCACACATGCGCGACGGCGTCATCGCTGTCCCTAGCCTTGCCGAGGCCATGGCATGATCCTGCAGCGACTGGTCGAACACTACGATCGTATTGCGAGGGAAGCCGGACTGGCGCTTCCTGGTTTTTCTCAGCAGAAGATCAGCTTCTGCATTGTGCTTGAACCAGATGGTCGACTCAACTCCTTCGACGATCTGCGACGGGCAGATGGCAACAACTTGCGACCGCGCGCCATGCAGGTGCCCGGTCAGTCAAAACCACCGGGATCTGGGTTTTCTCCGTGCTTCTTATGGGATAGTCCGGAATACCTGCTTGGATTTTCCCTAGATCCGAAGAAGCAAGAGCGTGCGCCCGCGGCGTTTAAGGCTGCACGCAGCTTTTACCTTGCGCAAGAGGTCGCCATAGCCTCGCCACACTTCTCCGCCGTGTGCCGATTTTTAGAGAGCTGGACACCGGAGCAGGTGCAAGAGCACCTGGCAACTTTAACGGAGTGTGCAACGAACTTTGGCATCTTTCGGATTGCCGGAGAGCAGAAATACATTCACGAGTTGATCGTCAAGCCGGTTATCGTACTCGATCCGAGTCAAGCACTAACAAAGGTAGACCAACCTGCTTCGTCAACGATGAAGGGCATGTGCCTTATTACCGGAGAGATGACTGAGATCGCGCGACTGCATGAACCGGCGATCAAGGGCGTAAACGGGGCCAATACGATGGGCGCAAAGCTGGTCTGCTTCGATAAAGATGCTTTTACGTCTTACGATAAGGATCAAAGCCGCAATGCTCCCGTCAGTCTGGTGGCGACATTCAAGTACACCAATGCGTTGAACCACTTGCTGGAGCAACGCGACCGCCGCATTGGTCTCGGTGACGCTACAGTCGTCTTCTGGGCAGACCAGCCAGAGCCCGTGCTGGAAGACGTGTTCGCCATGCTTTGCGGCAGCCTGCCCGGCGCCAACGAAGAAACCGCCATGGCTACGGAAGACAATGCGCGCGTCGACCAGGCCAGGCTCCTGCTGTCACAACTCCGTGACGGCACGCGCCGCATGACGATCGCGCCCGGCGGCCAGGCCACAAAGTTTTACATCCTGGGGCTGTCACCCAACGCCTCGCGTCTGTCCGTCCGGCTATGGATTGAGGCAGCAGCCCCTGTACTGGAGCGCCGCCTGAGCGAACACCTTAGGGATCTTGACCTCAAGAGTAGCTCTAACGAGCGGGTCCTTTCCCTCCGCACGCTTGCCAATGCAACTGGTCGTTATCAGTCCAACGGCAACACAAAATTCGATACCAAAGGTGTGTCGTTTAAGCTTGTCGGCGAACTTGCCCGCTCCGTGCTCACAGGCGTGGCTTATCCGCACTCCTTTCTGGCCACGATGATTCGCCGTATCCGCAACGACAACTACTCCGGCTATGAACGGGTTAGCGCCATCAAAGCCTGCCTTAACCGCAACTCGCGTCTGCGTGGCGCACCACAGGAGATGCCCGTGCAACTGGATGATCAAGAAACCGATGTGGCCTACCGCTGCGGCCGCCTGTTCGCTCTGCTTGAAAAGGCGCAACTCGCAGCGTTGGGCAAAGACTTGAACAGCACCCTAAAAGATAGATTCTTTGCCGCGGCAAGTGCGACCCCTGCCCTTATTTTTCCGCGTCTTTTCCGTGTCAATACCTACCATCTCGCAAAACTTACGCAGGGAACCAAGCACTTCTATACCAATGCCTTCGGCGATTTGATGAAAGAACCCTTCACTTTCCCAAGACAACTCTCGCTGGAGCAGCAGGGCCGTTTCTTCATCGGCTATTTCCAAGAGCGCCAGTACCGTCCCGCCGCCAACACTCCCGAGGAGACCGCAAACACCAATGAATAACCCCGTCCAGCACCGCTATGATTTTGTGTACCTGTTCGACGTCACCGACGGCAATCCCAACGGCGACCCTGACGCGGGAAACCTGCCTCGCATCGATCCTGAAACCGGCCAAGGCCTGGTGACCGATGTCTGCCTGAAACGCAAGGTCCGAAACTACGTAGCCGAGAAGATGGGCGACACTCCCGGCCACCAGATCTACGTAAAAGAGAAAGCGGTCCTGAACCAGCAGCACTACCGCGCCTATGAGAAAGCTGACCTGAAATACGAATCGAAGAAGCTGCCAAAAAGAGAGGCTGACGCAAAGACAATTACTGACTGGATGTGCACCAACTTCTTCGACATCCGTACGTTCGGTGCCGTTATGACGACCGAAGTCAACGCTGGCCAGGTACGCGGTCCTATCCAACTCACCTTCTCCCGCAGTCTTGATCCTGTCGTCACCTCAGAATTCGCAATTACTCGTTGCGCCGTTACGAATGAAAAAGACTTGGAAAAAGAACGTACCATTGGTCGCAAGTTCAACATCCCCTATGGTCTCTACCGCGGATACGGCTTCCTCAACGCCTCCCTTGCACAGCAGACACACTTTACCGAAGAGGATCTCATCCTGTTCAAGGACGCATTAAATAACATGTTCGAAACGGATCGCTCCGCTGCGCGAGGCCTTATGGCGCCAGTGCGCTGTCTCGCTTTCAGGCATGAGACGAGTACTGGAAACGCCCGCGCCGATCAGCTCTTCTCCAAAATCAGAGTTAAACTGCGGCCTGAGTTTGTCTCTGAGAACCGGCCGCCTCGCTCCCGCGAAGACTACTTGATCGAGATCGACGGAACGCTTCCTGACGGCATCACTCTTGAAGAGTGGGTGTAGCCAACCACTTCACCCGGGCAGGTACACAGTTATGGAAATCAACGATGCCCTGCCACTGAGCGGCCTCCAGCATCTCGCCTTCTGCCCTAGGCAGTGGGCGCTCATTCATCTGGAACAGGCTTGGGCCGAGAACCGGCTCACCGCCGAAGGGCGTCTGCTGCATGAGCGTGCAGACCTGCCCGGCCAGTCGCGTCGGGCCAACCTCCGCACGGTACGTGGCATGCTGTTGCACAGTCTTCGGCTTCGTATCACCGGCCGAGCCGACATTGTAGAGTTCCGGCCGCAACCGTTCCCCGTGGAATATAAGCGTGGGAAACGCAAGCCCACCGACTGTGACTTGGTCCAGCTCTGTGCGCAGGCGCTTTGCCTGGAAGAAATGCTGGCAACACCCGTCCCAGCCGGCGCGATCTTCTACGGCGAGCCGCGTCGCCGCATCGAAGTGGACTTCTCCCCTGCCCTGCGCAGCCGCACCGAAATGCTTGCCGCCACCATGCATCAGCTGTATGCCGCGCAGCAAACCCCTCCCGCGATGCCCGCAAAGCACTGCAGTCGCTGTTCGCTGATCGACGTTTGCCTGCCGCACGGAACGGACCGCCCGCAGGTAGCTTCGCGTTGGCAGGCAGCACAACAGAAGTTCCTTCGACAAGAACCAGACGCCTGACCGCCATGCGTAAACTACTCAATACGCTACACGTCATGACCCAGGGAGCCTACCTGCACCGCGACGGGGAAACGATCTCCGTCAAGATAGGGGGAGATCAAAAGCTACGAATCCCGGTGCACACACTGGAAGGTCTCGTCTGCTGGGGCCAGATTTCGTGCTCGCCGCCGGTGCTCGCCTTGTGTTGCGAAAAAGGCGTCGGTATTTCTTTTCTGAGCGAACAGGGCCGATTCCTCGCTCGCGTACAGGGGCCGGTCTCTGGCAATGTGCTCCTGCGACGCCAACAGTTCCGCCTGGCTGACAGAGCCGATCTTGTACTTCCCCTCGTGCGTACCATCGTGACGGCAAAAGTGGCGAACAGCCGCGTTGTGCTCCTGCGCAGTGCGCGCGAAATCGGCGACCCAGAGCGGGAGGCCCGTTTACGAGCAGCCGCGGACAGACTTACGTGGATCGGCCTGGATGCCAGCCGCGCCGCAACCGTCGACGAAGCACGCGGCCATGAGGGCGTCGCCGGTCAGGTGTACTTCAGCGTCTTCAACGACCTGATTGTCGGCGATCGCGAAAGCTTTACCTTCCTGGGCAGGTCACGGCGGCCCCCGCTCGACCGCGTCAATGCGCTCCTCTCCTTTCTGTACGCCCTCTTGCGGCACGATATCGAATCCGCGCTGGAAAGCGTCGGCCTTGACCCGGCGGTGGGCTTTCTCCATACCGACCGTCCCGGCCGTCCCAGCCTTGCGCTCGACATGATGGAGGAGCTGCGAGCGGCGCTGGCCGATCGCGTGGCACTCACACTTATCAATCGGCGGCAGTTGCAGCCGGGGAGCTTCCTGCAACTAGATGGCGGCGGGGTTTCCCTGCAGGAAGATGCTCGCAAGGCTGTCATTGCTGCATGGCAAAACAGAAAACAGGACGAGATGGAACATCCGTTCTTACAGGAACGTATCCCGCTCGGCCTTGTGCCCTATGTGCAGTCGCTGCTGCTCGCCCGTCATCTTCGTGGTGGGCTTGACGGATACCCCGCCTTCCTTTGGCGCTAAACTTACTAAAAATATGCTCGTTCTCGTCAGCTACGATGTGAGTACACGCACCAAGGCCGGCCAGAAACGCCTTCGCAAGATCGCTCGCTTGTGTGAAGATCGAGGGCAACGGGTGCAGAACTCCGTTTTCGAGTGCTTGGTCGATGCTGCCCAATGGGTAGCCTTCCGCACAAGCCTGCTCGCCGAAGCAGATCCGGAGACAGACAGCCTTCGCTTTTACTTCTTAGGCACGGAGTGGAAACGACGAGTCGAACACATCGGTGCAAAGCCCTCCTACGATCCGCAAGGTCCACTCATTTTGTAAAACCCTGGCATTAAGATTACGCGAACCGCAAGCACACACACGAAGCTTGAGACCTTCGCGCAGGGCCTAAGTGCAATGATTCAGCCCTGTTAGAAGCGAAACGCTCTTTACCTGCGCCTCATCGCTAGTTTGCAGATTTAGGTTCGCGAATCGACAGCCGTAAGTCGATACGAGACAATACGTTAGACTTGGTGACGTCGCTCCCCACGCGGGGAGCGTGGATTGAAACATGCTCGTAGACGTATTGCTTCTCCATAGGCGGCAGTCGCTCCCCACGCGGGGAGCGTGGATTGAAACCTGCTTATGATATGCCCATTCGCCATCGTCCGCTGTCGCTCCCCACGCGGGGAGCGTGGATTGAAACACATCCGCCCCAAATCTAGGACGCCACGCTTTGCGGTCGCTCCCCACGCGGGGAGCGTGGATTGAAACGCGGCTTCGCTACAGGCAAACGTAGCCAACGGTAACGTCGCTCCCCACGCGGGGAGCGTGGATTGAAACGACGTACCAAACGCCTACTGTGCAGAAAACCAGCAGTCGCTCCCCACGCGGGGAGCGTGGATTGAAACGACGTACCAAACGCCTACTGTGCAGAAAACCAGCAGTCGCTCCCCACGCGGGGAGCGTGGATTGAAACAGCCTGACGCATCGCGCAAAATCCGCTTTCCTGACGTCGCTCCCCACGCGGGGAGCGTGGATTGAAACAATGATCCACGGCATTAGATGCTCGTCAGAGCGCGTCGCTCCCCACGCGGGGAGCGTGGATTGAAACACCTTCTAATGTCACGAGCACCACAACAATATGGGTCGCTCCCCACGCGGGGAGCGTGGATTGAAACATTTTGGGTCGCCTACTATGTCTACAACTCAACGTCGCTCCCCACGCGGGGAGCGTGGATTGAAACCGCAACGTGGAAATGCGCTCCGACGACATCCAGGGTCGCTCCCCACGCGGGGAGCGTGGATTGAAACATGCCCTATCTAGAAGTTTATTTTAGCTTCCGAGGTCGCTCCCCACGCGGGGAGCGTGGATTGAAACCGGGAATCAGAACGTGCAAGGCATCTTTAGCGCGTCGCTCCCCACGCGGGGAGCGTGGATTGAAACACCTTATCGATGGTAAGCGCGTGTT
>CALMVK010000217.1:10419-21336 GCA_937873145.1 uncultured Granulicella sp. | reverse complement strand
CCCCTTGCCCGACCCCGGCTTCACCTCCACCGAAGCCCCGCAAAGCAACAACATCCGCTGGGTCGTCTGCGGCCTCCTCTTCCTCGCCACCACCATCAACTACATGGACCGCAACGTCTTCGGCTACGTCGAACCGCTGCTCCACGACGTTCCCTTCATGGGCTGGAACCACCTCGCCGACAAGTTCCACCAGCCCGTCTTCGATAACAACTTCGGCAACGTCGTCATCTTCTTCCAGATCGCCTACGGGGCCGGCTTCCTCCTCGCCGGCCGCATCATCGACCGCCTCGGCACCCGCACCGGCTACGCCATCGCCATCCTCATCTGGGGCCTGGCTTCCATGTCCCACTCCCTCGTCACCTCCGTCGCCGGCTTCTGCATCGCCCGCATCTTCCTCGGCCTCGGCGAGTCCGGAAACTTCCCCGCCGCCATCAAGGCCACCAGCGAGTGGTTCCCCACCGAAGAGCGCGCCAAAGCCGTCGGCCTCTTCAACTCCGGCTCCAACGCCTCCGCCCTCATCGCCCCCGCGCTCGTCGCCTTCGTCACCGCCCGCTACGGCTGGCGCTCCGCCTTCGTCACCACCGGCTCGCTCGGCATGGTCTGGCTGGTCCTCTGGCTCGCCTTCCCCTACAACCGCCTTCGCCGCAACTCCACCCAGACCCAAGCCAACCTCGCCGCCGACTTCGCCTCCCAAACTGGCGGCCAGCCCCCCGCCGGCGGCTCCTTGCCCTTCTCCGCCCTTCTCCGCCGCCGCGGCCTCTACGCCTTCGCCATCGCCAAAGGCCTCACCGACGGCGTCTGGTGGTTTTACCTCTTCTACCTCCCCCAGTTCCTCAATCGCAACTACGGCCTCACCCTCCGCGCCGCTTACTGGTACATCGTCGCCGTCTACCTCGTCTCCTCCGTCGGCTCCATCGCCGGAGGAACGCTCTCCGGGTGGCGCATGAGCCGTGGCCACTCCGTCAACAGCGGCCGCAAGTTCGCCCTGCTCATCACTGCGCTCGCCGTCCTGCCCGTCGTCTTCGTCCCTTCCATGGGCCAGCTCTTCCCCACCAACGCCTGGCCCGCCACCTTGCTCATCGCCCTCGCCGCCGCCGCCCACCAGGGCTGGAGCGCCAACCTCTTCTCCACCCCCGCCGACATGTTCCCCTCCACCGCCGTCTCCACCGTCGTCGGCATCGGAGGAGCCGCCGGAGCCATCGGCGGAGCCATCTTCACCTGGGTCGTCAAGCGCAACCTCTCACTCCACCAGCTACTCGTCTTCTCAATGGCCGCCAGCGCCTACGTCGTCGCGCTCGGCCTCTTCCAGCTCCTGGTCCCGCGCCTGGGAGCTCCACCCAGCCAAACTCCCACCCTCAGCAAGCCCTAAGTCAATTCCTCGCTATCGCCCCAATCGTCACTCCGCCAAGCCGAACCCCCACCCAAGCCGTCATTCTGGCGAAGCCAGAATCCCCGTATTTGCTCTCACTCCACCACCAAACCAGCCCTCGAAACAAGCCCCTAAACACTCGACCCCTACCCACGAATCAGACTCAGAAACTCATTGCGCGTCTGCATCTGCGTCTTAAACACCCCCAGCATCGCAGAGGTGGTCGTCCAGGAAGACTGCTTCTCCACCCCGCGCATCATCATGCACAGATGCTGGCCTTCAAGAATCACGGCAACGCCCTGCGGATGAATCGCTTCATCGATCGACTCCGCAACCTGGCGCGTCAACCGCTCCTGCACCTGCAGCCGCCGCGCAAACACATCCACCAGACGCGCAATCTTCGACAAGCCGATCACCTTCCCCTGGGGAACGTACGCCACATGGGCCTTGCCGAAAAAAGGCAAAAGATGATGCTCGCAGAGTGAGTAAAACTCGATATCCTTCACGATCACCATCTCGTCGTAGTCGACATCGAACAGCGCGTTATGCAGTACCTCTTCGACCGTCTGCTGGTAGCCGCGGGTCAGGTACGCCATCGATTTCTCCATCCGCTCCGGAGTCCGCAGCAGCCCATCGCGGGAGGGATCCTCGCCCAGCCGGCGGATCAACTCGCGGTACAGTTCTTCGGTGGAGACGGTGTCGAGCGTTTCAACAGAGGCAAGTTCAGGAAGCATGGTCCTCTTTCGTTCAAAGCCAAAGTCGGCCGGGCTGCGGCAGCGCGGGGAAAGCGAAGGAGTTGTTGCTGGTCTCTTCGACATGGATATGGTCGAGATGCGCATCGGGAAAGGCAGCGAAGATGCGATGCAACGCAAGCGTAAGATTCTCGGTCGAGGGCACCAGCAAGGCGAACGCCGCCAGGGTATTCAGGTTCGTCTGATCGAAACATGCGAGCAGATGCTCCTCGGCGAAGCGGTCGAGATCGGCCAGGTTGGCGACCATCCCGGTCACCGGGTCGACCCCGCCGGAGAACGTGACCGTGACGGTGTAGTTGTGCCCATGGCCAAACGGATTGTTGCACTTGCCGAAGATCACCTGGTTTGCTTCCGCAGAAAGACTCTCCACGTTCAGCCGGTGCGAGGCGGAGAAGTGATAGCGGCGATTCAGATAAGCCTTCATAATCAATTCCCTACTCCGAACTGTGCTTCAGGCCGTGTTCCCGGCCCGTCCTGTGCCGGACTCTCAAACTCACCGTAAAAGTCCGCAAACAAATCGGGAGCCTCAAACACGCGCACACGGTAGAGTTGCGCGTTCGGAATCTTGCCCGCAAGCCGCCGCCAGATCGCGATAGCGATGTTCTCGGTCGTCGGGATCGCCACGCGGAACTCGGGAACCTCCAGGTTGAGGTGACGATGGTCATACACACTCACCACCTCGCGCTCCAGAATCTCCTTCAGCTGCTTCAGGTCGACCACAAAGCCGGTCACCGGATCGATCTCGCCGGCCACCGTCACCTCCAGCGTGTAGTTGTGTCCGTGGCCGTTGCGATTGGCGCACTTGCCGAAGAGGCGCTGGTTCTCTTCAGCAGACAGATCATCGTTCCAATAGTAGTGGGCGGAAGAAAACTCGGCTTTGCGGGTCAGCAGGATCATGGAATCTGCACTTTCGATGATTCTAACCAGGGTGCGATGCACATCGGTCTACTGCCGGGCAGTCGAGTACGTCCGGCCCTTCCAGCCGATCGACTTGGCGACGCGCACCCGGAAGAAGCTGCGGAAGAGAAGGAAGACGAACAACGGAACGCCCAGCAGCGAGAGAGCGCAATCGAGAAAGGGAAAATGAGACTTGGCGACGCGGGCGTAAAAGCGCCACAGCACGCGAGCCCACACCAGATAAAACAGCGTCCGCTGCAAACTGGTCCACAGCGGCCAGGTCTGGGCGATCACCGGAATGCCCAAAATCAGCAAAAAATCGAGCAGGCGCAGCAATCCCAGAGCAGTCGGCGAGCGAAACAGAAGCGCCAGATTCTTGGTCCAGCCCTCCATCAGCGCGCCGGTGCTCCGGTACATCCGCGCGGAGAGCGCGTCCGGCGCATATCGGAAGCGAAGACTCCGCCGGCTACGCTTGAACAGGTTGGCCAGAGCCACATCCTCAAGCACCTGCAGGCCGACCGCGCGATGGCCGCCGACGGCAAAGTAGTCCTCCGCAACCACCATCAGGAACTGCCCGTTGGCCGCCGCGGTCCGGTCCTCCGGAGCGTTGACCCGCGCCGGCGGATACGCAATCGCCAGCTCCGCAAAGATCAACGGCATCAGCAAGCGCTGGAGCAGACCCGAAGTAACCTGCCGGGGCGAGTAGGAAAGTAGGCTGACCGAATGTTTCTCAAGCTCATGGCGCGCCCGCGAAAGGGCGCCGGGCTCGTGGATCGTGTCCGCGTCGGTAAACAGCAGCAGGCGGCCACGCGCCGCTTGCGCTCCCGTCCAGCAGGCGTTGTTTTTGCCGGTAAAGCCGCCTTGGGAGGTCTCGTCGAGCGGCGGAGCATCCAGCAGCGTGACGCCCTCAAGCGTAGCGGCCTCAGCCGCCAGCGCAGCCGTTCCGTCGGTCGATCCATCGTTCACAAGCAGGAGCTCCCAGTCGCGGCCTAGCTCCAGTGCCGGGTCGGACTGCTTCAGCAGCGAGGCCAGGCACGCAGGCAGAACATCGGCCTCATTGCGCGCGGGAACGATGACGGAAAGAAGCAGGCCGGGCGCGTCCATTGCGGAAGTAGAGTTCAGATCGTCCATAAAGAGATGGGACAAGGAGCCAGACTTCGTATTATAGGAAGAACGGAGCGGACGCGTGCGCACAGGCTGGAGATTCAAACTGCGGATGGGGTGGTTCGGGCTGGTCTGCGCCTCCGGATGCGTGCTCGGCTGCGACCGCGGCGATCATCCCGGAAACATCGGCAAACCGGCGCCGGAGTTCGTCATGTCGGATGGCCAGCAGACGGTCGACCTCGCCAAACTGAGGGGCCGGGTCGTCGTGCTCAACCTTTGGGCAACCTGGTGCGCGCCCTGCGTGGAAGAGTTGCCCAGCCTCTTGGCGTTGCAGCAGAAGATGCCCGGCCTGACCGTGGTCGGCGTCAGCACAGACCAGGATGACGCCGTGTACCGCCGCTTTCTGGCCAAACACCAGGTCACCCTGCTCACGGTGCGCGACGCAGATCAAAAGGTGAACGCGCTCTACGGCACCGCGCTGATTCCAGAGACGTACATCATCGATCAGCACGGCGTCCTGCGGAGAAAGTTCATCGGAGCGCAGGATTGGACCGGGTCCGAGATCGTGGATTACCTCAAGAAGTTGCAGGGCTAAGCACGAAAGTGGCATAGCCCAAGGCCCGCGCCTTGCCTACAGTAAGAAGGTCAAGGAGAGCCGTGAGGAGGGCTCAAAGGAGAGTCGATTGACGCCGGAGCTGCTGGCACAGGAAAGCGCAGAAGAACAGGCCAACCGCAACGCCGCCAACCCACGTCTCCTGGTGCGGGTCTCAGGCTTGTTCCGCGGCGGCTGGAGAGAGCTCAGCGTCGCCACGGAGCGGCGAGTGCCCTTTCTCGATGGCCTGCGCGCTATAGCTGTGCTGCTCGTCATCAACCAGCATCTGGCACTGAAATTCGCGCTCCGCTACGGAGCCAACCGGTACACCAGCTTCGGCCTGACCCGCAACGGCTGGATGGGCGTAGATCTCTTCTTCGTGCTCAGCGGCTTCTTTATCGGGTCGCAGCTTTGGCGCGAGCTCGCCAACACCGGAGGCATCTCCCTCTCAAAGTTCATGCTGCGCCGTGGACTGCGCATCTGGCCGCTCTACGTCTTCATCTTCGCCGCCGTTCTTCTCTCTTCCCCGGCAGCAGCAGCAGCCAAGCAGTACGGCTGGACAGATCTTGTCTTCCTCACCAACTACGTAAACCACGGCATCGTGGACGGAAGCTGGTCCTTGTGCTCCGAGGAGCAGTTCTATCTACTCGCACCACTGGCCCTGCTCCTGATCGGGCCGCGGTCCATGCGGGGCTATCGTTGGGGTCTGGCGGGGCTGATGCTTCTCGTCCTGGCAGTCCGCGCCTTTACCTTTCACGCCTGGACGGGCCACTTCCTGGGCAAAAACCCGCTCGCCTTTGCGCAGCTTTACTACCCCTTCCACACCCACTGCGATGGCCTGCTTGCAGGCTTGGTGGTGGCAAATCTCGCCTCATCGCAGCAGCGCCCAAGCGGTTTGCTGGCCAGGCCGGGGCTGCTGGTGCTGATCTGTGGGGCGCTGTTGGGCGCGGTGCTGGCTGCGCGGTCGGACATCCTGCCCTTCACCGGTCTCGCCCTCTTCTTCGCTTCGCTCGTCTGGTGGGGCCTTCGCAGCGGCACCAGGCTTTTCAGACAGCACATCTTTTATCTGCTCTCCCGCCTCTCTTTCGGGATGTACCTGAACCACGAGTACATGCAGAGCTGGATCGTCAGCCGGCTCAACCCTCTGCGGCACGCCGCGCACGTACCTGCGGTCGCAGCCACGGCGTTTGGATTCGTTGTGCTAGCCTGTGCCTCGATGGGCGTGGCCGCGGTCACGTTCTGCCTGGTCGAACATCCCTTCCTGATGCTGCGAACGGCCTTGCTACGAAAGACTGTCCCTCCCTTGACGGCACACTAAAGTTTTTCAAACATCAGCCGATAAGGAAGACAGGCACTCGAGGAGGCCCACGCCAGCCGGAGAGGCCCTAACGATAGAGAGGCATCGACGAGAGAGACAAAAGCCAAATCGCGTGTTTGTAGAATCGCACCAGGACTGCATCCGATCGCCACCAACGCAGTCCAATAGACTGTGCACCAGCGTCGATCACACGGACAATCGGATTCCCCATCGTGAGGGGGAAGCGTAAACTATAGACTAATAAAACGTGGTTCTTGAAGTCCACCGGGCACCAGCCGTACTGAGAGGGAACATGTTCGAACGCTATACAGAAAAGGCGAGACGCGTGATCTTTTTCGCACGCTATGAGGCAAGTCAGTTTGGGTCGCCTTACATCGAAACCGAGCACTTGCTGCTCGGCCTGCTGCGGGAGGATAAGGCTCTCACCAATCGCTTTCTGCGCAGCCACGCTTCGGTGGAGTCAATTCGGAAGCAAATTGAAGGACATACGACCATTCGCGAAAAAGTATCGACCTCCGTCGATCTTCCGCTCTCAAACGAGTGCAAGCGGGTGCTGGCCTATGCAGCGGAAGAGGCCGAGCGGCTCTCGCACAAACACATCGGGACCGAGCATCTGCTCCTGGGCTTGCTGCGCGAAGAAAAGTGCTTTGCCGCGGAGATCCTGCAGGAGCGCGGCCTGCGTCTGCCGGCAATCCGCGAAGAACTGCAGCGGACCACGCAGGAAAAGCCTGCAGCAGCCCAAAAAGCAGGCCGCAGCGAGCAGTCTATGCTGGCAGAATTTTCGCGCGACCTCACTCAATCCGCCATGGACCAGCAGCTCGATCCGCTGGTAGGCCGCGACACTGAAGTTGACCGCGTCATCCAGATTCTCTGCCGCCGCACCAAAAACAATCCGGTACTCATCGGCGAGCCCGGTGTCGGCAAGACCGCCATCGTCGAGGGCTTGGCGCAGAAGATCGCCGACGGCGAGGTGCCGTCGTTCCTCGCCGACAAGCGCGTCCTCGCTCTCGATCTAAGCCTCATCGTCGCTGGAACCAAATACCGCGGCCAGTTTGAAGAGCGGCTGAAGACCATCATGAAGGAGCTCATGGAGAACCAAAACTCCATCGTCTTCATCGATGAGCTCCACACGTTGGTTGGCGCCGGCTCCGCCGAGGGCTCACTCGACGCGGCCAACATCCTCAAACCGGCTCTCAGCCGCGGCGAGATTCAGTGCATCGGTGCCACCACTCCGGCCGAATACCGCAAATCGATCGAAAAAGATCGTTCGCTCGAGCGGCGCTTCCAGGCCGTCAAAGTTCCTCCTCCCAATGAGGAGGACGCAGTCAAAATCATCATGGGGATCAAGGAGAAGTACGAAAAGTTCCATGCCGTCTCGTACACCGACGACGCCATCAGCTTCTCCGTCTCGCACTCCAGTCGCTACATTCCAGACCGTTTCCTGCCGGACAAGGCCATCGACCTGATCGACGAGGCCGGTGCCCGCGTCAAGCTACGCCAGACCTCCCTGCCCGAAGAGCTGACCGAAGTCCAGAAACGGATCAAGTTCATCGTGCACCGGATGGAAAACGCCATCGCCAACCACGAGTTCGAAAAGGCGCGCTTCTACTCCGACGAGGAACGCAGAGAACGTGAAAACCTGCGTTCGCTGCGTGACAAGTACCATCTTGACGACTCCTCCGCAGGCATCGTGACGCGCGAGGACATCGAAGACGTGGTCAGTCGCTGGACCGGCGTTCCCATGACCTCGCTCAAGGAAGAAGAGACGCAAAGGCTCCTGCGCGTTGAAGAAGAGCTGCACAAACGCGTCATCTCGCAGGACAAAGCAATCTCCGCTTTGGCACGGGCAATTCGGCGGTCCCGTGCGGGCCTGAAAAATCCAGCGCGCCCCATCGGCAGCTTTCTGTTCCTGGGCCCAACTGGCGTAGGTAAAACGGAGATGGCAAGGACCTTGGCCCAATTCCTGTTTGGCTCGGAAAAGTCGCTGATCCGTTTTGACATGTCGGAGTTCATGGAAAAGCATTCGGTCTCGAAGCTCATCGGTTCGCCTCCGGGTTACGTAGGCTATGAAGAGGGCGGCCAGCTCACCGAACGCGTCAAGCGCAACCCGTACTCCGTGGTGCTGCTCGACGAGATCGAAAAGGCTCATCCGGATGTCTACAACCTGCTGCTCCAAGTCTTTGAAGACGGCCAGCTCACCGACGGTCTAGGCAATACCGTGGACTTTAAAAACACGATCGTCGTCATGACCTCGAACATCGGGGCCAAGCATCTGCAAAAACAGCAGGGTCTTGGCTTCCAATCGAGCGATGAAAATATGGCTCTCGACAAGATGGAGGAGTTGGTCCGCGGCGAGGTGAAGCGCACCTTCAATCCGGAGTTCCTCAACCGTCTGGACGAGATCATCATCTTCACCTCGCTGGTCGAATCGGACCTGATGCAAATTCTGGAATTGCTGGTCCAGCAACTCAACGTCAATTTGGTCCACAAGGCGATCACGTTGTCGGTAAACGACGACGCGAAGCGTTACATCCTGCAAAAGACCGCCAGCGACCGAACCTACGGCGCGCGTCCTCTACGCAGGGCGTTGCAACGTTTCGTCGAAGATCCCTTGTCAGAAGCGCTGATTGCCGGTGGCATCGCCGAGCGTCCAGCATTTCTAGAGGTTTACCTGGATAACAACCAGCTCTTCTACCGGCCGATCCTGGCAGACTCGGAAGAAAAAGCAGCAGGCCTGGCCCTCACCGCAGTCTAAGAGCAAATTACAAGCCCTGCCGATCACATCGCGGCAGGGCTTTCGTTTGCCCACCCTGACAAAACCTGCACCATGCAACGATGCCCCCCCGCATCAGGCGCCTTCAGCAATCCCGATCAAGCCCATAGCGCGCCCGGTATTGCCCTGCTCGGCGCGGTGAGAGAAGAAGCGGCGCCGGCCCGCAAGCCACGTACATGCAGTACACGCATCCATCAAAAAAATACGTTCAGCAGCAAGCCCGGCAGCCAGCAACTGCCGCCGATTAGCCTCAGCCAAATCCAGATGGAGGCCACCTCCCCGTTGCTCAAAAAGAGTTGCGGCATATGAAAACGTCTCACGAAAGCGCGTCTCGACCGCTTCTCCTACCCCGTAGCAGCACACGCCAATCGCCGGTCCGATGGCAGCGGTAAGATCTTCCGGCGCTGACCCAAACTCCGCCCGCATCCGGCCGATTCCCTGCTCGACGATCCCCGCCACCGTCCCGCGCCAACCGGCATGGAACGCGGCCACGACGCGCAGGCGGGTATCTGCGGCGAGAACCGGCACGCAGTCCGCCGCCTGCACACCCAGCAGCAGATCAGGTCTGTCGGTCATCAGGCCATCCGCTTCAAGCGGGCGGCCGTCTGCGGTTTTAAAACGGCAGTCGTCTCCACGCAAACGCTCAATATGCGTCCCATGTACCTGATGCGCGACAACGAGTTGCACAGGAGTCTCTCCGGCCAGCGCTTTAGCCGCAACAGCCCGGTTGCGCACGACCAGGGCGCGATCGTCGGCGGCAGTAAAACCTAAATTCAGGTCGCCGTCTTCCTCGCACGCCGCGCCGTACACCGTCGAAACCCCTCCACGGCGTTCGCTAAAGCCGTGCCGAAGCCAGGGGTAAGCACTCCAGGCGGGAACGTGCATCATCATGTGGACAAGATCTCCAAATTTCCTTCTTCCCTGAAGAATATGCCTTCTGCCCATGCTTTGTTTCCCGGCATTTGCGTCTAACGTCTCGTAAACTGATCCTCCCGCCTAACGCGCTCCAGTGCTGTTCGACCAGCGGCGGCGAGTCCTCTTCCACTGCGGTCGCATTCTCTGACAGAGCACCTTGGGCAGGCAAGCCGGCGCTCAAGCTGTCGGAGCATCAGGCCCCTAACGGCTTGCAACGCACGCTCATCTTCTATATGAAGTCGCGCTGCATTCACGGAAAACTAAATTGACCAGCATCGTTACCCAGCATCTTCGTTCGCGAATGGCAAAAGTATGTGTCGCCGTCATTGGCACGCACTCCGCAGAGTTGATTGACAAGGCTTCGACCGCCGTCAAGGAGATCCCTTTTCTAGAGTTTCGCCTGGACTACCTGGACAAGCCCTTGCAGGCCATGGACAATATCCAGCAGTTCCTTCAGGATCACACCGCAGCCACGGTGATCGCCACCTGCCGTCGAACAGAGAACGGTGGCAGGTTCACCGGCTCGGTCGCAGCCGAGGTGGACGTGCTCTGCAAGGCCGCCCAGGCAGGATGCCAGATGATCGACCTCGAACTCGAGTCCGCGGAGGCTCTCAAAAAAGGAGAGCTGGCCAAACTGCGCGAAACGGGCGTGGCGCTAATCGTGTCGCACCACGACTTCCAGCAGACCGGGAATCTCGAAGCGATCCGGCAGCGCATCGAAGCCTTCCAGCCGGACTTCATGAAGATCGTGCCCACAGCCAAAACACTGGTCGATAATGTAACCCTCATGCGCTTCATGGAGCGGGTCAGCGACCAGGCGCACATCATCGGTATGTGCATGGGGGATGCAGGCGTGCTTTCGCGTGTGCTGGCCCTGCGCGCGGGCTCGGAGTTTACCTTTGCGGCAGCCACAGCCGGTGAAGAAACCGGCCCCGGACAGATGGCCGCGCGCACCCTGGTCGAGACCTACCGCGTAGAAAATGTGGACGCAGCCACCAAAGTGTATGGCGTCGCGGGCGATCCGGTCGGCAAGTCGCTCTCGCCCGTCATGATCAACACAGCCTTCCGCCGTGAGACGGTCAACGCCGTCTATCTGGCCTTGCAAACGGCGAGCGTGGAGGATCTAATTGCGCTCATGGCGCAGATTCCCATCCAGGGTGTCTCCATCACCATGCCTCACAAACAGGCCATTCTCCC
>CALMVK010000217.1:5289-10319 GCA_937873145.1 uncultured Granulicella sp. | reverse complement strand
TCCGGAGCCAAGGTCATCAAGCGGGAGGCCGTCCCCAAGACCTCCTTCGACGTCATCCTGAACGCCACGCCGGTTGGAATGGCCGGACAGAACAGCCCGCCCATCCTGACCGCAAACGATCTGAAAACAAAGTACGTCTTCGACCTGGTCTACAACCCGATCGACACCCCCTTGATCCGCCTGGCGCGCCAGCAAGGGATCCCCGTCATCACGGGCGTGGAGATGTTTGTGCAGCAGGGTGCCCGGCAGTTTGAGATCTGGACCGGTAAACCGGCGCCCGAGGAAGAGATGCTGCGCGTAGTCCTGCATGCGCTCCGCCAGCAGGCCGACGCGGCAGAGCCTGCAACGGCACCGGAAGCAGCACAGCAAGCCCCAGCAACACCGCACCAAGAGACCGCCCCGGTTCCGGCAAAGAAAGCCAGAACCAGCAAAGTCTCATAACGAAATTCGTCTGGCAATCAATAAGTCGTCCTTCTGTATAGACACACCGTCACTCTATATAGACACCCCGTCACTCTATATAGACACCCCGTCATTCTGGCGAAGCCAGAATCCCCGTATTTGTTTTAGCAACTGCACACACCCACACAATCCCGCAGCTCCCAAACCTCTTACTCCTCGCGCAAAACCTCCAACGGTTTCTGCCCCAGAATGCGATGGCTGGCCAGCCACCCCGTCGCAACCGTAAGCAACGCCGTAGCGAGCAGGCCGAGCAGGCTAAAGCCCCACTCAATATGGTGCGGAATCGTCAAGGTGCGAAGCAGGTACTTCACAAGGACGTTCGCGAAGAAGACGCCCACGGCGCCAGACACCAGACCAAGCACCGCAAACTCGATCGAAAAAATCCCGGCGATGCGGGCGCGTGTGGCGCCAAGAGTCTTGAGCACCACAACCTCCCGGATGCGCCGATACCGCGTGCCCGCAATCGAAGAAGCCAGGATAATAATTCCAGCAAAGATGGAGAACGCGGCAAGAAACTGCACGACGTAGATAATCTGAATGACCACGGAGCGGATCGTCTCGAGCGCCTCGGCGACGTTGATGACCGTGACCGTAGGAAAGTTGGCGTAGAGCGCACGCTGCAGCAGACCCACCTTCGAGGGATCGGCATGGACACCGCCATACCAGATCACAGGCAAGCCGGCCAGGGAGCGCTGCGGCAAAATGAACTCGGCGCGGCTATAGGCATGCTGGCCGTCGGACTTGGTGAAGGCGGCGACCGTCGCGTCGAACTGCTGGTCCTGCGCGGCGAAGCGGATCACCGAGCCAACATGAAGGTGGAGCCGTTGGGCCGGGCGCTCGGCAACGGCAACCAAAGCATGCTGATCGGCAGCGGCGGACTGCGCAGGGGTCCACCATTGACCGCCCGTAAGCGAGGTCCCGGGAGGTGGCGTCTCCGCGTACGTCAAATTGATCGATTGCAGCATACGGTGCGGAAAGTTCCGCGTCTTGATCTGGCCGGTAGGTACGCCGTCGATGGCAAGCACGCGAGAGGTGACGACAGGCAGCAGCTCCGGAGGAGCCGTCACCGCGGGAGAGTGCTCCAGCAGCGTCCGCACGCCGGCAATCTCACTATCGGCCACGTCCACCAGGAAGATATTCGGCAGGTTCGGCGTGGAGGAGAGTTGCAGCTCGTGCACCACGGCATGCTGCATCAGGAAGACGAGCATAATCTGCATGACGCCAAGCCCAAGCGCCGCCAGCAGCGCGGCCGAGGGATTCCCAGGCCGGTAGAGATTGGCCAGGCCGTGGCGCAGCGTGGAGGGCAGATGCAAACGGGTGCGAGTGAGAAAAAATCGAAGCGCGGCCAGCACCAGGAACGAGGCCAGCAGCAGCACAAGCAGCACACCGACCAGGCCAACAGAGAACCACTTGCCGACCTGCGGCGAATCGGAGACGCGCGCAGCGATGAACGAGAGCCCCGCCAGAATCAGCACAAACGCAAAAATCTGGGCCAGGTTTTTCCGCAAACGGTACAGCAGGATCTGGCCGAGGCTAGCCTGGCTCTCCGTCAAAGCCTGCCCGCGCAGGCGAGCGAGCAGGAGCTTGCCCAGCGGCTGGTCAAGGTCGTCGACGGCACGGCGCAGGATCAGGATGGGGCGGACGCCGCGAATATCCAAGAGCGGCGGCAACGTAAACAGGAGAGTAGTCAGGATACCCGCGCCGAAACCGGCCGCGATCGCTCTAGGATCGAGATGAAGCTCCGGATGAACGTTGATCAGCGAGGCGAGCAGATACGGGAAAGCGAGCTGCACGCCCAGCCCAAGCAGCACGCCCAGCAGACCACCGGCAGAGCCAAGCAAAATCGTTTGCAGAAGATAGATCTTGATCACCTGGCCGGAGGTGGCGCCCAGAGACTTCATAATGGCGATCGTGTCCAGGCGCTGGGCAAGGTGCGCGCGCATCGCCATCGCCACCCCTACCGCGCCGAGAACGAGCGCGACCAGCGACATCAGGGAGAGCAGGCTGGTAGCCTGATCGAGCCCGGCGGTCAAGGCAGGATTGGTCTCGCGATAGTCGATCACCTGGGCCTCCGGCAGCAAGTGAATCAGGCGATCTTTGAGCGCGGCCACGGCGGTGTCGGAGATAGGGCGTCCGTTGGGCGGCGGAGGCACCTTGAACAGATAGCGCTCGCCGGAGCGGTTGCCGGGCTTCAGCAGGCCGCTTTCGACCAGGCCTTCCCGGGAGATGAGCACACGAGGTCCGGCGGCAAAGGAGCTCGAAAGGCGATCGGGCTCATTGGTCACGACGGCAGCGATGCGGAAAAGCTTGTCGCCGATCTTTAGCTGGTCGCCAACCTTCAGTTTCAATCGAACCAGCAGATCGTCGGCGACCACAACCGTATCCGGGGTAAGCACCTTGGCAAGCGAGCCGGCAGGGTCGAGCTCGACCGTGCCGTAAAAGGGATAGCGCGCCGGGTCGACGGCCTTGAGCGAGACCAGCAGCGGGTCCAGCGTGCGGGCAGCCGACGCCATCGAGACGGTCTCGGTCACCGTCGTCATGGCCACGCCTTCCGCCTGGATCTGCGCCAGGCCGCGGGTCTCGTCGGGGGTGGCAAGCTGGGTCGAGCGAGCCGAGAGATCCGCCGCCATGATCGAGCGCGCACGATTCAACAAGGTGGCGCGGAAAGACGAACTGAATCCGCGCACGCCGGTCAGCGCGGCCACGCCAATGGCAACCGAGAGAATGACGAAGAAGAATTTACCGCGCGAAGAGTGCATCTCACGTGCGGCGATCTTGGCGGCGGAGCGATAAGAGAGAGAGGGCATGGAATATGAGTTAGTTCGGCTCCCAGGGATTGAGGAGGGTGACGCCGAGATCGGTAAAGTCTTTGACGTTGCGGGTGACCAGGGTAAGGTTATGCTCAAGAGCCGTGGCAGCAATGAGACCATCAGCCGCACCTAGAGGAACGCCTCCTCGCTGCCGTTCCGCCGTCAATCTACCCCAGCGATCCGCAACTTCCTGGGTCGCTGGCAGAATGCGATTGCCGAATCTGGGAACTAGATCGGTCTCAAACCACCGCTCGAGCACCTGTCGACGTCTACCATAAGGCAGCAGGACGATACCTTTGCGTATCTCTCCCAAAGTAATCGTACTTAGGAAAAGATCTCTCTCGGGCTGAGCATAGATCCAGTTCCCAATTCTAGGGTCAGAACGAGAGCGAATCTGTTCAGACGGAACATTCGTGTCGAGCAGAAAGCCGCGGTTCACGAAAGATCGACCAGCCGCCCTGGAGATGGATCGCGGCTGAAATCCAGATCATCCGCCAAGCCTCTGATCTTCGCAAACATCTCTTCAAGAGTCTGTGCTTGCTCGGACGGAGACGGCGTGTTGACAGGAAGAGACCTTAGGGCCTGCAGAAGAATATCCTCGACGCTCAAAAAACGATCGCTGGCCATCCGCTGCTGGATCAATGCCTCCAACTCTGGCTTATGAATTTCAATCGTCATCGGGCAGCCCTCCGATTTCATTCTATCGAATGGCTTGATCCCCGATGGACAGCCTACCTGGAGTTGCCAGCGGAGATCTACGGGCGAGATCTAAGCGCCATATGCATGAAGTTAGTAGACTCATCAATGTAGACATAGCCGGCCTAACCCAGGCAGCGTCACTCCGTCGAACCCTCCCCGGGCGACGCGTTCCTCTCATCTGACACAATCCGTCCATCGCGCAGCGTAATACGGCGGTCCGCGTAGCCGGCGAGCACAGCATCGTGAGTCACAAGCACCAGTGTCGTTCCTTCGGTTCTATTCAAGTTCAGCAGCAATTCAAGAACCGCAGCGCCGTTAGCAGAGTCGAGGTTGCCGGTCGGTTCGTCGGCAAGCACAATCGGCGGACGCAGCACGAACGCGCGCGCCAGCGCGACCCGCTGCTGCTCGCCGCCCGAGAGCTGCACGGGATAGTGGTCGAGCCGGTCGCCCAAACCGACGCCCGCCAGCAGCGAACGCGCCCGCGCCAGGCCGGTCGACCGCGCATTTCCCTCCGCGCTGCTGCTATCGCCATTCAGCTCATACGGCAGCAGCACGTTCTCAAGCGCCGTCAGCGTAGGAATCAGTTGGTAGGACTGAAAAACAAAGCCGATCGTCCGGCCGCGTACCTGCGCAAGTTTGTCCTCCGGAAGGTAGGAGATCGCCGTGCCATTCAGAGCCACGTCGCCTGAAGAAGGCGTATCGAGGCCGGCCAGCAGCCCCAGCAGCGTCGATTTGCCGGAGCCGGACGAACCCATAATGGCCGCAAACTGGCCGCGCGGAATGCTAAAGTCGAGACCCTTCAAAATATCAACGGTCCGGGTGCCGTTGCGGATGGACTTGCGCAGGTCAGTGACCGTAATCATGTCGGCAGGTGCGATGTCACTCAACGAAGGTCGTCTCCTCAAACTCACATGCAAAGACACAGATGCTGTGTACCAAAACGACGCACTTTAGATGAAATGGAAAATGCAGCCGATTTGGTACTGTGAAGGGATGCCAAGCATGTTTCTCTCTTTCATCTTAGCTGCACTGCTCTCCGGCCTTCTCGGCTGTAAAGGG
>CALMVK010000217.1:0-5189 GCA_937873145.1 uncultured Granulicella sp. | reverse complement strand
ACACGCGAGACGGGGACACGCGCAAGTTGATCGTCTGCTTTGGCGACAGCCTCACCGCAGGCTTTGGTGCCGACGAAGGAGAGAGCTATCCGGACTTCCTGCAGACGGATTTGGACTGGGCGGGATTCCACTACCGAGTGGTCAACGAGGGAATCAGCGGCAACACCACCAAGGATGGTGTGGACCGGCTGGCGAACGTACTGCGCCTGCATCCGGCAGTCGTAGTGCTCGAGTTCGGCGGCAACGATGGGCTGCGCGGGATCAAAGTGCAGACCACCCGGACCAATCTAAGCCGGATGATTCAGGCGCTGCAAGCCTCGGGAGCGAAGGTCCTGCTCGCCGGAATCACGCTTCCCCCGGACTACGGCGCGGACTACGTCAACGACTTTACGGCAACCTATCCCCTCCTGGCCAAAAAGTACGCTGTGCCCGTACTCCCCTTTCTCTTGCAGAACGTCTACGGGGTAGCTGGCCTGATGCAGGCCGACGGTATCCATGCCACGGATAAAGGCAACGAAGTAGTAGCGAAAAACGTGCTGCCGCTGGTAGAGCCGCTGTTGAAGAAGTAGAGCTTAACTATATTTGCGCAACAAGCAAGCCTGCTTTCGACCGTCCCTGTGGTTGCTCCCTGGACGCGGCCTACTCCTACTCCGCGGAGGGATCAAACTCCATCACACCCACAAAATTGCCGCCTGGGTCTTCAAAGAAGAGAAGATGCCCTACCTGCGGAAGCGTGGAACGCTCAAGCACAATCTTTGCCTTGCGCTCCCGAAGCATCGCCTCTGTCTCACTCAATGAAGCCACAGCACTTGAGCTCGGCCTCTGAAGCTTTGCCGTGACAACTCGGATGGCATCCATGCTGCCACCGCAGTCCGTTCCGCTGAAGCAGAGCTGCCGGATCTCAACCAATCACCACATGCGGCTGCATCAGCGTTCCAGCAATCCGGCGGGCAATAGCCACCAGCTCGGTGGGGCTGGTAAAGACCTTCACCAGCGGAGCCTGCGAGAACTCCGCAAGATTCACCTGCATGCCGTTACGCAGGCGGCCCGCGACCTGCTCGTCGATCGTGACCGAGGGAAGCTCCGGCAGCAAGGTCCGCGGATGAGGAAGCAGAGCGGCAAAGCTCGCGTCGGGTTCGGAGGTGTTGGCGGCCGCTTTCAACTCATCGACGCTCAGCGCTTGCGCAAGCGTGAAGACGCCGGCCCGGGTGCGGCAAAGGCTTTGCAGGTGAGCGCCGCAGCCGGCAAGCGCCCCGAGTTCGTGGGCGACGGAACGGACGTATCCTCCAGCCGAAACAGTAAGGGTAAAGCTGGCGAGGTCGCCTTCGAGCGCAAGCAGGCGGAAGTCGTGGATGCAGATGCGAGCTGGCTTCACCGGCACCGGAAGCCCGGCGCGGGCAAGCTTGTGGGCCGGCACGCCTCCCAATTTTTTGGCCGAGAAGATAGGAGGCATCTGCTCCATCTCGCCGTGAAAGTGCAAAGCGAGCTGCTGAAGCTCAGCCAGGGACTTGCAAAGGGGCTTCGCCTCGCTCGTAGGCATTCCATCGGCGTCGAAGCTGTTTGTGGCGAAGCCGAAGCGGATGGTTCCTGTGTACTGCTTGTCGGATTGGCTTCCGGATTGCGTGAAAAACTGAGCCAGGCGGGTGTAGCGGCCCAGCAGCAAAGGCAGAACGCCGGTGGCCATCGGGTCGAGCGTGCCCAGATGGCCGATCGACGATTCCCCCGTGGCGCGGCGAACCAGCGCGACCACATCATGCGAGGTGACAGCGGAAGGTTTGTTCAGAATCAAAAGGCCGTTGAGAGGCATGGTCTTCGCTCATCTTATCTGGATCGATTCGCACAAGGTGGTTCTGCCCCAAAAGCAAACCATGGCTGCACTCAAGCAATCGTCATGCACGGGTTTATCATGGGCGCATGACGCGCAGCGCCAAAGCCGCACCTCGTCTCCTCGCCTGGCTGTTATGCCTGGTAGTGGCGTGGCTTTCGCTCAGCTCTCCGCATTGCGATCTCTGCGACGGTTTCGAGAGCAGCATCGCTTCGTCTTCGCACCCGCTCGCGCATCCTTCCCCGCTCGCGGTCCAAGACACGTGTAACGGCGTCTGCACCTGCTGCGGATTTCATTGGCTGCCGGAGTCCAGCCCGGCGCTGACTACCCTCGGCAAGGCGACCACCCCTCCCGAGGCAAAAGCCCCCTCGCTTGTCCTCATGCCGCGTCTTCCCTACCTTCGTCCTCCCCGCAGGTCCGTGTCCTTGTAAGCGTCGTCTCCGCGCCTGTTTTTGGGCCGGAGTTTGCCTGACCTGGCTCACTTACCTTCGGAGATTGCCATGCGTAGTTGTCTTTCCACGCTCCTCAGAGCGTGCGTCCTCTTATGTACGCCTGTCGTTGCACAATCCATTCACCGGCCCGCAGAACAAGCGGAAGAGCAAGAATCCGCCGCCATCGTCGAGCTGGGTGCGGCCACCAGCTGGACCGTAACCGGAGGCGCAGCCACCTTTGCGCCCAATCTCGCGGTCGAAACGACGCCCGTCGAGCATTGGCTCGAGCTCGAGCTGGGCGTCTCGCCCTTCTACACCCGCAACGCCACCGAGTGGGATACCGATCTGCTCTTCAAAAAACCCTGGACGCTCTCCCCCAAAGCCGAGTTCATGCTAGGCATCGGCCCCGAGTGGGTCCACCTGCAGCAGCATGGAAAGACGTCCAACTCCATCGCAGCCGAGCTGGCCGGAGACTTCATGTTCTGGCCGGCACAGCACCATCGCTTCGGCTGGTTTCTCGAGCCGGCCTACGACTACAGCTTCGCCGGAGGCCATCCGCAGTCGATCGGCATGAGTGGAGGTCTGCTGATCTCCATCCCTTAAACGGCCAGAGAGACACATGGAGGCTGGGCCGCTCCCCGAACGACAGAAAGAATCGTTCGTCCCCTTCCGCGCGTCAGGAAGGCACTGAGGTACTTCGATGTCATCTGCTGGTGCTCCAAGCGGCGCGCCCGTTCGACCCAACCTGGTTCTCGGCATCTGCTGCCTGAGCCTGCTGGTCGTGGGCATGGACGTGACGATCGTCAACGTAGCGCTCCCCGCCATCCAGCGCGACCTGCATGCCAGCCTCTCGGGCCTGCAGTGGATCGTCGACATGTACACCCTGATCGTCGCGAGCCTGCTCATGCTCTCGGGCTCCATGTCCGATCGCTTCGGTCGGCGGCGCGTCTTCCAGATCGGCCTGGTGCTGTTCACCATCGGTTCGCTTCTATGCAGTCTGTCGCACAGCATCGGCCAGCTGATTGCCGCGCGCGGGCTGCAGGGGCTGGGTGCCTCCATGCTGAATCCCGTAGCGCTCTCGATCATCGCAAACGTCTTCCGGGAGCCGAAAGAACGAGCCCGCGCAGTCGGCGTATGGGGTGCCATGGGAGGCCTTGCGTTCGCGCTTGGGCCGTTGCTCGGAGGTTTCCTGACCCAGACCGTGGGCTGGCGCTCCATCTTCTGGATCAACCTGCCGATAGGCGTGGCAGCCATCGCGCTGGCCGCCAGGTTTGTGCCGGAATCGAAGGCCGCACAGGCCCGCGCATTCGACCCCATAGGCCAGGCCATGATCTTCCTCGGCCTCACCACCGTAACCTACGCCGTCATCGAGGGACCGCGAGCCGGCTGGCAATCGCCCCTCATCGTCGGCCTATTCACCGTCGCGCTGCTGGCCGCAATCTTCTTCCTGCTCTATGAGCCGCGGCGCAAGCAGCCGCTCGTCGACCTGCGCTTCTTCCGCAGCGTACCCTTCAGCAGCTCCACCCTGCTGGCCGTCCTGGCCTTCGCTTCCTTCGCCGGCTTCCTCTTTCTCAACGCACTTTACCTGCAACAGGTACGCGGCTTCTCCGCATTCCAGACCGGGCTTTGCACCTTGCCGCTGGCCGTGATGATCACTATCTGCGCACCCCTCTCCGGCAGGCTCGTCGGCCTCTACGGAACCCGGCCGTCGCTGCTGATCTCCGGCCTCGGCCTGGTGCTGAGCCCGCTGCTGCTCACGCGGCTGAGCGGCCAAACCAGTCTTCCCCTGCTGCTCGTGGCCTATGCCCTCTTCGGCGTCGGCCTCGGCATGGTCAACCCCGCCATCACCAACAACGCCGTCGCCGGCATGCCGTTGTCGCAGGCCGGGGTCGCGGCGGCCATCGCTTCGACCGGCCGCCAGGTAGGCGCGGCGCTAGGCGTAGCCATCGCCGGCACCGTCGTCAGCGCCAGTCGCAAGGCAGGATCGCCCTTCGCCGCGGCCACCCACCCCATTTGGTGGGGAACGACCGGCTGCGGAGCCGTCGTGCTGCTGCTGGCCTGGATTTCAAATACCCGCTGGGCAAAACAAAGCACGGACCACGTCAAAGCCCTACTGGAGCCGGCACACGAATCTCACAGTCCCGATCAGGGCTAACCTCCACGGCAACGTAGCCTTGGCGCAACCATCGCATTCTTTGCGCTCCCTTCCTTCACGCCTTCGCCCTCCCCGCCTGCTAAACCCGCCTGCTAAACTGGCCTGACCGGCTATGCCCCAGAAGTACTTCCTCACCACGCCCATCTACTACGTCAACGCGCGCCCCCACATCGGCCACGCCTACACCACCATCGTCGCCGACGTGCTCGCCCGCCGCCATCGCCTCCTCGGCGAGGACGTCTTCTTCCTCACCGGCACCGACGAGCACGGCCAAAAAATCGAGCGCTCGGCCGCCGCCGCCGGAATCCCGCCCCAGCAGTTCGCCGACCAGGTCTCGGCCTCCTTCCGCTCCCTCTGGGACCGCATGGGCATCACCTACACCGACTTCATCCGCACCACCGAGCCGCGCCACCACCGCGCCGTCCAAAAACTCTTCGCCACTCTCGAGGCCAACGGCAAAATCTATCTCAGCTCCTACACCGGCCAGTACTGCGTCTCCGAAGAAATGTTCGTCGAAGGCCCTCCCGGAACCATCGGCCCCGACGGCCGTCCCACCGAAACCGTCACCGAAGAAAACTACTTCTTCCGCCTCTCCGACTACCAGCAGCCCCTGCTCGACCTCATCGAATCCGGCAAGCTCTCCATCGAGCCCGAATCCCGCCGCAACGAAGTCCTCAGCTTCCTCCGCGGCGGAGCGCAGCTCATCCCCGGAGCCCTCCGCGACCTCTCCATCTCCCGCAGCTCCTTCACCTGGGGCATCCCCGTCCCCACCCCGCAC
>CALMVK010000216.1 GCA_937873145.1 uncultured Granulicella sp. | reverse complement strand
TAGGCCGTATCGACATACTTCTCAGGTGTAGCCTGGAAGGCGACCATGATGCTCAAAAGAAGGTTCGCCATTGGGGAGTCCTCCCCGATGAAGGTTAGGCTCTCTTTGGCAGTGACGCCGTCCGCACTCAACGAGTTGGCGGATTAATGAACCTTAGATCAAGGTTCGTGGTCCGTGGACCGAGTTGTCGACAAGCATGGAAGTACGATTGATTTCTATCTTTCGCCGACACCCAACGCAAAGCGGCGAAACACTTCCTTGGCAAGGCGCTGAATGGTTTGAAGGACTGGGCAAAACCGGAGGTCATCCACACGGACAAAGAGCCGACCTACGATATCGCGATCTCAGAAGTTGAAGGCCGAAGGCAATACCCTGAGATGATGGTGCATCGACAGGATAAGTATCTGAACAATGTCGTAGAGGCCGATTATGGCAAGCTGAAGCAACGGATCCGTCCCGTGCGAGGTTCTTCAGACGCTGAAGACCGCCTATGCGACGATCAGAGGGTTTGAGGGGACGCGGGCCTACGCAAGGGGCAAGCCGCATCCTTCAATCTCAAACGAGACATCCGTGGTGAAGCACGCATGGTCGAATGCGCCTTCGGCACCGATGCCAGTGCGCTCGCGGAGGCCGTCGCTCTTCTCGGTGAACACCTGAAACTTCAGGCTGCTTGAAGTATGAGTCGGGCAACGTATCGGACTCCGTCCGTCAAGCTGGATATTTGCAACAGAGTCTTGCTGAGTCAGGTGTGGGGGCACAACGCTTTCCCACCACCCGGACCATAGACAATCAAATTCTGAAACTGCGGCAGAAGCTCGAAGAAGATCCAGCCAATTCGCGCCATCTTCTGACCGTCCACGGTGCGGAGTACAAGTTTGTTAGCTAAGCAGTTTGCTTCGAGCGATCGTTCTCCCAAAACCCCGCTTGTCCTCCTCCGCGTAAGGCGGAGAATCTGCTTTTCGCTCACAAAGACAGCGACATCTCCCCGGAAAAGCTCTGAAGACAGTCCCTCGGCAGCTCTTTTCGCCCTCTTCGACCAAGAAGAGGCTTAGACCCGTGAGATTGGTCGCCTGCTCGCGTTGACGGAGCCCTGCACCGGATTTACCGGCCATCAGGGGCAACGTTGTGCGATTCTCACAAAGCAATGACATCTACATGACAAATGGGCTTCGCCGCCGCCCTATAGTAATTTTTGTTCATACGCATTGCAATACCCCGCACTGCGTACTCGAACTCACCCTACATGTGTACGCACTAGAGCATAAAGGGCAACAGCCCCAGCGGGTATTTGAGGATAAGAGACATGAAACGGTTCGGTATTGCACTAGGCTCCATCGGGTTGCTTGCAGGTACGGGCGCACTCGCGACGGCTCAGCAGTATAAACAGACAAATCTTGTCGCCAATACGGCGGGCACAGCAACCACCACGGACAGCAATCTGATCAACCCGTGGGGCGCGGCGCGCTCTTCCGGGGGGCCATGGTGGGTTGCCAACGCCGGCACCGGCACCAGTACCTTGTACAACGGCGCGGGCGTCCAGCAGAGTCTCGTAGTGACGGTTCCCAAAGCAGTTCCTACTTCGCCCCTTCCACACGGTTTGCCCAGCGGCATCATCTTCAATGGCAGCCTCACCGATTTTCTGCTGGCTCCAGGCAAACAGTCCTCCTTCATCTTCTCCACGCTCGACGGCTCCCTAGCCGCCTGGAACCCCGCCGTGGCGATCACGCCAGGCGGCGCTGCTCCTTCCACCAACGCTGTGACGACCTATGTTGGCCCGAAGGGTTCGGCCTATACCGGCTTGACCTCCGCGCTGATAAACGGGGAACGCTTCCTCTATGCCGCCAACTTCGGCCTCGGCACAGTCGATGTGTTCGATAACGCCTTCAACCCGGTGACAGCGAAGCAGCTCGCCAAAATCGAGCCCCCTGCGGCGCTAGGAGATGGTGTGAACACGGTCCCGCTCACGCAGGCGGCCGCCTTCACGGACGATCGCCTGCCAAGCAACTTCGTTCCCTACAACGTCCAGGCGATCGGCAACAACCTTGTCGTCACCTACACGTTCCACCCTGCCGGCTCGGGACCGAAGGAGACGGACGGCCCAGGCCTCGGCTACGTCGACATCTACTCCACCACCGGCAAGCTGCTGCTCCGCCTTGAGCATGGCGTCTGGCTCAATGCGCCGTGGGGTGTGGCCCTGGCTCCCTTGGACTTCGGAGCCTACAGCCATGACCTGCTGATCGGAGAATTTGGCGGCGCTGGCAACTCGGAATCCGCTGGTACGATCGCGGCCTACGACCTTACCACCGGCAAGTTCAAAGGATTGCTGCAGAATGCTACCGGAGCAACGATTGTTATCCAAGGCCTGTGGGCACTGAGCTCCGGCAACGTCGCTCCGAACAACCTGGACCCAGCCGCGAGTCCCTCGAGTGAGCTTTACTTCGCCGCTGGTCCGAATGGCGAAGCAAACGGTCTCTTTGGCTATCTCAGCGCCGTACCGACGACGCTGGTTCAAGGAAACGATCAGTAATCCTCTAACCCTGCAGAAGGCCGGCGAGGCGGATTTTTACTCCGTCCCGCCGACTTATGCTTCTGCGCTAAGTCCTTCCCCCAGCTTAGGACCTAGCCCGACTCACTCTGTTGCAATTCTCCTGGAAAGAAAGGTCGCCCTCATGTCTCGCTATCATCTTCTCCTGATTGCTGCCTCCAGCCTTGCCCTGCCATTGGCCGCCCACGCGGATTCTGTCGATAACTTCTCACTCGTCGGCAATGGCCTCAACGTGTCATTCTCCTTGCCTTCCAGTCCAGTCCCCGCGGCTGCGGTCGCCGGTAATTCTTTCCAGCTAAACAACCTCCAATTCGTTGAGGATGGTCAAGTCTTATCCGCGGCCTCGGCAAGTTTCTTCACCGCCTCCGATAACGGAGGGTTCGCCTTCGAGGACCCCGCCGGAGATGTGATCAATGACCTCGGCTTCTTCAGCAATCGAGCGCTGTTCACCGGCAAAGTAACTGATCCCACGTTCCGTCTCGGCAGCTACAATCTGCAGACGCAGAGTGGAGACGACTGCACGATCACCGCGAATGGCGCCGCTTGCCCTACGTACGCCTTGTCCGTCACAGCCGCGAGTGCCTCCAGCGTTACTCCCGAGCCTGCATCGCTTACCCTGCTCGGCACCGGAGTGATTGCCCTCGCGGCCATGACCCGGCGGCGTTTGCTCAGCCTCTAAGAGGGAGTCTCTAAGCCCGCGGATCACCCGCGGGCCCTTTTCCAGCTGTTCCTCTCGAGTAAGTGCTAGCTTTTACTTAGGAAGAATCATCAACTCCGTCTGTGGGCCGGAGCGAATAATCGATAACGGTAGTTTCAGGTGAGCGACCGCAACATTGTCAGGAAGGGCGCCAATCCAAGAGTTCATCGATACACTAATAAAGTGAGGCGTGCGTAGCATTTCTAGAAAAACGAGATCCTCTGTACCTGTATTTTCAATGTAGTGTGTTGTCATCAACGGCACAACACCGACATCGTTCGCATTGAAGTCCATCGTGCGGGCCCTTGCACCGGTGGACGCGACCGTCATGCGACCTTTACCTTTAATGTAGTATTGCCATTCGTCGGAATCCGTATGCCAGTGCATCTCACGCAATCCCCCAGGTTTGAGAGTTACTAGAGCCGCACAGATCTTGTCCGCGACCTGAAACTTACCCACATCGATGATCTTCAAGCTGCCGCCCGTGCGGACCACGTCCGGCGTCTGCTGACTTAATTTGTAAGTATATTTGTTCACCGTTTCCAGCCGGTCCCCTAAAGCCCGCTTTTGTTCTTCAAGAGAAGGTGGCACGGTGCTCGGGAAAATATAGAGCTGAGTCGGAGGCAGCTTGTTGAAGCTGTCCATAGACCAGCCCATGTTCTTCTGGATCACTTCAGGTGGTGTATGGACAAGCGACTCCGAAATAAGAAAGGTATCTTCTTCCGAGAATGAACCGTCATTGAAGACCAGCAGGAAATCCGTGCCGTCCGGCCCAATACCTTGAAGTGAATGCGGGTATCCAGCAGGAAAATACCATAGGTCCCCCGGTCCGACATCGTCGATATACATCTTGCCGTCCGGCTGCATAATGGTAATACGCGTCGTTCCGGTAAGTACAATGGCCCACTCATCCGACGTATGCCAGTGCAATTCGCGAAAAGACCCGGCAGTCAAACGCATACTCACGCCGGCCAGCGCCTTGCTCGTTGGCAACTCGCGCTGAGTCACCTGGTCGGTCCAGCCTCCACCCTGAATCCGTCGTGAGGTCAGATCAAACGAATACCAAATGGGGGGCAGACTTCCATGATTGGTGAACACCGGTCGGTGAGAGTTCGGATTCTCTAGAATCAGAGGCTGATTCTGCGGCCCAGGATCACTGGCGTAATTGCCCTGCCGGCCCTCGATCAACTCTTCGCGCGTCTGCGCTGCGGCGCTGAACGTTGCCAGACTCGCTCCGGCCAAAGCCGCCGTCCCTACAAAATTTCGCCGCGAAACTTGACCGGCAGACTCAGGGGCTTTCTCTGTTGTGGGTTTTTCCTGTGCTGTCAGATCTTTCAACATCTGATCCTTGTCATTACTCATCTAGTCTCCAGATTCCCTTGCTTGTAGTATTCACTGCTGGAAGAGAGGCTGCTTTGGCCTTATACGCACAAGAATAACCTTGAGGTGTTACTCGGTTATGTCTGTATGAGTTCGCACTTATAGGACAGAGTTGCCAACATAGGAACTGTCCATGGCTAAATATAGGTTTTGTTTGAAGTAGCACCCACATAAACTTCAAAAGTAAACTCATTGCCCGAGCTGTAACTCGAGATCTCGTACAATGTCGGCGTGCCAGCATGCCTGCCGATCCTCCAAACGAGATCACCTTAAGCGAAGCGGACAGTCTCATCGTCCACGGAGGAGAGAAACTCCGAACTTTGCTCAAACTCCTTGCGCTCTCCCCTCAAGACCTATGCCTAAGCAAGGAAGCATCAACCACTACTTAGCTTCACGGGAGGCGGCTTCGATGGCCGCTGCCACGGCTTTAGGTTGAGATATAGATCACATGCGAGCCGGAAAGCTCGGTGAGCTTATCCTTTCCACGCTGGTACATAAACCTTTGCAGGTTCAGATTGAGCGATTGATCGCCGGTGGGGAGAATCGCAGAACTAGGTTTCTATGCCAGGCCGCCACAGAAACTGGAATCTTAAAGCAGTCGGCTGAGATGAACACTTGCGAACTCGCCATGAATCAGTCTCCGCTTGCGGAAGATCGGCGCCAAGTTCTTTTCTGAAGCGGGACGGATCGAGGTAACGATAACCATCCGGTGTGGATAAGATGGTCGGTCCTCCAGCCGGTGCGGATTGAAGGAGTTGAGACCCGCTCTCTCCAACCTCCGGCTGCATGGCAGCAACATAGATCAGAGCTTTCACCTTGGGTCATTGCCCGCTTCCGTAATGATGATGCCTCCATAACTATGTCCTACAAGGACGACTGGGCCAGTTTGGAGATTGAGTACGCGGCGAGTCGCGGCGACATCCGCAGCGAAGCTGGTTTCAGGTTCGTTGACAACACTTACATGATAGCCGTCGTTCGTAAGAATAGTGTAAACCGCACGCCAGCCAGAAGCATCGACCAAGGCTCCGTGAACGAGAACGACGTTCTTT
>CALMVK010000215.1 GCA_937873145.1 uncultured Granulicella sp. | reverse complement strand
GGACAAAACCACCAGAACGATTCAGCCTCAATCCGAACCCACCTAACTCCGGGACTCCGCCAGAAGATCATGATCCGATTGCAACTGGCCAATCGATCCTAGGATGTTCGCGTCGAGTACAAAGGCGCTGCGGTATAGTGCGTTGCGGTGTTGGCGGATGCTGGTAGTTGAAGCGAGCCGGAGGCCTGCGCCCCGAGTGCGGAAAACGGCAGAGTGGAAGCGAGCAGCACACTTCCAGAGCGAGCTTAAAACCTGCCGTCGCGTCATCGCTTTACTCCTGTTCTCTCCGAACCGAATCGTTTTAGATGTCATCGTTAATTTCTAAAAGAGAGTCTCGTAAATCACCGAAAGTTTTACATGCCCTTAATGCGCGGCTTGGCAAGATCGTCAAGGTAGTCCGGCTTCGACTCATCCCGCACCAGGTGGGGATACCGCGCGCCGCCGTCGTAGCGCACCGGGCATAATCGATAATAATCGTCATTAATCACAAGAAGATTGATCGGTGCCACTTTACCTTTTGCTGCCTGGATCGCTTCCTGCAACACATCCTGTGTGTAGACATGATCGTTCACGCCGACCACCTTCATCCCCGAAGAGATTCCCGACTTAAAAGCTGGGCTTCCCACCACCGAATCGATCACTGTGCCGTCACTGCTCAGTTGCAGCCCGATTGAATAAAGGTCGCCCGTTACGCCGTGATGCGACGCCAGATGCAATGGCTGATCGGTGAACTCGACCTTCCATCCGCCGTTCCGAATACCACTCTCCGGCATCGCCACTGAGGTCGATTCCAGATGCTGGTGGAAAAACCCCGCCCAGTCATAGGGTGCGACTTCGTTCAAGGTCTGCAATAGGCTTTCAAACGTGTACGTCTTTACCTTGGGACCTTCATTCGCTCCACCATGAAAGAGGTGGCAGAAGTCATCGATAGATTTCTGCCCATGCGTCTGGCTTTGGATGATGGTCGCCACTTCCAGCCACATTAGATTGCCTTCATCGTAGTAGTCATTGGAGCGACGCCAGCTTACCCATCCTTGGCTTACATAGCCAAGCCCGGGGAGCGCTACCGCTGTGTCCTCCAGCGATCTCCAGGTGCGTCCCGGTCGGCCCGGACCCAGCATCGCCGCGGCATTGGCCAAGTACTCGTGATACTGCTCCTGCGTGAACAGACCGCTACGCGCCGCCAATAGAGGCCCTAGATATTCAGTGAGACCCTCGTAGACCCATAGCAGATCATCCTGCATCGGCTTCTCGAAATCCGGCGTGGCCATATCCTTGGGTCGGCGAAACTTTCCATTCCACGAGTGGACAAACTCATGCGGCACAATGGCCCCAATCAGCACGCCGGCGTCCGGTGAAAGTAGTGCACGTTCCGGTATTCGCGAATCGTTGGACTCGCCATGCTCCAGTCCGTAGTGCATCACGTGATCGCTCAGCGTCAGCAGAAAGCGGTATTCACGGTAATGCCGCGCACCGAAAAGTAATCCCGATTCGGCCACAACATTGGTCAGTTCCTTCTGCACCGCAGGGCTCATAGCCAGGTCTGCCTCACTGTCAGCCACCACGTCAATCTCGTGGTGAATCGGCTCCCCTTGCGGTGTCAGATCAATGGAACGATAGTGCTCTCCGGCGATGACCGGAGAATCCACGAGTAAGTCCAATGCTATCGACTTAAACGAAACTTCACCTGCGGACTGACTTGCTACCGGCAGCGCCGTTCCGAACTTCCATTCCTCCGGCAAGAGGAGTTTGGTCTCATAGGTCAATTGTGCAGCGGGCGTGCCTGCAGGGTACAGAATTACCTCGTTCCATTCCAAGTCCAACAGCTTGTCTGTGGCACTGACCCCGTCCGGCTCAAGGTAGTCATAGGAGATTTGCAGATGCGTCGCTCCCGCCGGCACCATTACATGAAACGCGAATGCATCCAGAAGATCGCGCTGCCATGGAATCGGCTTTTCGGCAGCCTCGAACTTTAACCCCGTCAGGTTTGCAAGCGGTCCGTCCGGCGCATGGTCACCCGGGATCCACTTGGGATACAGGATTGTCAGAGGACCTGGCTTGACCGGAATCACAAGTCTTGCATGCAGAAGCCTACGCGGAGCCTGCGATGCGTCGACCGTAAGCAAGATGCTTTCGCCCCTCAGCGCCTTTGCCGCCCCTAGAATGAAAACGAGCCATAATAGGACGTACATACGGATTGATCTCATGCACTGGCTCCTCATGCGTTGAAGTTAAGACCACATTTACTTATATCCCGTCCTTAAGCTCAGGTGATTGCGAGAAGAGCCTACCTATATTTTTTTACCGTCCCAGGAGGTCTCGGTGCTGAAACCGACGCAATCGGCGTCACCTGCGGTTGCATGGTGTCCAGCGGTCGGTAATCCTCCCGGCTCTGTTCTCTCGAAGAAGCGCGAAGCAGAGGCAACATTGCCTGGGTGACGGCGATGACCCCGAACACGTAAATATCATTGATCGCTGGTGGTGATGCGGTGAGGGGTGCTTTCAGGGCGAAGATGCCGTCGACCTGGCCAATTGGAGCTTGACTTGGATCGAGGTAGATGCCGTAAGCTCTTCCGGAGTCTTTATCGGGCACCCCGGAAGGATGTGAGCCGCCTCCGGACGAGACGCAGTTCCAAGCCTGGCTACCCTTGGCATCGGTGATCTCTAGGCTGACTGCAACACTTCGCGGAAGCACCATTGCGGACGTTGGAAAGCCGAACATCGGAGCTCGCATTGGCATGTACATTGCCCGCAAGCACCAAGGTCAGCCCGCTGGGAGTTGCCGGCGAGAGCGCCAGCACCGATTTCCCGATAGCCTCGTCGCGTGAACCGGGGTGCTCATTATAGAAAGGGCCGTCTACCGCGTACACCTGAAGAGTCGGATGGATTTCGCGCAATTCTCGCAAAGTAAGAAGCACCGTGACCAGCAGACTCTGTTGAGAAAAGCAGACTGCGGCAACACTCTATCAAGCGGTAAAGATCGGAAACGATCAAACAACTCGTACAAGGCTGGCTGAAGCTGTCGATACGTGGTGGCCTGCTCCCCGGAACACCATTCTGAATTCTTCTGGACGATAGTCGTTACAACAAGTATTATAGATTGTATGAGTGGGATTTTGGCAAAAGAGATCCATCAACAGCGAGCCTTCCCCACCCTTGAAGGAGAGGCCGTGCTGAACGTGCTGCGGACTGCGGACGTTTGTCTCCAGGCAATCAACTTTGCCCTGAAGCCGTTCGATCTTACCTTCACGCAGTACAACGTCCTACGCATTTTGAAAGGAGCCGGCAAGGAAGGGATTACGTGTTCGGAATTGAGCGGACGGATGGTTGCCCGCGATCCCGATATCACACGGCTTCTGGACCGGATGGAACGTAGAAAGCTGACGCAGCGGGAACGCAGCGAAAAGGATCGAAGAGTTGTGATGACTTTCATCTCGCCCACGGGGGTGGAACTCCTTGCAGAAGCGGAAAAGCCTCTTCGTCAAACGATGCGGTCCGTCATGACGAAGCTCGAAAAGATGGAGATCTCTTCGTTGATCCATCTTCTGGAGAAGCTTCGTACCAACTAATTTTTTACTTCTATTGTTGTGACGACGACAATCGTCACTGCATCTGTTGTCTGCACGAGAAAGCTTACCAAGGAGAATCACAGTGATCGCAATTACAGGAGCAAATGGAAACCTTGGCCGCCTCGTTATCCATGGCCTGTTGAAAACCACCCCGAAGGACCAGATCGTGGCTGTCGTGCGCACCCCCGAGAAAGCAGGCGATCTCGCACAACTCGGAATCCAGGTGCGCGCTGGCGACTATGACCAGCCCGAAACACTGCGTACCGCTTTCCAGGGAGTCGAAAAAGTTCTGCTGATTTCGGCCGTCGAGCGTGGTCGCAGGCTCGATCAGCACAAAAATGCAGTGGATGCGGCGAAGGCGAACGGCGTTAAACTGCTCGCCTATACCAGCATATTGCGGACAGACACTTCAACCCTGATTCTCGCCGACGAGCACAAGGCAACGGAGGAATACATCCAGGCTTCCGGTTTACAGTCTGTCATGCTGCGCAACGGTTGGTATTTTGAGAACCATACTGGCGCGCTCGCACCCGCGCTGCAGCATGGTGCCGTCATCGGTTCCGCCCGCGAAGGCCGCTTCGCGTCGGCCTCACGCGCCGACTACGCCGATGCTGCCGTGGCCGTGCTAACGCAACCCGGACACGAAAATAAGGTCTATGAACTGGCCGGAGACAAGTCTTTTTCGATGACCGAGTACGCAGCTGAAATTTCGAAGCAGGCCGGTAAGACGATCGTTTACAACGACCTGCCATCATCGGACTATGCGGGCGCCTTACTCGGCTTCGGTCTACCCCAGATGATCGTGGATGTCGTCATTGACGCCGACCTCAAAAGCCAGAAGGGCGAACTGGACAGCTCCTCGAATGATCTTTCCAGGTTGATCGGCAGACCCACCACGACCGTCAGTGCCGCCATCGCCTCCGCGCTGAAAGCTTAACTTAAGTGAGCGGGCGAAGCAGAGACCTGCAGGTGGTGTCTCTGCTTTTCGCTCCATTTACCTCTC
>CALMVK010000214.1 GCA_937873145.1 uncultured Granulicella sp. | reverse complement strand
AAGTTTGCGCCTGGGCGCAGGGATGAGGCGGCGGATGGCGGCGAAGAAAGCGGCGAAACGGTTAGGCAAGAAGCATCGGCAGGCGAGTACGCGGCCGCATAAAGGCAAAGCCCCGAAAGTTACACCGACGACAGGGGCGGTCGATCCTCGCAAGCGCAAGGTGATCGCAGCCAAGAAGGCGAAGGAGGCGGCGGCCAAGCGGGTGTCGCGGCGGTCGCCGGAGTTTGAGGCCAAGCGGAGCATTACGGGCGATGATGCGGAGAAGCGGGTGCGGGGCGCGGTTGGAGATCGTCCGCCCACCTCGTCCGATAGGACCAGACGAGATGGGGCACCCGGGCAGTCCACCTCGCCCGAGGATGCCGGACGAGATGGGACACCCGGGGAGTCTTTGCGGGAACAGAAGGGGCCGACGCGGCGGGCTCCGGGGCGGAACTTCCGTTCGGACTCCGAGCAGCAGGCGGCAAAGGAACGCGCGGGCAAAGGATCAGGTGGGCCGCGGCGGCGAATTATGACGGCGGCGTCGGCGGACAATCCAGAGGCGGAGTGGCGTGCGGCGGAGCTGCTGGCGCTGCAGCAGTCGGTGACGATGGACCATGCGGCGAGCCGGGCGCTGCCGCTGATTGCGATCTGCGGGCGACCGAACGTAGGCAAGAGTACATTGTTCAACCGGCTGACTGGGTCGCGGCGGTCGATCGTCGGCGATGAGCCTGGGATTACGCGCGACCGGATCTATGGCGAGGTGGAGTGGACGGGACGCGAGGTTCGGCTGGTCGATACGGGCGGCGTGGTGCCGGACGATGAGGCACTGATTCCGAGTGAGATCTTTCGGCAGGCGCAGGTGGCGCTTGAGGAAGCGGACGCGATTGTGATGGTGGTGGACGGGCGGACGGAGCTGGCGAGCCCGGATATGGAGTTGGCGCGGTTGCTGATCCGCGGCGGCAAGCCGGTGTTTCTCGCCGTGAACAAGATCGATGCGCCGGAGATGCATGCGGCGGCGGAGAACTTCCGTAGGCTGGGCTTCCGGCAGGTGATGGCGATCTCGGCCGAGCATGGGTCGGGGATCGGCGACCTGCTGGATGACATTTTTGCTGTGCTTCCGGAGCCGATGGAAGAAGAGGCGATGCCGGAGGACGTGGAGGAAGAGCCGGCGGAGTTCGAGCGGGCGGACGAGGAAGAGTTCGAGCCGGACGAGGAGGAAGCGGCGGATGAGGCATCGGATGCCGCAGCGGAGGAGGCTGGGCCGAAGCGAGGCCGAGCGCCGCGGACGCATGGCACCTATGAGTCGCGCGAGACGAAGGTGGCGATCATCGGGCGGCCGAACGTGGGCAAGAGTACGCTGCTGAATGCGTTGACGGATTCGGACCGGGCGATCGTGTCTCCGGTGGCGGGCACGACGCGGGATGCGGTGGACGAGATCGTCGAGCGCAAAGGGCATTTGTTTCGGTTTGTGGATACAGCGGGGATCCGGCGCAAGGGCAAGACCAAGTTGATGGCGGAGAAGCTCAGCGTGATTATGGCGCGCAAGCACCTGGAGGCGGCGGATGTGAGTCTGCTGGTGATCGATGCGACCGAGGGTGTGACGGGCATCGACGCGAACATCGGCGGGTATGCGCATGAGAGCGGGCGCTCGGTGGTGATCGTGATCAACAAGTGGGATCTGGTGACGTCGGCCCGCGTGGATGGCAAGCCGGCGGCGGACCAGAAGGTGTATGCGGAGCAGGTGCGGGATGCGCTCGGGTACTTGAGCTATGCGCCGCTACTGTTTGTTTCGGCGCAGGAGGGCAAGGGCCTGAACGAGCTGTTTGCGAAGGTGGAGCTGGTGGCACGGGAGCGGCGCAAGCGCGTGTCCACGGGGCAGATGAACAAATTTCTGGAGCAGGTGGACTTTCAGCGGGCAAGCGTGCCGATGAACAAGCGCGTGCGGATCTATTACATGACGCAGGCGCAGGTAGCTCCGCCAACGTTTGTGCTGTTTACGGATCGGGATGTGAAGATGCACTTCAGCTTTGAGCGTTTTTTGGCGAACCAGATCCGGGAAAGCTTCGGGTTTATCGGAAGCCCGATCTGGTTCAAGATTCGGGCTCGGAATAAGAAAAAAGAAGATTGAAAGACAACAACATCCTTATACCGAGCGCGCACCACTGGGTCTTCGGCAGACCTTCGTGGAGTGTTGAACGTTCCGCGTGTGTTTAGGCCAGGGCTGGGTTGAAGGGGAAGGAT
>CALMVK010000213.1 GCA_937873145.1 uncultured Granulicella sp. | reverse complement strand
ACGGTTTGAGTTTCAGAGCTCTCGAGCGAGGCCTGCGCGCGCACCACGGGAAGGTTGTCATCCACTCCCGCGGTAAAGCGGGCTGTGGCGTCCTGAAGTGCCTCCGTAGAGAGCAAAACGTTACTGCGGGCTACCGTCACCAACTCGCGGGCAGTCTGTACATCGAGCAGACTGGAGCGAATGTCGGCTTCGATCTGGCTGCGATTGGCACTGATCTGCTGCTCAAGCGCGCGTACTTGCGCCGTGTTGACCTCGCGCTGACCGCGTAGCTCGGCCTCGAGAAAGACAGGGATGCTGATTCTGCCCTGGGCCGTGTATACGCCAAAGTAGGAGCCGCCGATCTGGCCAAGCACGCCGAAGTAACCGCCGACTCCGAGCACGGGAAGCCGCTCATACTTCAATGCCTTGCTCGTCTCTTTGGCGACTGCGAGCTGGGCTTCGAGCCCGCGTAGATCCTTGCGGCGTTCGTAGGCAATCTTCAGGTCGGCCGCCAGCGCGGCGTCGCTTGAGTCGGCGTCGAACTCGGCGAAGGGTGCGGCCTCAGTCAGTTCAAGCTGCTGTCCGGCGGGCTGCCCCATGGCGCGATTGAGCTGAATTTTATCCTTGGCTTCGGCATTCTCGAAGCGTACCAACTGCTGTTGTTCGTTCTGCAGATCCACTTGAGCGCGAAGGACATCGAGGTTGACGCCGACTCCTGCATCGCGCTGCGCCTTGGCCTGGTTGTAGACAAGCTGGTCTTGTTGGAGCAGGGCCTGCGCATTGCGTATCTGGGCCGCGTCCGACAGGATCTGCAGATACAGCGCTCCGACCTGCAGCACCGCCCCACCACGCACATTTAAAGTCGACCAGTTGGCCGCCTCGCTTGCGCGTCCCGCGGCCCGATACAGGTAGAGGGCCGGCAGACTTAGGCTTTGACTGAGCGAGACCTGGCCACTGACTGTATTGACCTTGACGATCTCCGGGATCACGCTGTTGAAGCCGGGGATATGGATCGAATTGGCTTTAAAGCCCATCGCCACAAGATTGATCTCTTGCGCACGGGCGTAGCCGACAACCTGCAGGTTGGGAAGGAGAGCGTTGCCGACCGTATAGATCTGGCCACGCACAAACTTCTCCTGCTGACCGCTGACGATAATGGAGGTATTGCCCTTCAAGGCGGTAGCGATGGCCTGGTCGATGGTGAGGGGGATGGCCCCGGGCTGCTCATGCTGAATAAGCCCGCTGGTGCTGAACTGCAAGGGGCGACGCAGGGCGCTTGGAGCGTCCGGCAGGGAGGACCTCGGTGAGCTTGTGGCTTCCGTCGAGGGCAGAGCTGGAGGTTCAACCCGTGCCACTAGATCGTTCTGCAGAGCGGGAGGAACCTGCTGGGCCAAAGTGATGTGGCCGGTGGCGATGTGGCTGGCCAGGAAGAGTGTAGCGCCAACTGCAGCTTTTGAAGGGGCCGGGAGGCGGCCGTCGCAGGCAGCTTTCTGCTGTTTTGATTGCGTCACAGATATTAGAGTGCCACGTTCCACAGCCGGTTGCGAGAAAACTGCAGACAAGGAAGGATCGCTTGCGGGTGCCTGTTACCAAAGTTTGTTTTCGCATGAACGCTCTACGGAAAGATGCTCACCTTTGCGGGTAAGATAGGTCCTAGACCTGCTATGTGCCTTTCTTCTCGTCTTCGCTCCTCGCGTCTCTTCTCTTTCATCTTTGCTGCCAGCGTTGTCGCCTGTCTATCCGCCGCTCCTCTACGCGCGCAGGAGTACGTCGGCAACGAACCCCACGTGCAATACAAAGATACGTCGGTGCTCAAGGTTCCGGCCGGAGCGCGCGTGGCTATCTACGATTTTGAGGACCTGGAGTGCCCGGCCTGCTCGCATGCATTTCCAATCGTGCACTCTGCGGTGGAGCGGTACCACATCCCGTTGATCCGGCACGATTTTCCTTTGCAGATGCATGTGTGGAGCAGAGATGCAGCCATCACCGCGCGCTATCTGCAAGATAAAGTTTCACCGCAGGTTGCGGAGCAGTTTCGTGGAGACGTGTTCAAGAATCAAGCCAACATCAGCAACAAGGACGACCTGCAATCCTATACGCGGAAGTGGTTTGAATCTCATAAGCTGCAGATGCCGTTCGTGATGGATCCTAGCGGGCGTTTTGCTGCCGAGGTGCAGGCGGACCAAACCCTTGGAGAACGCATCGGTCTGCAGCATACGCCTACTATTTTTGTGTTGTATGCCAAGGGCTGGGTTGAGGTGATGGACGTGACACAGCTCTACTCAGTAATCGACAACGCTCTAGCGGCCTCTCCGGAGACCCATGCCGTTGCCCGCGGCGGCCCCAAGAATTCTTCAAAGACAAATTGAGTTCAGTGCCGAGGGAGAGTGGGGTATATGCCACTCTCCGCTATACTGAGGGTCTTGGTCAACCAACTTATCTTCGCGAATCTTATGCATCGTCCGGTCCGGACGCTGCTCTCCATGCTGGCCATTGGCGTGGAGGTGACCATGATTCTCACGCTGGTCGGCGTCTCGTATGGCACGCTGGATGCAAGTGCGCGGCGCGCGCGCGGCATCGGGGCAGACGTCTTTGTACGTCCTCCTGGCTCTTCGGCGATCAGTCTATCGTCGGCACCGCTCTCGGAGAAAATGGTCCCGGTGCTTGCCCAAGAGCCTGGGGTGGCTCTGGCGACAGGGACCATGGTGCAGTCGATGGGCGGCTTTGAGACGATCCAGGGGGTTGACTTTCCGGCCATCGACAAGATGGCCAGCACTTGGCGCAAGCCGGGCGACCCTGAAAAAGAGGGCTTCAAATTTACCGAGGGTACGGCGTTCCAGGAGCCGGACGACATCATTGTCGACGAGTACTATGCGCGCCAGAAAAAATTGCATCCGGGCGACCATATTAAGCTCATCAACCACGATTGGCGCGTCTCCGGGATCTTCGAATCGGGTAAGTTGGCCCGTATTCTCGCGCCGATTGGGACTTTGCAGAGACTGACCGGAAATGAAGGAAAAATCTCGGCGGTATACCTGAAGCTGACGAACCCGAAGCAAGCCGACGCCTTTGTCGCGGCGCTTAGGGGCAAGCTTAATCCAGGCGATCCTGACCACGGCTACCAGGTATACACGGTGGAGGATTTCGTTTCGCAACTTAGCGTGTCGAACGTTGCGATGCTGAAGGACTTTATTTACGTGGTGATTGGGATTGCGACCATTGTCGGCTTCATTGTCGTCTTCATGGCGATGTACACGGCGGTGCTGGAGCGGACGCGCGAGATTGGGATTCTCAAGGCGGTAGGCGCTGGACCGACCTACATCCTCAATATTCTCTTCCGCGAGACGTTGATGCTGGCCATACTCGGAACCGTCGTAGGCATCGTGCTTACCTATGGAACGCAGTGGCTGATTGGGCATGCGGTTCCAGCCTCACTCGTGCAGGAGACGGTGTACTCATGGTGGCCCATTGCGGCGGCCATCGCAATCGTGGGTGCCATGCTGGGCACGGTGGTTCCGGCGATGCGGGCCGTCAGGCAGGATGCGACTGAGGCGCTCAGTTATGAGTAATCTTGACGTTCACGGCTCGCTCGAACCGCTGCCTACGCCTGTGACTGCGTCAACCATTATCGAGGTGCGTCAGCTGATGAAGACGTACCGCGTTGGCGAGATTGACGTGCATGCGCTGAATGGCGTGGACCTCAACGTTCGCCGCGGGGAGTTCCTGGCCATCATCGGCACTTCCGGCTCAGGCAAGTCGACGCTCTTCAATATTCTCGGCGGCCTTACGCCTCCTACGTCTGGTTCGGTCGCCATCAACGGCCGCGAGCTGCATACCATGTCCGACGCCGAACGAAATGATCTGCGCAAGCGCACCGTAGGCTTTGTCTTTCAGAAGTACAATCTGCTACCAACGCTGACGGCCGAGCAGAACATTCAGATCGTGCGCGACGTTGCGGGCCGTCCGATTGCGTTCGATGAACGCTTCAAAGAAGTGCTCGAGATGCTAGGAATCTCCAAGCGTATGCACCACAAGCCACGCGCGCTCTCCGGAGGCGAACAACAGCGGGTCGCCATTGCCCGGGCAATCGTGAATGGCCCGGCGATCCTGCTTGCGGATGAGCCGACCGGAAATCTCGACACGAAGAACTCGGACATCGTCTTGAGCTTGCTGCGCGATCTGAACAAGCGTCTTGGGCAGACGATTTTGATGATTACCCACAACCCGGAGGCGGCTGCCTACGCTGATCGAACAGTGCAGATGCGCGACGGATGTGTTGTTTAAGACGGCACTGTTCTCGGCTGGGTCGCAGTGCATCCTGGACGCACCCCGTGCATCAGATTTTGAAGTGCCTCTGCACCTTTAGGGAGTAAACATGATCAAGTCCATATCGTTCTTAGCTTCACTCGCCTTCGCCGCGGCTACTTCGGTTGCCATGGCACAGACGACGCAAGAGACGACCTCCGTTCCAGGAAGCATCCAGACAACTACGACGACCACAAGCACGCCGCTGACCAAGAAGCAGATGAAGCAACAGCGGAAGCAGGAGAAGGACGCAGAAAAGGCTGCAAGCGAGAGTGCCAAAGCGCAGAAAGATCAGGCCAATGCCCTGAAGCACGAAGATCAGGCAACCCAGGCACAGGAAAAGCAGCAGACTACGCCGCCGCTTCAGTAGTATGGCAGACTTACGTTGACTCGCCTTACTTTTCCGCGTTTGTGCTGGTATGCCGGCGTTCCAGCACAAATTCACGGAAAAGATGGGAACCAACCCGCGTTGAAAAAGCCAGCCTTGCACTTACGGCACCTGCTCCGGGGTTGGCACCCCCTGGATACCAAAGGCTATGCGCCACGATGGGTCCGGAGAAGTCGGCGATCGTAGGGGTGAGCGTAAAAAAACGGTGACCGTCACTATCGTGGCGTGCTGTTACTTCTGCCAGCAAGGCGTTCTCAATCTTTGCTTTTACACTGCATCCGTGGCAGGCAATATAGCGGAGGTCTTCGTGGAAGACGAGTTCCATGGCATAACGTACATTTCCGGAGACGATGGTTTGGCCCGCGTTGGAACCAAAGCGCTGCGCAAATCCCGGCGCGTCGGTTCCCCAAGATTTAGGAGCGTCTCTGGCTTCTGAGTAAAGCGCTCGCACCGTAGTCCGCAGGATAGCCGGTAGGCCGTAGCTATCTTTGGCGTAATCGTTAAAGATGATTCGCTTTGTAGGCTGATCGTAGGGGCGGCCGTTGACGATTGCCAGCTTACCGTTGCGTAAAGCCTCGGCTTGTTCAGGGGTAAGCTGCGCGTGGGGATCTAGCGCAGGCCGAGCTTTAAGAGGCTTTAGTACGCTTTGCGGAGGAGCCGTCTGTTGGAGGTTCGGTGAGTCCGGAGGACTTTGCGGGGTGGCCGTCTGTGCCAGAGCGCACGCCCACGCAGAAGAAACCACGAAAGCTGAGAGCAGCGGCAGCATTGGGACGAACCCCATCACACATCCTTGGAAAGCTTTTTTGCTGGCTTTGACGTCTTCACGTGCGCGCGTTAGTTTCTTCTAAGTAGAGTGCCACATAATCCAAATAATTTTCTGCATACTTTAGAATCAAAGCTCGATCCGTAGCATCGACTGACCGTCGCAGCTTACCGGGAACGCCGGCGACCAGACTTCCTGGAGGAATTACGGTGTGCTCCGGAATCACGGCTCCCGCGGCGATGATGGAGCCTGTCCCGATACGCGCGTTGTTGAGGATGACTGCGCCGATGCCGACCAGGACTTCGTCTTCGAGGATGCAGCCATGCACCGTCGCATTATGGCCGATGGTGACCCGTTCCCCAATGTGAACGGGGTAAAGATCGCGCATGCCGTGAAGGACAGCGCAGTCCTGAACGTTTGAGCGTGCGCCGATGCGAATGGCGTTCACGTCTCCGCGCACGACAGCGTTCATCCAGATGCTGGCCTGCTCTCCGAGTACAACGTCTCCGATGACCTGAGCGCTGGGGTCGACGTAACAACTGGCAGGTATGGTGGGATGCACTCCCTTGTAGCTACGAATCATCGTGTCTCCACTATGAACGATTTATGTCAAAGCAGCTTGAATCCTTGTTCCAGTTTCGATTGGATAGCGTATTCTGAAGCCAGCCTGCGGGCGTGATTGCGAGGTGTATTTTCTTGGCAGAGATTCGAGTTCAGGAGGGCGAACCCCTCGAGAACGCGCTGCGACGCTTCAAACGTAAGGTGCAGACAGAAGACATTATCAAAGAAGTTAAACGCCACTCCTTCTACCTGAAACCCGGGGAAAAGAAGCGTGTAAAAGAGGCGTTGGCCCGTAAACGCAACCGCAAGAAGGTTCGCAAAGAGCAGGATTAACTGTATCCAGTAGCTAGTCTAGGCCTGAGTTACAGAGCAGGTTAGCCGCTTAGACGAGTGCCATTTGGAGTAACGCAAGAGCCGGTCCGCTAGGGTCGGCTCTTGCTGTTTGTCTAAGCCGTCAGCCGCAAGCAAGGCTAATAGAATCTTCCTAGAAGAGAAGTTTGAGCCCAAGTTGCAGTTGGCGGCTGGCGCCGGCCGCCGTAATGACGCCAGCGGTCGGGCTTTGTACCGTAGCGGACGTATACACCACCGCGTTCGGGGTCTGCAGGTTGGTATGGTTCAGGATATTGAAGCACTCCGCCCGAAACTGCAGGCGGGTATGCTCGGTCACCTGCGTGGCCTTCAGCAGAGAAAGATCCCACTCTGCCAGTCCCGGACCGGTGAGCGTGTCGCGCCCAAGATTGCCGACTGTTCCATTGACAGGTGCGGAAAACGCTGCGGGGTTGAAGAATTGTGCCACTCTCTGCGCGGTGCTGCCTTTCGCATAGGGGCTTCCTCGAAAGGCAGAATTTACATTCGGGCGAATGGGGTTGCGGGTATCGCCGGAGTTGGTTGGGTTATAGCCAAGCTGCGGCGTAAACGGAAACCCGCTTTGCAAGGTGACGATGGTGCTGAGCTCCCAGCCGCTCACCAGGCGATCGAACCCCGGCGCCGCTGAGGAGAACAGCCGTTGCCCCTTGCCCAACGGAAGCTCGTAGGTGCCGTTTAGCGCCGCCGCATTGCGCACGTCCGTAGCCGCACGACCGTAGTCGAGCGACGGCAACGAAGGCACGGAGACATAGGCTGGCGTGTTCGCCGAGACGCTGGTATTCCATGCCGAACCATCGTCCAGATTCTTCGAAAACGTGTAGTTGGCGCGCAGTTGCAGCCCTTTTTGCAGCCTGCGTTGATAGTCCACCTCAAGCGCGTTGTAGTTGCCAGAGCCGCCCGAGACCCAGGACGTCGTGTTCGAGAGTTGTGGATTCGCCTTGGTTGCCGAAGGGTAATAGAGGGTGCCGACAGGCACATTTGCCGGGCAAGCCACGCCGGCCGAGCACACGACGAACGCCGGCTCGTTCTGGTCTTCGGACAGGATCTGGTGATAGCTTCGCGAACCGACATACGCAAACGTGATCGAGCCGAGCGGCCCAAGCTGCTGCTCCACGCGTAGATCGTAAGCAAGCACGGTGGGCGTCGAGAGATCGGGCTCGACGTTTGAAGGCGAGATCAATCCGGCTACACCTCCGGTTGGATTGGCGATCGGAACCCCGGAGTAGGTCAGCGTTGTGTTGTAAGGCGCGGCCTGGTCGAAGCGGTAATCGAGATTGTCTAGCAACGAGTGGTGCAGGCCAAAGCCGGCGCGAACGCTGGTCTGGTTGCGGCCTGCGACGTTCCACGCCAGACCGACGCGCGGCTCGGGAAGAAAACGGGCGCGGTTGTCCGTGAGGCCCGATCCGCCAGTCGAAGGGGTGCTGTTGATCACGCCATTGGTGAAGCCGTAGACCGATGCGCGCCCATGCGCCTCATTCCAACCGTCTGTCGATTCAAAGCGTAAACCTCCACGCACTTCCAGGTCGGCCACGGGATGCCAGGTATCTTCCACATACGCGGCGCCCATCGTACTGCGCCAGTTCAGCGGCGTTGGATTTGCGACCGCCGTAAAGGTCTTCACCGTCCCTGCGAGGAACGTCGCGAGCGAAGCGAAGGAAGCTTGCCCAAACTGGTTTTGCGCCAGGTTGTCGTTCGATTGCAAACGCTGCACCCACCCGCCCAGCTCAAATTGGTGATGTCCGCGCGAGTAAAAGATATGATCGTCGAACGTAAACAGATTGCGTGCAATGGCATTGTTCGAGCCGACGTTTGCACCTGCGCCGGTAATCTGCGATGAGCCGTTCGATGCGGTCGATCCGGCGATCACAATCGCACCCACTGGCTTGCTGGGCACAAATCCTGGAACCGTCGTGGCCAGCGCCGAAGGAACCTCGCCCATGAAGTAGAAGCTGGCACGCGAGAAGCCGAACCGAGCCGTGTTGAGCAGATGAGCCGTAAACACATGCTGCTCCTGCACACTCGTTACCTGCTCGCGAAGACTCTCTTCGATCAAGGAGAAAGGGTTTTGGGTCGGTGTGTTCGCCGTTGAATCATCCACCGTGAACACGCTGAACAGGAGATCGCGCGAGGACAGGTTTGCGTCGAAGCGGGTCGTGCCAAAGTCCTCCCGGATGTGCTGCGTCGGCGAAGAAAACGCCTCGCCGATGCCGGTGACGTGGCCGTTGCCGTCCAGCAACTCCGGGCCGTTCTGCACCGGCCAAAGATTCAACAGCGGAACCACCGCGGGTGCAAGCGCCGTTTTTGTTTCTACTCCTGCAGCGTTGGGAAGAAAGCCCGCGCGTGCCTGGTTATCCGGCACCAGAGTCACATCGGATAGCCCCAAATTTTGCCGATAGCCCTCGTAGTTGGCGAAGAGAAACAACTTGTCATGCCGCAACGGTCCACCGAGCGAGCCGCCAAAATCGTTCCGCTGAAACTCCGGAATGCGCGCCTGATCGAAGTAATTCCTTGCATCGAAGAATGAGTTACGCGCAAATTCATAGACCGCCCCATGAACCTGATTGGTTCCGGATGCCGTCACGATCGAGATCTGCGCGCCCTGGCGTTTGCCGTAGCTGGCGGAGTAGGTATCGGCCACGACGTTAAACTCGCGCACTGCGTCCACTCCCAGCAACTGGCCGCTCGTCCCGCCCGGCGTGACATTGATCAGCGAAGCTCCCGTGTACTCCACTCCATTCAGCAAATAAAGATTGTCCTGGGGCCGGCGTCCAGAGACAGAAAACATGTTGCCGACCGAAGAGTTCGAGGTTCCGACCGATCCGCTGCGCTGCGCCGTGTAGTTCACCGTGGCGGGATTCAATGTAATCAGTTGATCGTAGGAGCGGCCGTTCAATGGCAGATCTTTTACCTGGCGCTCATCGACCAGGCCGGAGGTCTGCTGCGTCGTCATGTTCACCGTGCTTGGCGCGTCCGTCACGGAGATCTGCTCGGACACCGCCCCTGGGTGCAGCGTGATCACGATGCGGCTCGCCTGCCCTACAGTGAGCGAGACGTCCGTACGCGTTTGCGATGCGAAGCCGTCGCGCGTCACCGTGATGGTGTATCGGCCGATAGGAATGGAAGGCGCTGCATAGGTTCCAGAGGCATCGGTCAGCAGGCGGCGCTCGCTTCCTGTCTCCTGATTGTGAATCAGCACCGCGGCCCCGGGAATCACCGCGCCTGCTGAGTCGAGCACAGTTCCGCTGATCGTGCCGCCAACGACCTGGGCCTGCAGCAGAACGGGAGCAAGGAGCAACGAGGAAAACAAGAAGATGCGACGAACCATGGAGATCTCCGAAGAAAAGGCATTTGCCATGCATACGCGGCAGGATGGATAGAAGGGCGGCAGGCGAAGAAGAACGCGCGAATCAGGTCAGCCGCAACAACAACACGCACACTCATCACAATGTGCGGAGTGACAACGTTGACGGTGGTGCTGTGAAAGGAAGCGATGCAAAAGTTATTTCCTTGGAAAGGTTTGGATCGTTCAGAAAACGCTAAACCCGCGTCACCGGGCCACGGCAAAGACCTGCTTCACAACAGCAGCCGCGACAACGAAAGGCGGCTTGGTGGAAGGTCAGTGCCATGGCCGTACTGTAGCACACCTCTCTCGTCTCGATTGTTCAATGTCGTCTCCTTTGCTACTCTTGCTTAAGAGCCATGTATATCGCCCGCCAGCTTCGTTGTTGTCCTCTCAACGCATAGCAAGGCCGCGCCCCTCCTGTACACGCTTTCCCACCGTACAACTTATTCCGCAGACAAGCTGTTGTGCATTCCGCGACGCTTTTGGAGTAAAACCTGATGCCCACCACCACCTTGACTCACCTGCAGCTTCTAGAAGCGGAAAGCATCCACATCCTGCGCGAGGTAGCGTCCGAGTTCGAACGGCCCGTCATGCTTTACAGCATCGGCAAGGACTCCTCCGTGATGTTGCGGCTTGCGCAGAAAGCCTTCTTTCCCGCGCCTCTTCCGTTTCCTCTGCTGCACATCGATACAGGCTACAAGTTCCGCGAGATGCTGGAGTTCCGCGATCGCATGGCGGCCGATGTAGGCGCGGAGCTTCTTGTTTGGCGCAATGAGCCTGCCCTTGCAGCCGGAACCAATCCCATCGTGCTCGATACCAAACGTTGCTGCGGTTTGCTCAAGACGACGGCTCTGCTGGACGCACTGAATCACTACGGCTTCACCGCGGCCTTTGGCGGAGCACGCCGCGATGAGGAAAAATCCCGCGCCAAGGAGCGCATCTATTCCTTTCGCGATAAGGCGGGCCAATGGGACCCCAAAAACCAGCGTCCCGAACTATGGAACCTGTATAACTCCCGCATCCACCCCGGTGAGTCCATCCGCGTCTTTCCTTTATCTAACTGGACAGAGATGGACGTGTGGCAGTACATCCTGCAGGAAGAGATTCCGATCGTCGACCTTTACTTTGCCCGGGAGCGGCCCATGTATCTGCGCGGGGATGCACTGCTTCCTACTGAACAGGCCTTTGTCGCGCGGCGAGGCGAGCAGCCTGTGATAGTGCGCTCCCGTCTGCGTTCGCTTGGCTGCAGCCCTTGCACCGGCGCCATCCGCTCCGACGCCGACACGCTGCCGAAAATCATTGAAGAGCTTTTAGGGTTTCGTTCTTCTGAGCGCGCAAACCGTGTCATCGACCACGACCAGGAAGGCTCGATGGAGTTGAAGAAGCGGGAGGGCTACTTCTGATGGCACAGTCCTTCGACGATCTTCTGCTGGCTGCGAATGGCGCTCCTGCGCGCGAGCCTGAGGTCTGGGACGAGCGCATTCCGGACTTCAATCCGCTCTTCGGAAATGCTCCGGAAGCTGCGCCCCTTGAGGTCTCTCCAACCTTCAACCTGGACGAATTTCTAACCGGTGAGTCGACCAAAGATCTTCTACGCTTTTCAACGGCGGGGTCAGTCGACGACGGCAAGTCCACGCTCATCGGACGTCTCCTCTACGACACGCAGAGCGTCTATGACGATCAGGTTCGCTCGATTGAAGGCAAAGGCACGACCGCTCCCGGCGTGCTCGACCTGGCGCTGCTGACCGACGGTCTGCGCGCCGAACGCGAGCAAGGCATCACCATCGATGTAGCCTACCGTTACTTTTCAACCGCACGCCGCAAGTTCATCATCGCGGATACGCCCGGCCATGAGCAATACACGCGCAACATGGCCACGGGAGCCTCAACGGCGTCACTCGCCATTGTGCTGGTCGATGCACGCAAAGGCGTCCTCATCCAGTCGCGGCGGCACGCCTGCATCACAGCGCTGTTGGGGGTGCGACACATCGTTGTCGCCGTCAATAAGATGGACCTGGTTGGCTATGACGAAGCTACCTTCAACACAATTCAAGAGCAGTTCAGTGGCTTCTTCGCGCAGGTGCAGGCGAGCCTGCCGGAGGTGCACGCGCCTCAGCTTTACTTCGTTCCGGTCAGTGCGCTGGCCGGGGACAACGTCGCGCGCGGCTCGCTGCACATGCCCTGGTATGCAGGTCCTTCGCTGCTGCAGTTGCTGGAATCGGTCCCCGCAGCCGAGGGTCTGGCGGAGTTGCCCTTCCGGCTTGCGGTGCAGCGCGTGCTTCGGCCCGATCTTGATTTTCGCGGGTTTGCGGGCCAGATCGCCGCTGGGACAGTTCGCCCCGGCGATGAGATCGTGGCTCTTCCTTCCAATCGCCGCAGCCGCGTGCGCCGCATCGTTACCTTCTCGGGCGATCTTCTAGAGGCTCATGCGCCGCAATCCGTCACGCTGGTGCTTGAAGACGAGTTGGACGTTAGCCGCGGTGACCTGCTGGTCTCCTCTGCGGCGCCCGCCACGGTCACCAGCCGGATGACCGCCTCGCTGGTCTGGATGAACGAGCAGCCGCTCGAACGTGCGCGCCGCTATCTGTTGAAGCACACCAGCCGCACCGTCCCGGTTCAGGTCGCCGCCGTGCGTTATCGACTGGCAGTAGATACGCTCGAGCAAGCATCGGCCGATACGTTACGGCTCAATGAGATCGGTCTGGTGGAGCTTGAAGCCGTGCAACCGCTGGTAGTCGATCGTTACCGCGACAATCGCGTGACCGGCAGCTTCGTTCTGATCGATCCCACAACCAACGCCACTCTCGCCGCAGGCATGATCCGCGACGCAGTCTCCGGCGTAGAGAAGCTGTCCACGCCTACGCTTCTGCTGGACGGCCGTGAACATCCCGTTGCCCACATTGACGACCTGCTCCGCCTGCTTACCGAACATGGAATGCTGAAAGGAGTGCCCACGCTATGAACTCGCAGATTCTCGGCCTGACTGACCTTACCCCCGCGCCCATCGCTTCTGTGCAGACCCTCGAGGAAAAGCTTGCACACGTTCGCTCCTTGCTGGCAGCCGAGCTGCTGGCTGCCCCGGGTCCAGACGACGCATGCCTGACCTGCAGCTTTCAAGCCGAAGACGTGCTGCTGCTGCATTTGGTGCGCGAGCTTCGTCCACACATTCCTGTGCTCTTTCTCGACACCGGTTACCACTTCGCCGACGTGTACACCTACCGCGACCGGATTGCCGCGGACTGGAACCTGAACCTCATCAATCTTTCCCCAGCCAACACCGTCGCGCAGCAGGAAGCCGAGCACGGTATGCTGCACCAGCACGCACCGGATCGCTGTTGTGCGCTGCGCAAGGTCGAACCGCTGTTTGCCGCCGTTGCAGGCTACAAAATTTGGCTTACCGGCCTGCGCCGGGAGCAGGCGCGCAGCCGCACCGCGCTGGAAGAAGCCACGAACTTTACGCTTCCGGACGGGGTCGTCGTGCGCAAACTAAGCCCCTTTGCAGACTGGACGACACGCGACGTGTGGCAGCTCTGCGAGCGGTTCAGCATTCCGCTGCTGCCCCTCTATGCGCTCGGCTATTCGAGCATCGGCTGCGAACCCTGCACGTCCATTCCTACCGATCCCAACGATCCACGCTCCGGACGCTGGGCCGGCAAAAAGGTCGAGTGCGGCATCCACATCGAGGCCGCACCCAAGCCCTAGCTCCACGGAATCGAGCGGCGAAAGGCCAACTTGGAATACCTCATCGGCTTCATCATCGCCGTCTTCATCGCCCTCACCGGAGTCGGTGCCGGCACCATTACGACCCCGCTGCTCATCCTGTTTCTCGGCGTGCCCGCGCCTGTAGCCGTTGCTACGGGCTTGTTGTTTTCAGCAACCGTGAAGCTGGTGCTTGTACCCGCGCAGATCGCCCGCAAGCAGGTCTCGTGGCGTGTGCTCGGCTTTATGCTGCTTGGCGGCTTACCCGGCGTGCTGATCGGTTCGCTCGTCCTCAAGCACCTCGACACCCACGGTCCGCAGCTTCTGCTCAACAGCCTGCTCGGCTTCATCCTTGTGCTCACCGCTCTTTGGCAAATTGCGTTCTCGTTTCGTCCCGCACGGGATGTCTCGCTCAAACGCGATCGCAGCTTCCTGCTCCCGTTCCTGATGTTTCCCGTTGGCGCGGAGGTAGGCTTCTCTTCTGCCGGTGCCGGCGCGCTAGGAACCGCGGCCTTGCTGAGCCTGACCGAGCTGACGCCGGCGCAGGTCGTCGGCACGGACATCCTGTTCGGCTTTCTGCTCTCGCTGGTAGGCAGCGGAGCGCACGGCTTCTTCCATGGCACTCGTTCCGGCCTGCTGCTGCATCTGGTCGTCGGCGGACTGGCAGGAGTCGTGCTCGGGACCGTAATCGCGCGTTGGATCCCGAAGCGTCCGCTGCGCTTCGCGCTTTGGATCTGGTTGCTGATCATCGGCTGCCAGTTCATTTATCTCAATGCTTTTTCCGCTGCCCACAAATGATGCAACGTACAACGACCTAGGATTGAACCTAGATCTCTCTTTGCCCTGGAAACGTTACGGTTACACGTATCAATCACGATCGCATACAGGGGGGAAGAGAGAGAGGGCACAGTTTCAGGGAGTTCCATCCAGCCTCAAACATCTAGGCACTGCCGCCGCACTCGAATCGCTGCTCGATGAATTTCACCAGCGTGAGGGCATGATCACAAGCTTCTATGCGGATGAGTTTACCGGACAGCCTCCGCTGAATGTGGCTACAGGACTCTACCGAATTACGCAGGAGGCTCTTCGCAACCTTGTGAAGCACGCGGGCAACGCTCACGTAAAAGTCTCCTTGCGCAACGCGAAGGACCAATTCGTGCTGGAGATTGCGGATTCCGGCCGGGGCTTCAATATGGATCTCCACAGCTCCGGTCTGGGATTAGTCATGGGCGCCTCGGCGTGACTCGGAACCTCCATCATTTGCCGATGCAGAAGGTA
>CALMVK010000212.1 GCA_937873145.1 uncultured Granulicella sp. | reverse complement strand
CTAGATAACGTCGAACTTACTACTCCTACAATTCACTACAAAGAGCCATTGCTGCTCGCGCGAAATACCGGGCATAAGTTCGAGGATACTTCTGCTACTTCCGGCGAGGTCTTTCAGCAGCCCTGGGTCAGCCGAGGCCTTGCGCTCGGAGATCTCTTTAAGGATGGCCATGTGGACGCGGTCATCAGCACCAATGGCGGCGAAGCCCATGTTGTGCGCAACGTGACGAGCAATGGCAACCATTGGATCGGCTTGACGCTCGTAGGCCATACAAGTAACCGCGATGCGATCGGCGCTGAAGTAAAACTAGTTAGTGGCGGTAAGTCGCAGTGGGCTACGGTATCGACAACCGGCAGTTATCTTTCCGCAAGCGACAAACGTTTACATTTTGGGCTAGGTACTGCAACGCAGATCGAATCCATCGATATTCATTGGCCGAGCGGGATCATGCAGAACGTCAAAGCGCTGCCAGTCGACCGCTTTACTACAATCGACGAGCCTGCAGCTACGGAGAGATTACGATGAAGATTCCCGCGTTGCTGATCCTGTTCGCCGCGCTGACGGTGGCGAACGGTTCGTCGCGCTCGCAATCGACCAACGATCAGCAGGGCCAGCATTCTCAGGAAGGGGCTCAGGCTGCCGCGACGGCCGGGGTAAACACCGGCGGACCGCATAGTGCTGTGCTCGATTCCGAGAACAGGCCAATTACGGCCGGTGGTACCGTCAAGACCGGACCCATTATTTTTGAAGACATTGCCAAGCAGAGCGGACTTGCCACGTTCCAGCACAAAATGGGCACTCCTCAAAAGAACTACATTATCGAGACCGTAGGCTCTGGCGTTGGACTGATCGATTACGACAATGACGGATGGCTTGATATTTACCTCGTCAATGGGTCCACTTACGAAGCTTACGCCGGCAAGGCCACGTCTCCCCATGCGGCCATCTACCACAATAATCATGATGGCACGTTTACCGACGTTACCGCGAAGGCAGGCGTCGCCAATGATCGTTGGGGTTTTGGCGTTGCCATCGCCGACTATGACGGCGACGGATGGTCCGATCTCTACGTTACAAACTTCGGAAAGAATAGGCTATACCACAACAATCATGACGGCACCTTCACCGATGTGGCTGAGAAGGCCGGAGTTGCGCTTGGCAACTGGTCCACCGGCGCCACCTGGGGAGATTATGACGGAGATGGGCTGCTCGACCTCTTCGTTCCCGGCTACGTCCACTATGATATGGCTGCTCCGCCGGGCCAGGGCGGCAGCAATGTCTCGCTTAGCTTCTGCTCATTCCGCGGTGTCAAGGTCATGTGCGGCCCGCACGGTCTGCAAGGTGAACCCGACCATTTATTCCACAATAACGGAAACGGCACCTTTACCGAGGTCAGCGTCAAAGCAGGGGTGTCCGATGAAAAGTCAAAGTACTTTGGACTTGCCTCCGTCTTCATCGACGTCAACAACGATGGCAAGGTCGACCTACTGGTCGCGGATGATTCCACCCCGAATTACCTTTACCTGAATAACGGCAACGGCTCCTTCGACGATGTCAGCTTTGCCTCCGGTTACGCGCTTAACGAGAGCGGCCGCGAGACCGCCTCGATGGGAATCGGCGTCGGCGACATCACTCACAGCGGCAAAGTCGACATCTACAACACTACATTTTCAGACGATTATAAACCGCTCTACCGGAACGACGGCGATGCGAACTTCACCGACGTGAGCTACCAGATGGGCATTGCGGAAGAGACAGTTCCCTTTCTCGGCTGGGGCACGGCCTTCTTCGACTACGACAACGACGGCTGGCTCGATCTTCTCGAAGCTAACGGCCATGTCTACCCAGAAGTGGACAATCTTCCTTGGGGCACCACGTACAAGCAGCGCGTACTTTTATTTCACAGCAATGCCGGCAAGCTGGAGCTGGTGCCCCCCGTGGAAGGCTCAGGGCTGGCCAAACTTGGCGTCGGACGCGGACTTGCATTTGGCGATTTATTCAATGATGGCAGGGTAGACGCAGTCATCAACAACATGGATGGTTCTCCCACCGTGCTCCGCAATCTGATCAGCAATGGCAATCATTGGGTTGAACTGAAGCTGGCCGGAGCTGGCAAGACTCCCCGCGACGCAATCGGCGCAACAGTCTTTGTTACGGCAAACGGCTTTACTCAGCGCAGCGATGTAATCAGCGGTGGGAGCTTCGCTTCGTCGTCGGATCAGCGCCTCCATTTTGGTCTCGGAGGTGCGACGAAGATTGACAAGATTCAAGTCCGTTGGCCCGGAGCAGCCGCTGAAACAATAACGCTACCGGGAATCGATGGTATCTTCGTGGTTCGCCAAGGCAGCGGGAAAGGCGTTCTGGATCCGCTCAGCGAATCGAACCTGCAGACCAAAGCGGCAGGATCTGTCAGCGCAAAAACAGGAGGACCGATTCATTGATTCCCTTCCGTGTCTTGCGTAATCGACGCCAACTGCCCCGGATGCTTTACCGGCTGCTTCTTGGAGCGGCGCTGCTTTTTATACTTCTCTCTATCCGCAATCTGGTGCAGCCTGCAGTCACGCTTGCTAGTGTCGATCCTGGCGCAGACCGTTCTATGTACCACGTCAAAACCGCGGCCCAATACGACTTTCATTTTGGCGACGACCAACCCTTTCTGCCTTCGCACGCCTCCACCGACACCGGTGAATTCCTGGATCCTGAAAGCTTTCCCACGGCGCAGTATTGCTCGCGTTGCCATCAGGAGTCCCATAAGGAGTGGCGTCAATCTGCGCATGCCAACAGCTTCCGAGCGCCGTGGTATCAACGCAACGTTAAGTTGCTGATGGACAGCAAAGGTCCCGAATTTGCGCGTCATTGCGAGGGCTGTCACAATCCAATTGCGCTTCTTTCCGGATCCGTCACCAAGGGTGTTTCGCAGCGTCGTTCCACCGACGACGACGGCATCACCTGCACCGTGTGTCACTCGATCAAGAGAGTCGATCAGCGAGGCACCGGCTCCTACGTTATGGGTCAGCCTGCGGTGCTGGTCGACGAAGCTGGCAAGCCCATCTACGGCAAGGTAAGCGATGCCGATATTCTCGCTCATCTCGACCGCCACAGCAAAGCAGTGATGCAGCCTTTCTATCGAACATCGGAGTTCTGCACTAGCTGCCATAAAGCTGAGCTTCCGCAAACGTTGAATGGTTACAAGTGGCAGCGTGCATTTTTCCTTGCTGACGAGTGGCAGCTCTCGTCCTTCGCTAAGCAGTCGCCCCTTCCTTTCTACAGCAAGGACTCCATTTCCACTTGCCAGACCTGCCATATGGGCAGAGAGACTTTGTCCTCGCCGGATACGGGCGCAAAAGATGAAAAACTCGCTTCCCATCGCTGGCTGGGTGCAAACACGCTTCTGCCCACCTATTACAACTATGACGAACAGCTCGCAAAGACCACTGCTTTTTTGAAGAATAAAGCTCTCAACGTGGATTTGTTTGCACTTGAAACCGATCGCCAGACCGGCCTTGTCGCCCCACTCGGCTCAGAGCCCTTCTCCTTGCAACCCGGCGATGCCGTGACCGTCTCAGTCGTCATCCAAAATAAAGGGATTGCTCACAGCCTTGTGCCAGAACAACGGGACATGTATGAAGCCTGGGTACAGTTCACCGTCAAAGACGATGGTGGTAAGACTCTGATGATAAGTGGTTTTCTCAAGCCCGACGGTGCCCTCGACGAACGCGCGCATAGCTTTACCAACCGCCTGATCAACAAAGAGGGCACGCTCAACGATTTGCACCAGGTCTGGAATAATCGCGTTGTCGCCTACAACAACACAATCCAGTCCGGCCGCTCGCAGATCGTTCGTTATCAGTTCCGTATTCCTCCAACGATGTCGACGGGAAGTGTAACGGTCACGGCGCAGGTCAACTACCGCCGCTTCAACCAGCACTTTGTCGATTTCGGCCTGGACCAACACTACGTGCAGCCAATCGTCACCATGGCTGAGCGCACACGTATCTTGCACATCGGGCAGAATACGCCTGAACCGGTTCATTCAGCAGACAATCAAGAGTGGATGCGCTGGAACAATTACGGCATCGGCCTGCTGGATGCGCAGCAATATGGAGACGCTGCACAGGCCTTCGAGAAGGTCGCTCGTCTTCGTCCGGACTACGCCGATGCCTATATCAATATCGCCTTGGCGAACTTCCAGTGGCAGAAGTACGGTGTCTCACGCGACAACCTCGAGAAGGCTCTGAAGCTGAGTCCAGAGAATTCCCGCGCGCTTTACTACATGGCGTTGGTCGAGCGGAACTCAGGCAATCTCGATGCCGCTATTGCCGACCTTGAAAAGGTAACGCGAAAGTTTCCACGTTCACGCGACGCGCGACGCGAACTCGGCTTCTCTTACTACCAGCAACATCAGTATGAGCCTGCGCGTGCGCAGTACGAAGCGCTGCAAGGCATCGATCCTGACGACCTTGCCGCACACTACAATCTGTCTATCCTGTACCGGCGGCTTGGCATGAAGGACAAAGCTGCCATAGAAGCAGCCATCTTCGCAGACCAGAAAGATGATCCCGCGGCGAACAGTTACGCGCTCGAATACCTGCGGCAACATGGAGAGATTGCCGCTGAAAGTGTGCCCTGGCATATTCATTCCGACTTCGACGAAGGAGGGCCAACGACCGCAATCAAAGCGCATCCGTGAAGTTAGCCGACGCCAGTGGACTCTGACCACATCACGAGCATTGGTCTGAGTATTTCTGAGGCATCATGCATTCAAAATCGATACCGTAAGCGGACGCCGGAAACCAAACGGCACATACAGCCGAGCATGGAGAGATGCCTGAGAGTGGTGTTGTTTATCCGTCGGAGGTGACGG
>CALMVK010000211.1 GCA_937873145.1 uncultured Granulicella sp. | reverse complement strand
CTCAGTGTTCTAACTGGCTCGTGCTGGGTTGTTCCCCAAGCTTGGTCTGCAACGCTCGCGGAATCGGCTTGCGGCGATGGCGGCCAGCCGGGGCCTGAGTGGCAGCGTCGAGACGATAAAGAACCAGGACATTGCGGTCCGGGTCGTCCATCGCAGGAAAGGTGGCGACGCGCACAGGATGGTAAAGCGGCGTCATGGCATCCATCTTGTCGTCGTCGATCTGGTTCCAGGCAAGATACCAGCCGGGGTGGTAAAGCTTGACCCGGTCGCCCAACTCAAGCGTGCCGAAGTCATCGCAGATGCTGGGCAGGCCGTTCATCAACGCCAGCTCGGAGCCCGAGATGGACAGGATGAGCGGGTTGCGCGAGGGGTCGGTGCGCTGGGCGGCTTGGATGTACTCGCGCACCTGGCGGGCGGCGTTCAGCAACGTGTACTCCGGGTGGCGGACAAAGTGGAGTGTCAGCCGCGCATCCGGCACAGCGATGGCGGCCGCCGCCAGTGCGGCAAACGCAAGCGCAGCAGGACGCAGGCGCGGGTTTCGCCGGGTAAGCGGAGATAGAACCAGGGCGTCGAAGACCAGCGGTAGCAGCAGGGTAAGCGGAACCGCGATCACAAGGTAATATCGCGGCTGCAGATTGTCATGGTACGCGAGGAAGGCGGTGTAGCCGCCGATCCAAAGCAGCAGCGCGGCAATCAGCGGATGCGCGCGCAGACGGCGCAGGCGGACAAGCGCCCAGGCGGCGGCAGCCAGCGCAAGCGGATAAAGGAGATGGCCAATCCAGTCGCCGGCCGTAAAGGTGTTGCGCAGGACCTCACGCCAGTTCTCGCGCGTCATACCGGTATAGGCGTTGGCGCTGAAGAGATAGCGGTAGTCCAGCAGGTAATGCGGCCGGATCAGCAACAGAAAGTAGCCGAGCCAAAGAGCGCCCGCCAAGGCAGCGATCGGCAGGCCAAGGCGCAGGAAGGCGCGCAAACCGTAGCCGGCCGAGGCAAACAGCATCCACGCGAGGGCGGGAAAGAGAAAAAGCGCGGTCGTCTTGGTCAAAACCATGGCCGGCAGCAGAAGGCCAAGGACGAGCGAAGGGAACAGATTGGCGCGCAGGCTGGAGACGCCGGCTGGCAGCGGGCGCAGAGAGGAAGCCGCCAGCAACGCAAACAGCATCAGCAGGATCAGCAGCGGCTCAATGATGGCGAGGCGCGTAAAGACAAAGCAAAAAGGGCTTACGGCCAGCAGCAGGACGGCCGTCGAGGCAGCCAAGGAAGGAGCGGCCGCAGCGTATCGGACAGGCTCGGCTTCAACCGGCGCAGAGGCACGGGTAAGCAGCAGCCACGAACCAAGCAGAATGCCCGCGAAGATAGCGACAGTCAGGCCTCGGACGGCAACCAGCGAGACGCCGGTAAAGGCGAACAGAAGCGCTTCAAGCGAAGGCAGGACGGGAAGCGCGGCGGCAGGGTTGAAGTCGCCGGGAACATACCAGTGGCCGAGCTGGAAGTGGCGGATCGCGGCATCGCCGTACCAGCCCTCATCGGTGTACTTGGACCAGTCCATCCAGGGCGACTGATTGGGAAAGTCGGCAGCGAGGTGGACAGCATGCAGGGCCAAAAACACGCCTGCAATCCCCAGCAGGGCTAAATTCAGCGTGCGCGCAAAAGAGTTGGACGACGTGGGTGGCGGCGAGAACATGTTGGGAGTGTATGGGTTCGATGGGAGCGAGGGCACCTCGAGGGGGGTGCCTAAGTCGATGTCTTTCCCGCAACCGAGCTTCTATCGAAGATAGACGGCCACGGAAAGACTTTGTTGTGGTCCTAAAAACCGAAGCAGGAAAGCTTCTAAACTAAGTGGCCGGGCCGGCCGAAGAAGCAGTTGGGGTGAAGGTGCCGAGGCGGCCGCGCCCCGTGCCCGTAAAAACAGCAATGATCGCAGGCAGCAGGTAGCGCGAAAACAAAACGATGACCACCAGGCTGACGATGCCGTAGGTCGTGAGAAAAATCGTGCCTTGCATCAGTCCTTCCGGCGCAGTGTGCGAGACAAGCGAGATCGGCAGCAGTGCCCACGGCGCCTTGCGGGCGCTGCCGGTCAGCGAGTCGGTAAAGAAAAAGAAGAGAAAAGCAATGACGGGCCAGATGCCGAGCACGCCGAACCACGTAGCTTCATGGTACGCATCGCCCGTAGGAGAAAAAGAGATGCCGGTCGAGGTATCGTCTTCGGTAATCACGCCGAGTTCCCGGCCAAAGTCGTTTCCATACGCAAAGCTGGGCTTGCTGGGCCATAGGAAATGAGGAACGATGTTGGCGTAAGACTCAAGCGTGGGAAGAATGCCGTAGACGTAGCCGTCATCGGTGTAATGGATGAGCGCATCGTCGAAGGCAAGCATGTTCATGCGGTCGAAGAAACCTTCCGGCTTGCCGAAGAGGTGAGGTTCGCCGGTGATGTCGTGAGTCTCATCCTGCTCAATAAATAAGCGGCGGGTCTCGCCCAGGTCGCCAAGATAATGGAGCGCGATCTGCAGGTCCTGCGATCGAACGCCCGTCTTATAGTTGCGCACATACTGCGAGTACGGCACCAGATAGTAGACCAGCAAAAATCCGCCGATACCCATAAAGAACAACTGCTTCACTTTGAAGTCGTAGCCGAGCGCAACCGCGGCGACCGCCCAGGTAAGCGTGCCGAGGAACATGCCCTCCTTGCCGAAAGTAATCAGGCCGGTGCCGAGATACCAGGCGCCTCCCGCCCAGACGATCCAGTTGGTGCTGCGCTCGCCGTTCGAGCGATAGATCTCGTAAGCGGTAGCCAGCAGAATGGCCATCTGGATAAAGTGGTTGACCTGCCGGAAGGCGCTGCCGATGGTGCCTTCTCCGGCGCTGTTCGTCGTGATGCCGACGAAGATCCCAAAAAAAAGACACCCGATGGCCGAGCGCTTCATCATCTCGCCGCTGCCGATATGGGCGAGCAGCCCGCGTTTAGGGCGCAGGCGCGCAGTCAAAAAGGCGGCCAGCGCCATACCTCCCATGCCTCCGCAGTACGCCAGCATACTGGTGACCGGGCTAAGCAGAAACTTTTCGCCGGGCTCGCCAAGGAAGCACTTGAAGACGAGGCCGAAGATAGCCGTGAGCGTGCCGTTGAAGAAGATGAAGGCCCCGGAAGGATACAGCAAACCTCCGGCAGCATTGAAGCCGAGCACGAAGAGGCCGACGTAAGCCGCGGTGAGCACACAGAACAACAGATCCGTGCCGACCAGCAACTGCGCCGCGAACAGCGCCGCGATAAACAGCAGGGCGGGCTTGGCGGCGAATCGATCTGGTACCGGAACACGCATCGGATGGTCCGCCTCAAGGCATCGGTGGCTCCGCCTCAGTCTAGCAGCGGAGTCCTCGATTGAGGGCGGCTCGGCGGCAGTCTTTGCGACGTGTTTGCGTTACTTTAGTTGTAGGAGAGCGCGACGTGCGCCTGCTCCTGCAACAAAGATCGGACGACCGGGAAGGTGTGCGCAGGCATGACGGGAGCGGGTGCGGCGTTCGGAGCGGAGCTGCAGGCGGAGCGAATGCGGCTCGGCGTGTCTCTCGATCATCTGTCGGACGTGACGAAGATCCATCCCAGGCACCTTGAGGAGCTGGAGCGGGGTGAGTTCAAGGCTTTGCCCGGAGGCGTACTTCGCAAAGGAATCGTACGCGCATACGTGCAGACCGCAGGACTCGAGGAGCCCCTGTGGATGGCGAAGTTCGAGGCCAGCTTTGCCGCCGAGCAGCAAGCCGAAGGCGAAACGGCAATTCCGGTGGAGGAGGCTTGGATCGCCTTTGCCGAAAACGTCCGCCAGGGCCGGGAGACGCGGCGCAAGCCCAGCGACGGGCGCTGGCTGGGGGTGGCAGCGCTGTTCGGAGCAGTCTTCGCGGCGGCGTGGGCCGTCTGGCACTTCGTGCTGCGCACGCGCATCAGCACCTAAGCCGAACGGAGCCACAGACACATGCAGTCCAGGTTCAGCCCCATCGACTACAGGATGCGCTTTCCAGCGCTCGACGGCCTCCGCGCCCTGGCCGTAACCCTGGTCTTTGCCGATCACTACGGCGGCGGCGGCACGCACGGTGGCTTTCTGCTGCGAGCCATCAACGAAGTCCGGCTGCGCGGCGGCGCAGGAGTCGATCTCTTCTTTGTGCTGTCGGGGTTTCTGATTACCGGTGTGCTCTTCGACACTCGCCACGACAGCCACTTCTTCAAGCGATTCTTCGCGCGCCGCAGTGTGCGTATCTTTCCGCTCGTCTTTCTGCTGTTTGCGATCCTGGCTGTACTAACCCCGATCGTCGGGTATCGTTGGCGCTGGCAACAGCTCTCATTCCTGGTCTACGTGGGCAACTTCTTCGCCAACGCACATCCGCTGTTGTACATCGTGCCCAGCCCTCGCCACCCCATGGCCCAGGCGTCGCTCGCGCATCTGTGGAGCCTGTGCGTAGAGGAACAGTTCTATCTCGCCTGGCCGTTGGTGGTGTGGTGGGTGCGCGACCGGGTTCGGTTGATCTGGATCTGCGCGGGGCTATGCGCACTGACTCTGCTGCTGCGGGTATGGGCCGTCAAGGCTTGGACACCCGAGACAGCCGACACCTGGCTGCTGCGGGCGCTTCCCTTCCGGCTGGACGACCTGCTCTACGGCGCGCTGCTGGCGCTGCTCTTGCGCGGGCCGGCCGCAGATCGGGTGCAGCGGGCGATGAAGTGGGTCTTCCTGGCAGCCTTCGCTGCCGCGCTGTGGATGTGGCAGCTTCCCGAATCGGCTCTGCTCACCTGGGGTCTGACCGTAATCGGCATCGCATCGATGGGGCTCATCGGGATGACGCTGCGGACCGGATCGTTCGCCTTCCAGCTCTTCCATCTGCGGCCGGCGCGGATACTCGGCAAATACAGCTACGGGTTCTATGTATGGCACATCGTGTGGGGAAGGGTTTGGCTGGCATTATTGATAGCTGCGACCACGCGGTTCCATTCTCCGGCAATCGGGGGGATACTTACCTTGCCGCTCGCGTTCTTCACTACCTTTGTCGTCGCGAAGCTGAGCTACGACTTCTTTGAAGTACGGTTCCTCGGCCTGAAGCGGCACTTTGCCTACGACTCAGAGCTGCGCACGCACACTACCGCCTTTGCTGCGGACGGAAACTGACTCACCCGCCGGGGGTTCCCGGTTAGGTTCGGCCCAGGCGAATGACCTCGCCGCTGCCATTGAATCGCGCATCACAAATGAAACCCGAGGAGTAAGTGTGAAGAAGCTGGGCAGTGCGACCGATCCGCTTTGGTATAAAGACGCCATCATCTACGAACTGCACGTCCGTGCCTTCGCGGACTCGAACAACGACGGAATCGGCGATTTTCAGGGCTTGATGTCGCGGCTCGACTACCTCCAGGATCTCGGCGTGACCTGCCTCTGGATCCTCCCCTTCATGCCCTCGCCGCTGCGGGATGACGGCTACGACATCGCGAACTATACCGATGTCAACCCCTCCTACGGCACGATGAACGACTTCAAGCTCTTCCTCGACGCCGCCCATAAGCGCAACATGCAGGTGATGATCGAGCTGGTCATCAATCACACCAGCGACCAGCATCCGTGGTTCAAGGCTGCAAGGCTGGCAGCCCCCGGCTCGCCCGAGCGCGACATGTACGTGTGGAGCGACACGGATAGTAAGTACGAGGGCGTCCGCATCATCTTCACCGATACCGAAAAGTCCAACTGGACCTGGGACGACCAGGCTCAGGCCTTCTACTGGCACCGCTTCTTCTCGCACCAGCCGGACCTCAACTTCGACAATCCTCGCGTGATGGAAGAGGTGCTGACGGCCATGCGCTTCTGGCTTGACCTCGGCGTGGATGCGCTACGTCTCGACGCGATCCCCTATCTCATTGAGCGCGACGGCACCAGCTGCGAGAACGTCCCGGAAACCCACGTCAAGATCAAGGCCATCCGCGCCGTGATCGATGCCGAGTACAGCAATCGCCTTGTGCTCGCGGAAGCCAACATGTGGCCTGCGGACGTACGCCCCTACTTCGGCGAGGGCGATGAGTGCCACATGGCCTTCCACTTCCCGCTCATGCCGCGCATCTACATGGCGCTCCGCCAGGAAGACCGCCTGCCCATCACGGACATCATGGCGCAGACGCCGCCCATTCCGGACTCCTGCCAGTGGGGATTGTTTCTCCGCAATCACGACGAACTCACCCTCGAGATGGTCACCGACGACGAGCGCGACTACATGTATCTCGCCTACTCGGCCGATCCACGCATGCGCATCAACGTCGGCATCCGTCGCCGTCTGGCTCCGCTGGTCGATAACAATCGCCGCCGCATCGAGCTTTTGAACTCACTTCTGCTCAGCTTCCCCGGCACCCCCATCATGTACTACGGCGACGAGCTCGGCATGGGCGACAACATCTACCTGGGCGACCGCAACGGCGTGCGCACCCCCATGCAGTGGAACTCGGACCGCAACGCCGGCTTCAGCAAATGCGACCCCGCCCGGCTCTACTTCCCCGTCGTCATGGACCCCATCTACGGCTACCAGGTCGTCAACGTCGAAGCCCAGCTAAGCGACCAGTCGAGTCTCCTCCACTGGACGCGCAACATGATCGCGCTGCGCAAGCTCTTCCAGGTCTTCGGCCGGGGCACGCTCGAGTTCCTGCATCCGGAAAACCGCAAGGTGCTTGCCTACCTGCGCAATCTAGAGCGCGAAGACGGCACCATGGAGACCGTACTGTGCGTGGCCAATCTGTCGCGCTTTGCACAGCCCGTCTCGCTCGACCTGAAAGCCTACGCCGGGCTGATCCCGGTGGAGATGCTGGGCTACGTGTCGTTTCCACAGATCACAGCCGGAGCCTACCCGCTCACGGTTGCGCCTTACTCGTTCTTCTGGTTTGAGCTGCAGCCTTCCCCGGACATGCCGGAGCTGGCACCGGCCCAACAAGGCGAAGGCCAGGGCGAAAACGAGCAGGTGGCGCTTGACCTGCTCACCAAAGGCTGGGCTGGGCTGCTCTCCGGCTCCGGGCAGGATCTGCTTGAGGCGGCCTTGCCGGCCTGGCTGCCGCGGCAGCGCTGGTTCGGCGCCAAGACGCGCACCATCGCTTCAGTCGCCATTGCGCAGTGGATGGAGATGCCATCGGCGGTCGGCCTCTCCGCGGCGGGAAACCTGCTGACAGGGCTGGCGGTCCCAGCGGCAAGCACGCTCGGCGATGCGCTTTGCCTGCTCGACCTGACCTACTCGGACGGCTCTGGCGACCGCTACGCGCTTCCGCTCGCGTTCACCTCCGGCGCGGAGGCCACTGAGCGCCTGCGAACCTTTGCACCGCTCAGCATCCTCAGCACGCTCACCACGCCCACCGGCCCGGCGCTGCTGCATGACGCCACGGTGCGGGAGGATTTCCGCCAGGGCCTGCTGCATCTGATCGCCAATGAAACGACCCTGCCCGCGCGCACGCTGCACCAGGCGGCAGAGCAGGTCGCGGCAACCATCGTGGCCGCGCATCACGCCCAGCCCGCCCATGAAGTCGCGCCGCAGTCGCAGGAGGCCGAAGCGATCACAGAAGCCATTCTGGGCCAGCACTCGATCGAGCTGGCCGCGGTCGCACCGGCCATCGTCAACCAGATGCCGGGCGCCGCTGCCCAGCCGGCAACGCTCAATCCGCAAAGTCCGCCACCGACTTCGCAGACCACAGAACCCTCCGCCGCCCGTCTGGTCGGCCGCCGCTCTTCGGCCTTCGCCGCCGCACGTGGTGAGGAGCCTCTGCCCGCCCGCACAGCCTCCGCCGAGCAATCCAACACCAGCCTCCTCTATGGCTCGCGACTCATCTTCAAAATGTTTCGCAAACTGCAGCTCGGTGAAAATCCAGACGTCGAGATTGGCCGCTTCCTCACCGAAGTTGCCCACTTTCCACGCATCGCCCCCTTCCTGGGCGAGCTGACGCTGATGACTCCGGAAGGCCCGACCACGCTCGGAATGCTGCAGGGCCTCGTCACCAACGAGGGGGACGGCTGGCAGTGGACGCTCGATGAGCTCGCGCGCTTCTATGAGTCGGTCGCGACCTATCCACCCCCCTCCGAAGAAGGCTCGGTCCCCAGCCTGCTGGGCGAAGCCCAAATCCCAGCCGCCGCACGCGAACACGCCGGCTTCTATCTCGATGCAGCCGCGCTGCTCGGCCGGCGCACCGCGGAGATGCACCTGGCGCTCGCTACCCCGACCGACGATCCGGCCTTCCAGACCGAGCCCCTGACCGCGGACGATCTGGGCGTCGACGCTCTGCGCATCGACGCGCAGATCAACCACACCCTGGACGCTCTGAAACTACGCATGGCCACGCTCAAAGACCTGACCGCGGACGATGCGGCCGTCATCCTCAGCCGGCGTATTGAGCTCTTCGCGCGCGCCCACGTCATCACCGGCACGCGCGCCTCAGGCCAGCGCATCCGCATCCACGGCGACTATCATCTGGGCCAGGTGCTGCGGGCCAAAAATGACTTCATACTGCTTGACTTTGAGGGTGAGCCTGCTCGGACACTCGATGAGCGCCGCCGCAAACAGTGTCCGCTCAAAGACGTGGCAGGCATGCTGCGCAGCTTCTCGTACGCGGCCTACTCAGGGCTTGACAGCTACGTGCAGCGGCGTCCAGACCGGCAACGGGCGCTCGAGCCATGGGCGCGGCTATGGCAGAACGCCGTCTCGGCGGAGTTCCTGCGCGCCTATCGGCAAACCATCGCCGTGCACCCCGACCTGCTGCCCGAGCCCGCCCAGGCCGAGTTGCTGCTCAGCGCTTATCTGCTCGAGAAGGCACTCTACGAACTCCTGTACGAGTTGAACAACCGTCCAGCCTGGGTAAGGATTCCGCTGGCCGGCATCTTGTCTCTTCCCGCGGCGCCCGTCTCCACATCCGCCTGATCCGTCTAGAATGGAGACAAACGCATGGCGACCACCTCCACCACAGTCGATCCGCACCACTCGGCCCAGCATCCGCATAAGACACAGGCCGCGCTGCTGGTCAGCCTTCCATCCCTCACCCAGGACGCAGCTAGAGACTTGCTTACGCATCTGGCAGAGGCATTCGCAGCCAAAAGCGTAATGGTCGCCACGCCAGATGCAGACGTAGCCCTGCTCGAAACTCCTTCGCTGCGTGTGGTGGCGTATACGCCGGCGGTTCCCTCTCCCGGCTCGTGGAGCTTGACCGCCACGGACTTCCTGACCGTGCATGAACTTGCGCAGCAGCACCAGGCCAGCTCGATGCTGCTGCTTGGGCCAGAGGCGCAGAGCTTGACCGCACAGGCTCTGCACGGATTGGCGGAGGCCGTGCAAGGGACTGCGGGAAGCAACGGCTGCGACCTGGCGACAGCGCGCTATTCGCTGCAGGCACGCTCCGGCTTGGTCAACTCGGCGATCCTCTATCCGCTCTCGCGAGCGTTGTTCGGCGCGGCAGCACGGTTTCCCCTGGCCATCGACCTGGGCCTCTCCACGCGCCTGGCCGCCCGCCTGGCCGCGGCCGCGCAACGATTCACAGCAGCCAATCAGCATGAGGCGCTCCTTTGGCCCGTCTCTGAGGCAGCCGTCGCAGGCTTCACCATCACACAGGTAGAGGCGGGAGTCCGCCTGCTCCCGCAGCCCACGGTTCATGATCTAAACGGCATCCTGGCCCACGTCACCGGCTCCTTCTTCTCCGATATCGACGCCAAAGCTGCATTCTGGCAGCGCTCCCGCGTAGCGCAGCCGGCCAGGCTGGCCGATCCGTTGGCGGTCTCCGGCATGCACACACGCGATGAGGTCCAGCCGATGCTCGAAGCCTTCCGCAACGCCTACGGGAACCTGTCGGAGATCTGGTCGCTGGTCCTTCCGCCCCAATCGCTGTTGGGGCTCAAGCGCCTTTCGGTCTTGTCGGCCGAAACCTTCATCATGCCCGACTCGCTCTGGGCGCGCATCGTTTATGACTTCTTGCTGGCGTACCGGTTACGCACCATCAATCGTGGCCATCTTCTCGGCGCGCTGACGCCGCTTTATCTTGCCTGGGTCGCCTCCCACATCCTGCAAACCAGCAGCGGCAGAGATCCCGAGCAGCACATCGAGGCGCTTGCCGCAGCATTTGAAACCGATAAACCCTACCTTGTCTCGCGTTGGCGCTGGCCGGACCGTTTCAATCCCTGACGTGCCGAGGTTTCGCTTCGGTTCCCGCGCCGCCGCAGAAGGAGTTTGCCATGCAGATCGCACTTCAGCCTGACCAGTACCCAGCCCCACCCGCTTACCCGGAGAACCTGTCCATGTGGCATCAAATGTCCGACGCGCTGCATCAATCGGTGCTGCGCGTGGCATCGCTTCTAATCAGCATCTTGCCAGGCCTGCTTGCGTTTATCTTGGCGCTCGGCATTCTTACGGCCATCGGCGTGCTCCTCAGCTACCTGCTGCGGCGCGGTCTAACCGCGGCAAAGTTCGACGACCGCATGGCGCGCAAGCAAAGCACCGGCATCTCGGACTGGTCGCCCGATCACAGCCCGACGGCGCTGGCAGGCCGCTTTACCTTTTGGGGATGCGTGGTACTAGGCCTGATCATCGGCATCTCGGCCTTCGATGCCTCCTACGCCAACAACTCCGAGCTGACCATGTCGCTGCTGCCCTTTCTCACCCGGACCGTAGGTGCGGTGCTGCTGCTGTTCGCCGGCAATCTGATCGCACGCTTCCTCGCGCGCACCGTGCTCATCGGCGCCGTCAATACTCAACTGCAATATGCGCGCTTTCTTTCGATGGGCGTCAAATGGCTCGTGCTGGTGCTCACCGCGGCCATGGTGCTCGACCATTTGCAGATCGGCGGCACCATCGTGGAGCTGGCCTTCGGAATCCTGTTCGGCGGCATCGTACTCACGTTGTCCCTGGCCGTCGGGTTAGGCTCACGCGAGCTTGTCACGCGCTCGCTTGAGCGCACGGCGGAGCGGCCGGAGCGTCGTCCTTTCGCCGTAAACCAGTCCCCCACCGAGCCTAGCGAGAGCGCGCTCCGTCACTTCTGAGGCTCAGCCAAACCATGCAGCAGGAAGAGATTTACAGCAAACTAACCGAGATCTTCAGAGATGTGCTGGACTCGGACCACCTGGTCCTGACCCCGGAGCTGACCGCCGCCAGTGTGCCCGAATGGGACTCCTTCAACCACATCCATATCGTGGTCGCAACGGAAGCGCAGTTCAAAGTCAAGTTTCAGACCGCGGAGCTCGAATCCATCCAAAGCGTAGGGCACTTCGTCGAGTCGATTCAGGCGAAGATGCGCGCGCAAGGCCGCTGACGCCCGACCATGGCTCCCACCTTCGTGGAACAAGCAGCGAACGAAGGTTTTCAATTTAGCTGACACGGGGAATATCCCTGCACCGCCATCATGCGCGATCCTCAATCTTGTCAGGAGAGCCCACGAGGCGCTCCGACAGAAAAGAGAGCTTATGCACGACTTTCTGGTAGCCGGCGCTTTTTTGCTCATGGTTGTTCTGCCTTGCATCGTTACTATGGGAGCCGGTACTGACGTAGAAAGCGAGGAAGCTTAGCAAATTACGTTTGCTATACAGCTCGTATACGTCGTCCTTCTGGTCAAGCCAGAGTTCCCGTATTCGCCTGTCGATCCCAGCTGCACAGCATCCGTTCCTTGCTCTCGATCTTCGCCCTTATTGTTGTCTTGTTCCACTGCACTTTGTTCTGCTGGTTAGGTCTCATCCGTGGTCATAGCCCGAGCATCTCCAAGGCTCTCGGGCGTGTCCACATCGATCTCTCCCCCGGGTAGAGGCAGGGTCCGTGCCGCGGCCAGTAGATGCCGTGCGCCCTGGTCGCCACGCAACTGCAATAGCTCTTTGAAATTTGATACGGGAAAGTACGCAGGCACGCCATGTCTTCCGGCGTACGCGGATGCCACGGGCTCTCCAGGCGCCTCGGAGGCAAGACGCCCGAGATGCCCGGCGGTCACCGCAGGCTGATCGCAGGCAAGCAAAATCACGGCCCCGGTCTCGGGCGGCAGCGCTTCCACGCCCACGCGGATAGAGGAGGCCATCCCCTCTTCCCAAATGGGATTGAGTACAACCTGCGCGGGAGCAAGCACAGACTGGGAGAGAATTGCCGCGGATGAGGCTCCCAGCACCACAATCACTGGATTGCAGCCCGCCTCAAAGGCGATCCTCACCGAACGTTCAAGCAGGGTCTCTCCGCCAAGCCGCACCAGTTGCTTCGGTTCGCCCAGCCGCCGGGACGCCCCCGCAGCCAGGATCACTGCCGCCACGTGCCTCATCCTGCATTGAGCGCGCAGTATGCCTGCAAATAAAGAGAGGCCCCGCCTTGCTCTACCTGCTCGGCGATCTCCAGTGCCTGGAGACGTCTTGAATTTCCTAGGCCTCCACTGGTGATGGCCTGGATCTCGGCACAGATTGCAAGAGCGATCGCCTCGGGTCCGTCTCCGCCCAAAGAAAGACCTACAGGGGCAAACAGCGCTCGGCAGCACTCCTCTACCGTCTTGCCCAGGGCCGCAGCGGCCTCAGTCACCAGCAAACTGCTACGGTGACGCGCTCCCAGCAGACCCACGTACCGTGGCGGACCTCCTAAAATGGCGGTCAGCCACTCGCGATCCTGCTCATAGCTGTGAGTCATGACAATGACGGCGTCCTCATGCCTAAGTCCAAGTTCAGCAAGCTCTCCCGCGGAGAGCACCAAAACACGCTCCGCCTGCGGGAATCGCTCCGGTCGGGCCAGTTGGGCTCTGCCGTCAGCCACAATCACCGACCAGCCAAGCAGCGTAGCCAACTCAACCAGCGGCTTGGCGTCGTCCCCCGCGCCCAGCAGGAAGAGCCGTTGGGGAGCCGTCAAGCGCTCTACAAAGCGTCCCTCGTAGCTCCGGCCCGGCTCAAGCCCGCGCGCACAGTCAATCTTCTCCGGCTTTAGACCCTCACTGGCAAAGACAACTTCCCTTCGGGCGTCGAAGACGAGACGGCGCAGACCGCGCTCTGCGTCAGGAAGAAAACTGATCACAGTCGCCTCCCGACCCTCCAGCGACCCAGCCATGGCCATAAGCAGCGCACGCGCCTCCGGTGTATCGAGCGACTCAAAGAGCAGATCGACCGTTCCTCCGCAGCCAAGACCATAGGGAATGTCGGCTGTATCGTCAAAGCTCATGGAGTAGCGCTCGATCGCGGCGTGATCGCGGGCAATCCACGCCGCACGGCGTACGACCTCGCCCTCCAGACAGCCGCCGCTGATCGTTCCTGTGTGCCCGTTGCCGGAGACATGCGTCAGCAACCGCGCACCAGGACGCCGGTAAGAAGACCCCTCAGCATGGACCAGGGTCACCAAAACGCCTCCGCGCCCGGCCTTCCACTGCTCGACGATCCCGCGGCGTTCACGCATGGAAGCCATCCTCGCATATCTAGATGCGCGTCAGCGCAAGTCGTCGCGCTGTCCGCGGCCTAGCAAACTCTGGTAAAGTGAATCTTGTCCAGCCGCGAGCCTAGAGGTGCCTCCTGAGCGCCCTCTACATTCGGGTGAGTGGGTCACGGACAACTCTCTTTATCGGTTCGGGGCGTAGCGCAGTCTGGTAGCGCACCTGGTTCGGGACCAGGGGGTCGGAGGTTCGAATCCTCTCGCCCCGACCAAAGCAAGAGCCTCCTCTAGTCCACAAGTCCTTGGAAAAGCCCTAGTGTTGCCCGGGAAGCGCGGGCAAGCGGTAGATGCCGGCCTCAATCGCTTCCGAGAGAAAGGGCTCTACCGGCTCGTAAAATCCCTTTTTCTCATTCTCAGCGGTATAGTCCCCGGGCGCGGAGCTGGTTGCCTCCTCGCGAGGCTCATGGCGCTCCCAACGCAGCATCGCAGCTTCAAGCTTCTGGCGTCGCGTAAGCAAAACCTTCTGTCCTCCCTGGTCCGAGAGCAGGTCGAATCCGATCAAAGCCAGTCCCAGAAGAACCGCGGCAGGCGCCTGCACGGTAGGCCGCCAGCGCTCCGGTCTGTACTGCTGCACCAGGTAGAAATAAATCAGGACCACCAACACAGTGGAATTGATGCGGTAGCGCGAGCCCAGCGCGCTCACCAGGCCCAGGTCGGAGCGCAGACCGGAGACGGCGAAAGCGGTTACAAAAAAGAACAGTGCCGAGTAGTAAAGAGCGGCATTTCGCCGGAAAAGACGCTGCCAGGTCGCAACCACGAACACAGCCACCAGAACCACGCCAAACGCAACAGCAGGCAACGGATTCGCCTTGGCTGCGATGGAGCCGAGGAACGCCGCTCCGTAGGCCGGCGAAAGATGCTTGAACGAGCTCAGCAGACTCTTGTCGGCATGCGACTGCGATGCACCGAAGTTATAGCCATGAAAGTAGGTAAGGCAAAGCACAATTCCAGCCAGCACCCATAGCCCCAGGTCTCGGTAGCGCCTTTGCTGCAGATAAAGCAGGCCCACCACCGGTAAAAGAAACAGCCCATTCCCCGAGGAGCCAATGCACAAGGCCAAAGAAACCACCGCCGCCACAAAAGCCCAGGCTCCTGGTCGAGCCGCCAGAAAGCAGCAAAGCAGCGCGAACAGGATGACCGGAAGATTCTGCAAAGGAGCCATCGCACTGTTGAGACTTGAAGCGTACTGCAACTGAAAAAGAATCCACGAGACCGGCACGAACCACAGAATCTGCTCCTGGCTCCTATCGCCTTGTTTCCAAATGAGATAGAGCACGCCAAAGATGGGGAGGACAAACAGATCGCCGAGAATGGCAAGGGCGCGCAGGTCGGTGTGCCCCAGCAAGGAGTACTGCAGGCCAAAGAAAACGTTCTCAAACATCAGGCGATATTCATTGTGCTGCGAGGTCAGGATCTGGACCACATGCTGCATCCCGTGCTCCTGCTTCCACTCGAGCAGGAACTGCAGCACAGAATAATAGTCGTCGAGAAAGGGCAGCCGGCTCAACGACCGCGAGAGCAGCAGATAAAAGTAGGCAGGAGGAAGCAGGATCGCGCACCACATCGCGACCAGACGACTCTTAGAAAGCGTGTGCATGGCTCCTCAAAGCGTACATGTGTTTCACAGCCGAGCTATTCAAGCAATCAAGCGACTGCGACCAAGAACCAGGCAACCCACTCATCCACGGAGTTTAGGCAAACGAGCCGACCGCGGAAGCCTCATCTTCCTGAACATCGAAAACAGTAGCAAGCTTGGTGATCACCAGCAGATCGCTCACCTTTCTGGTCAGATTGACCAGCTTCAGATCGCCGCCGGAGTTCTTCACCGCCGTGTAGGCAGCCACAAGCTCACCCAGGCCAGAGCTGTCGATGTAGTCGACTCCCTCTAGATTCAGCAGAATCTTCTTCGAGCCTTTGGAGACCAGATCGCGCACGGCATCGCGCAGCGTGCCACTTCCCTCGCCTAGGGTGATGCGTCCACTCATATCCAGAATGGTCACGCCATCCACCTCGCGGGTCTTGAACTTCATGCTCATGCTTTGCTCTCCTGGGAGTGTCTATTTTTAATAAGGGTGATCTCCGTGCCTGGGCTCAACTGGCGAAAGTGTACCTCATCCATCAAAGCACGCATAAGGAAGATGCCGCGGCCGGTCGTGCGCAGCAGATTTTCGGGCGCAAGCGGGTTGGGAGTTTTCCCTGCGTCAAACCCTTCGCCTTCATCCCCCACACGCACGATCAAGGCCTGCCCGGTCAGCTCAAAGCTGGCCGTCACGTGCTTCTGCGAATCGTAGCGGTTGCCATGCAGCACCGCGTTGACCGCCGCCTCGCGGCACACCATCGAGATCTGCAAGGAGATCTCGTCCGCAAAGCCGGCCTGCCGCGCAAGCGTCTCCGCAGCCCCTTCCACACGTTCGACACTGGGCAACACCGAGTCCAGCACCAGGGTGAAGCGGTGTGTAGCAACCTTCGCCAAACTGCGTCTCCTCGCCTGTCATGCGTACACCCAAGGGCGGCGCACACTCGCCGTGGGTGCTTATCCCGTCGCAGTGTAGCGCAAAACCAAGGTAGATGGGCCAGATTCGCCGCACTCTCGTGTTCTGGGCGTCCCGGTTCAGCCATCAGCCTCCGCCAAGCTGGGTCTCAATGGCAAAGCGCACCAGCTGCGACCGGCTGCGCACGCCCGTCTTCTCAAACAGCTTCTGCAGCACAGCCTTAACGGAGCTTTCGCTCAGGCCAAGCTGCGCCCCAATCTCTTTGTTGCTGAGCCCTTCCAGTACACCGCGCAGCACGGCAGACTCGCGCTCGCTCAGCACCACCTGGCCGCCGCTGACCGGCGCAGCGGAAGCCGATCGGCCCGCAAGCAGCTCCATCGCCGCGCCGGAGGAGATCCAGCGCTCGCCCCGCGCAGTCCGGCGAATCGCCAGCATCAGCTCAGCCAGCGGCTCGGTCTTCAGAAAGATGCCCGCCCCCAGCTCCTGCACCGCCCGCAGCAGATCGGCCAGCTCCAGCCCGGCGGTAACCACCAGCGCATGCGCGTCGGGGCGCACCTTGCGCAGCAGCGCCACCAGCTCCAGGCCGTCGGCGAAGGTCTCTCCGCCAGCCGCCAGCTCGTAGTCGACCAGGGCCACGTCGAAGGCCAGTCCGTCCACCAGGGCCCTCTCGGCTTCAGTCGCCAGGCCGAAGTCGCCGCACACCTGCATGCCTGGTTCGGCGTCCAGCATGCGGCGCAAGCCTTCGCGAAACAAAGTATGGTCATCCACCAGCAGGATACGGATGGGTGGATCGGAGAGCTGGCTCACGCGGCATCTGCCCCCACCGCTTCCGCGGCGACCATCTCGACCAGAAAAGTGGCTCCCTCAAGCCCCGGCTCAAAGCGCAGATCGCCGTGGAAGCTAAGCATCATCGCTCGAGAAAGATAGAGGCCGAGCCCCGATCCTCCATCGCTCCCCGCCCGGCCCGGGCCAGACCCGCCGCTTCCAGCCGCCCCTACCCGGAAGGGTCGGAACAGCTTCTCTGGATGGCGCACACCCGGGCCGTTGTCCGAGAGCCGGATCTGCACCCGGGCACCGGTACGGACCGCCTGCAGGCAAAGTCGCGCGTTCGTGGTCGTCGCGAGCGCGCTCTCCGCATTACGGACCAGGTTCAGAAACACCTGCAGCAAGCTATGGGAATCGGCAAGCACATCCGGCAGGCCCGCATCCGCTCTCCACTCAAGCGCAATGCCGGCCTCCCGCAGCGAGGGCTGAATCATGATCGCCAGCTCGCGTAGAAAGCGTTCCAGGCTCACCCGGCTGGCCTGGCGTTTGACCAGCGAGAGCTCCACCGAGGCAATGCGCTCGAGCGCAGCCACCAGTTGGCGAAGCGCATCGAGATCCTCCGCATACGGGGGCGCCAACCCAACGGCAGCACCCACCGCAGCGCCAGCCGCGGCCCCGAAGCCGCCGGCCAGATTCTGCTGCACCACCGAGATCGCCGCGCAGATGTTGCGGATCTCATGCGAGACCGCACCGATGGCCAGCCGCGAGCCGACCAGAACCTGTTCGAGGTTGGCCTCTTCCCGATCGCGAGTCTCTACCGTGGCGTCGATGATCATCGCCGTCAGCCGGCCGCCGCCCGAGGTCATGTACGTTGAAAACCAGACATCGGCCAGGAAGGGCTCTCGCCCGGCGCGCAGACCCTGGCACTGCATCATGGTACGCAGTCTCTGCCAGCCTTGCTCGCGCATGCGCACCGCCGCCAGCGAAGGCAGAAACCGGCTCAACGAAGCACCCTCCAGCGGTTCTACGGCACCCGACTCGCCGGCAAAGAGCGTCTCGGCAGCCGTATTGGCGCTGCGGATCCGGCCCGCTTCATCGGCTGTAAGAATGGCAATCGAGGAGTTGGCGACCACCAGTTGCAGTTGCTCCTCCACCTCGCGCCGCCCGGCCATCTCGGCCTCGAGCGCGGCCACATGCGTAGTCTCGGCGCGGCGGCGGGAGACCACCTCGGCGACATAGAGCCCGGCCGCCGTATAGGCAAAAAAGTAAAGCGTATCGCGCGCAATGCCGCCGGTCACCGTCCACCGAAACGCATCGGCCAGCTCCGCGATACAGGTGCAAAACACGCCCAGCAACAGAATCTGCCAGCGCCGCAGCACCGTGCTCATCCCTGCTACAGGCAGCAGATACAGCAGCGCCAGCGGCACCTCGTTGCTCAGCGCGCGGTCGGCAGCCGCGATCAGCGCCACGACGCACACGCCGGCCACCAGACGGAAGCGGCGGCTGCGGACGATGCTGGCCGGCGAAGGCATTGCTTTCAGTATCCTCTTCGTCTCAAAGGAGGAGGTGCAAACGAATCGAAAGATATGCTCTGCGCTATCGAAGGACGCGCTGCCTTTACGGAATTTTTATAGCGCGTGGGATACGCTCAAGAGACAGTAGAAGAGTCCCGAGGACCCCAAACCAGTCTTATGAAGCAGCGTGTCTTAGCTACGTGGAGCCGAAGCGGGTATCGCGGAATGACCTCCGGGGTGCTTGCCCTGTCGCTTGCCGGCTGTCAGAAGAGCCAGCCCAATCCAGCCGCTGAGGCTCCTCCCTCGACACCGCCGGTGATCGAAACCGGAGGCAGCTCGTCGGTCACGGTCGACAATCCAAGCCGCTTTCAGTTGGTCTCGACCGTCAGCCGCAACGTCGTCGACACTATCAATGTGACCGGCTCGGTCAACCCGGATGTGTCGCGTGAGATCCCGATCGTGCCGCTGGCCAATGGCCGCGTCGTCGCCCTCCACGTCGCGCTCGGGCAGACGGTGCACAAAGGCCAGTTGCTCATGGATGTGCAAAGCCCGGATGTGGCGACTGCCTTCGGCACCTACCTCAAGGCCGTCAGCGACGAGCATCTGGCAAAGGTCACGCTCGAGCGCGACAAGCTGCTCTACAGCAAAGGCGCAATCGCTCAGACGCAGCTCGAGCAGGCGCAAAACGGCGAGGAAGACGCCCTCGCAGGACTCACCGCGGCGGAACAGGAACTCAAGATTCTGGGCGTGGACAAGGCGCATCCCAGCGATACCCTGCACGTCTACTCTCCCATCAACGGCATCGTCGTGGCGCAAAACGCGACTGCGGCCGCGGCGGTCGGCATCACCTACGCCGGCAACCAGGGCTCGCTGCTCATCGCCGATCTCTCGCACATCTGGGTCATCTGCGACGTGTATGAGAACGAGCTCGCCCAGGTAGTCGTCGGTCAGCATGCCGATATTCGCGTCAACGCTTTACCCGGCAAGGTCTTCAGCGGCACCATCTCCGACATCGGCGCAATCCTCGACCCGAATCTGCGCACCGCGAAGGTCCGCATCCAGGTCAACAATCCCGGAACCGAGCTGCGCATCGGCATGTTCACCACCGCAACCCTCTCTTCAAAACGCGCAGCCGCCGTGGTCGCCGTACCCTCCACCGCCGTGCTGCATCTGCACGACCGTGAGTACGTCTACGTGCCGGGAGGCGCGCAGGGTACCTTCCGCCGGGTCAACATCAAGGGTGGCAACCAGCTCGACGGCAACATGACCGAGGTGCTGGCAGGCCTGCCCGCCGGGCAGCAGGTAGTGGCAAACGCTCTGGACCTGCAGAACACGGCTGACCAATGATCCGCAAGATAGTCGATTTTGCTTTGGACAATCGGTTTATTGTCCTGATCGTGGCGGTTCTGCTCTTCATCTGGGGCGGTATCTCGTTTCACAATCTGCCGGTAGAAGCCTACCCGGACGTCGCCAACAACTACGTCAACATCATCACGCAATGGCCCGGACGCAGCGCCGAAGAGGTCGAGCAGCAGGTCACCGTCCCGCTCGAGCTCGCCGTCGCCGGCATCCCGCACATGACGCATCTGCGCTCGACCACCCTTGCCGGGCTCTCGAGCGTCACCATGATCTTCGACGACGATTCGATCGACGATGTAAACCGCGCCAAGGTCGTCGAGCGGCTGACCCAGGTCACACTCCCGGCCGGACTGCAGCCGCAGATCGGTACCGACTGGAGCCCCGTCGGGCAAATCTTTTGGTACACCCTCAAAAGCACCAATCCCGCCATCGACAACATGCAGTTGAAGAGCATCGAGGACTGGCAGCTCGAAAAAGCCTTCCGCAGCGTGCCCGGCGTGGTCGATGTCTCGAGCTTCGGCGGTTTGACCCGCGAGTACCAGGTCACCATCGACCCCGACAAGCTGATCTCCTATGGCTTGACCTTGCAGCAGGTTCAGCAGCAACTGGCGGCCAACAACGTAGACGCCGGCGGCAGCTTCATCGAGCAAGGCACGCAACAGATCAACGTGCAGGAAGTCGGCCTCTTCAAGAACGTGCACGACATCGAGAACACCGTGCTCAAGGCCGCCAATGGCACTGCGCTGCGCGTCTCCGATGTCGCCACCGTCGCGCAAGGGCCGAAGATCCGTCTCGGGCAGATCGGCAAGACCTGCGTACCCAACCTGGGAACCTGCGACTGGCGCAATCCTCTGGACAAAGAGAAGCGCGAGGAGGAAGGCAAGGAGATTCATCGGAGGGATGGCCGTACCCTCGATGACGACGGCGATGTCGTCGAAGGTGTGGCGCTGCTCCAGAAAGGCGACAACTCGGACAAGACCCTGGCCGCCATTCACCTCAAAGTACAAGAGCTGAACAAGCACTTCCTGCCGCCGGGCGTCACCATCGTCCCGTTCCTCGATCGCAGCGACCTGCTCGCCTTGACCACGCACACCGTGCTGCACAACCTGACCGAAGGCATCCTCCTGGTTGTGGTCATCCTGTTCCTGTTCCTCGGCAACCTGCGCGGCGCGCTCATCGTAGCGTTCACCATTCCCTTTTCGCTGCTCTTCGCCTCCATCTGCCTGGATCTGCGCAACATCCCAGCCAACCTGCTCTCGCTCGGCGCACTCGACTTCGGCATGGTAGTCGATGGCGCGGTCGTCATGGTCGAAAACATCGTCCGGCACCTAAGCCACGGTCGTCGCCAGGACATGACCGTCATGGAGCAGATCCGGCAGGCCGCCTACGAAGTCCAACGGCCCGTCTTTTACGCCATCGCCATCATCATCACCACCTATCTGCCGATCTTTACGCTGCAATCGGTCGAGGGCCGCCTCTTCAAACCGATGGCGTGGACCGTCGCCTTCGCCTTGCTCGGAGCCTTGACGTTCTCGATGGTGCTCGCGCCCATGATGGCCAGCTTCCTGTTTCCGAACGGAACCACGGAGTGGGAAAATCCCGTCCTGCACTGGCTTACGGAGCGCTATCGTCACGCTGCCATCTGGGCCATCGATCATCGCATCGTTCCGCTTGGCATCGCCGCATCGCTGCTTGGGGTGACCGCTTTTCTGGCTCTCAGCGGAGCAGTCGGCTCGGAGTTTCTGCCGCACCTCGACGAAGGAGCCATCTGGGTGCGCGGTTCGCTTGCGCCCTCCACCGGCCCCACCGAGAGCGGCCAGATCGCCGACCATACCCGCCTCGTGCTCGCCTCGTTTCCTGAGGTCACGCAGGTCGTCAGCCAGATCGGCCGGCCGGACGACGGCACCGACACCACCGGCTTCTTCAACACCGAGTACTTCGTCGACTTGAAAGAAAAGAAGGACTGGCGCCCAGTCTTCCACGAAAACAAGGACGAGTTGATCGGCGCCATGGACCGCGAGCTCGAAAAGACCCCGGGAGTCGTCTGGAACTTCTCGCAGCCCATCTCGGACAACGTCGAAGAGGCCGTTTCCGGCGTCAAGGGCGAATTGGCCATCAAGCTCTACGGCCCCGATCTCAAAACGCTCGAAGCCAAAGGCACCGAGATCATCGGGGTCATGAGCAAGATCAAGGGCGTCGCCGACCTCGGCCTGCTGCACATCATCGGCCAGCCCAACCTGAACTTTGTCGTCGACCGCGACGCCGCCGCGCGGTACGGCGTCAATGTCGCGGACATCCAGTCCGCCATTGAAGGCGCGGTCGGTGGCACCATCGCCGGCGCCCCCGTCACCCAGGTCCTTGACGGCGAAGCGCGCTACGACGTCACCGCCCGCTACAGCCCCATGTATCGCCAGACGCCTGAAGAGATCCGCAACATCCGTCTGCTGGCCTCCTCCGGCGAGCGCGTCTCGCTCGCACAACTCACCAAATCCGGCATCGCCGACGGCGCTGAAGAGATTCAGCGCGAAGGTGGAAGCCGCTACATCGCCATCAAGTACAGCGTTCGCGACCGAGATCTCGGCTCAACCGTCGAAGAGGCCATCGACAAGGTTGGCCGCGACGTCAAGCTTCCCTCCGGCTACACACTCGACTGGGCCGGTGAGTACGAGAGCCAAAAGCGCAGCTCGCGCCGTCTCGCCATCGTGGTGCCCATCACCCTCATGCTCATCTTCATGATCCTTTACGGCATGTTCGGCTCCTTCAAGTGGGCTTTGCTGGTGCTCGGTAATGTGGCCGTCGCCCCTGTAGGCGGCCTGCTCGCCCTGTTCTTCACCGGGACGCACTTCTCGGTCTCCTCAGGCGTCGGCTTTCTCGCGCTCTTCGGCGTCTCGGTGCAGACCGGCATCATCATGCTCGAGTACATCAACCAGATGCGGGTCAACGGTCACTCCGTCAAAGACGCCGCAGTCGAAGGCGCGGTTCTCCGCCTGCGGCCCATCATGATGACCATGCTGGTCGCCACGCTCGGCTTGCTGCCCGCCGCACTCTCGCATGGCATCGGGTCGGACTCGCAGCGGCCCTTTGCCATCGTGATCGTCGGAGGCCTCGTAGGCGCGCTGGTCATGGGCGTCTTCCTGCTGCCGACGCTCTACGTCTGGATTGCACGGGACACCGACGTCCTTCCCAAACCGGAGAAGGAGTTCGAGAGTTGAAATTGACGATAAAGACCAGGACAAAAGTACCTTCAACCTCTCAGGTCCGCTCTGCCGCACGCACCGTCGCAGCTCTCCTGGCGCTCACCCTCGTCACCTCGCCTGCGCTGATCGCCCAGGGAGGCGGAGGTGGTGGGGGCGGAGCGGGCGGCGCAGGCGGAGCCGGCGCGGGCTCGGGCGCGTCCGGACCCGGAGCCGGAGCCGCCGCCGGTGGAGCCGCCGCCGGCGGGCACGGAGCGGGAGCGGCCCCCGGAGCTACTGGCCAGCAGGGTGCGGCCACTGGCGCGCAAAACGGCCAGTCGGCAGCCGAGGTCTACGCCGGCAGCACCGCTCTCGGGCCTGATCCACGCAAACCGCCTGCTTCAAAGCCCGGCGCGCTGACCTTGCGGCAGGTACTCGACGCCGTCGAAGCGCGCAATCCAACCATCCTGGCCGCCCAGCAAAACCTGCGGGCCGTCCGCGCGCAGGAGATCCAGGCAGCCGTGCGCACCAACCCGTACTTCACCCTGTACGGCACGGACCTGACCGAACCCGCCAGCGCCGGCACCCCGTATAACGTCAGCGCCCAATTCTCCCGGCTCTTCGAGCGCGGAAACAAGCGCCGCTTCCGCATCGAGAACGCGCAGGCCACGACCGCGCAAACCGCCGCCCAACTGGAAGACAGCATCCGCCAGACCGTCTTCACCGTCAAGCAGGCGTTCATCCACATGCTGGTCGCCAAGGACGCGCTCGAGCTCGCCAACGCCAGCTTAAAGGACTACCAACATGAGGTAGAGATCGCCAACGATCGTTACAAGGCCGGTGACCTCGGCAAGCTCGACTTCGAGCGGCTCGATCTGCAGCTTGGCAACTTTGAAAGCGATCAGGCCAACGACATCATCACCCTGCAGCAGGCGAGCTTTCAGCTGCAAACCCTGATGGGCGTCCAGACACCGTCTGGGAACTTCGACATCAAGGGGGACGTGCTGCCCCCGCTGGTCCCCCAAACCCTCGACCAGCTCACCCAGCAGGCCCTCGCCCTGCGTCCGGACTACGCCGCCGCGCGCCAGGGTGTGCTGGCCGCCGAAGCCAACGCCCGGCTCGCCATCGCCCAGGGTACGGCCGACCCAACGCTCGAGGCCGAGTACGACCGCAGCGGCCCGGAAAACTCCGCCGGCTTCTCCATCAACATCCCTCTGCGCATCTTCGACAAAAACCAGGGCAACAAACAGACCACTCGGATCCAGGCCGATGCCAGCCGGTTCACAGAGCTGGCCGCGCGCAACCAGGTCCTCTCGGACGTGGCCCAGGCCTGGGTCGGCTATGTGCAAGCAAAAACTCTCTCCGACCGCTTCACCGACCACTACCTCGAAGAATCCCGCGACGTGCTCACCATCGCTCAGTTCGCCTTCGAGCACGGCGGCATCGCGCTGATCGACTACCTGGACGCCCTGCGCGACGCGCGCTCCTCGACCAGCGACGCGCTGAACGCCTACCTAACCACTTGGCTGGCCATCCATCAGCTGAGCGAGTCGGCTGCGGTCGATCTAACACCCTAGGGCATCCTGGGACATCCTTGCCGCGTAACCTTTCCGGCTTTGTCCTGCGTCCAAAACATGGAGTGCAGAAGGTAGATGTCTGCTGCTTTCCCATCCACGGGAGGTGGCAGTTCTCCCTGCAACCTCCGTCTTCGCTCTTTTTTGGAGTCTCCTTTGGCAGCGTTCAATCCAGCTTCCAGCCGTATCTTTCCTTCCACCTTCCCGGCGAAGGACACTCCGCGTACCTGGCCTGCCGAAGCCGAGCCCCGCCCCGCCACGGAGCTGGACGATATCGACGCTCTGGTCAAGAATCATCGTCCGCGCCTGCTCCGCTTCGTCACCTTCTCGACTGGCGATCCGGATCTGGCTGAGACGATCGTGCAGGACTGCCTGCTCAAGGCCTACAACGCCCGGGCCAGCTTTCGCGGCGACTCCAGCGTGAACACCTGGCTGACCAGCATCGCCGTCAACCTGGTACGCGACCATCAACGCACCCAGAAATTCCGCTTCTGGAAGCAGGCGCGTGCCTCCGCCATCGATGTCACCGACGTAGCTTCATTTATCGCCAGTGAAGAGTCGGGCCTGGAAGCTCGGCTGATTGCCCGGCAGAAGGTTGCGGCGCTCTCTCAAATCATCGAGACGCTCTCCTTCAACCAGCGAACGATCTTCCTCATGAAATTCTCGGACGAAATGGAGCTGAGCGAAATCTCGGCAGCCATGAAGATGCCGGTCAACACCGTAAAAACACATCTGCACCGCGCGCTCAAGGCGATCCGGAACCAGTTGGGAGGCCGGTCATGACCTCGGCTGAGTGTCCCCTGACCCCGGAAGAACTGGAGGAGTTGGACGAGCTGATGATCGGTGCGGCCCGGCCTGCCGTACAAACCCACGGCGCAGGTTGCGCTTCTTGCCGAGATCGGATCACCTCCCTCTCCGAGTCGATCGAGGCCTATAACGTCGCGTCGCTCGCCTGGGCCCAGGCGCGCTCGAACACCTTCACACGCGACCTCTCCACCCATACGCCAACCCGTCATATAACAGCGCCTATGGCACGGTCCATGGCAACGATGCTGTTGCTCGGGGCCGTTGCAGGCCTCACCGCATGGACGCATCTGTGGAACTCTGCTCGTCCGGTGCTCGATGCGGCCACGCCTCCGGCTATCCGGGCCTTCGCTCCAGAAACACGCGCACAACAGATCGCCCGGGACAACGCCATGCTCGAAGCCATCGATGCAGAGCTCACCGAGCCGGAGTCCGCGCCACCCGCGCTTGTCCACGCAGCAAGCAGCACGGCGCCACATCCCGCGTCTGCTCAGGACCGCGATTGATGCGGTCACGCTCGGCAGAGACCCGGTGGCGCGCCGCGGCGCTCTGGTTTTTCGTAGGCTCGACTGTCCACCTTGCCAGCGCACAAGGGCACGGAGGCGGAGGTGGTGGCATGGGCGGAGGTGGTTTCGGAGGTGGCGGGGGCTTCGGCCGGTCTGCCATGCCGTCTCCCCGCGATACCATGATCGGCAGAGGCACACCGGACAACCGTATGAGTCACCTGCTCGCGACGCCAAGCCGTTGGTGGGACGATAGTTCCGTCGCCAAGGAACTGCGCCTGGACTCGCGGCAGCAGCACCGCATGGACGACGTCTTCGGCGCAAACCGGGACAATCTGCTCAAACTCTACAAAAATCTTCAGCAGGAAGAATCGTCGTTGTCGAAGACGATCCGGGCCAAAGATCTCGACGAGGGACAGATCTTTCAGCAGATCGATCGCGTTACAGAGGCACGAGCTGAACTGGAAAAAGCAGAAGTTCACATGTCGCTTCAAATTCGCAAAGAGCTCAGCCCAGAACAGACTGCAAAGCTGGACGAGCTTCGCGACCAGCCCGCAACTCAGCAATAACAAACTTACCGTGAGAAAGCGATCTACCTGCTCGCCGGCGCCGAAAGATGCGCGACTACCGGTCCGTTACGCGGGCTAAAGTAATTCCGATCGTAAAGCGAACGATAAAACTCTCCAGTCAACTCAGCCGCTTTCGGACCGAACGTAGGCCTGCCGCCTTCCAGAAAAATTACCGTTACAATCCGGCCATTGGGCGTCTCGGCATACGAGCCGAACCAGCCGAAGCGGGTGCCGTTATTCGAGCAGGTCCCCGTCTTCCCCATCACCGGAAACTCGGTAAAGTTTGTGCGAAGGCTGCGCGCAGTTCCATATTGGGTCACGGCCAGCATTCCGGGCTGCATCTCCGGAAGAATACGGCCGATGTCGAGTGTCCGCTTGACCTTAGGCTCAAAGTTGCCGATGTCTGCCGGACTCAGTGGATGCTGCAGATAATAAAGCGTGCCGCCATTGGCAATCGCGGAGACAATCGCCCCCAGCTGCAGCGGCGTCATGCTGACACTCTCGCCAAAAGAGCACATCCGCCCGACACCTCCCAAGGCTGCCGGCAGCGCCTGGTCCGGGTAAGTACCAAGCTGTTCGCCGGCAATATCGAATCCGGCCAGCTCGCCCAGGCCAAGCTGGTTGGCATAGTGCTTGACGCGTTCAAAACCCAGCGCACGTCCAAGCGTTTCGAAGTAGAGATTATTGGAGTGAGCAAGCGCCTCAGTTAGGGTCACATGGTATCCTCCGCCCAAAGCTACAGGAGTCTCCCGCGTGATAAGGCCTTCTTGCAGAGCTGCCAGCGCGACGGTCAGCTTGATGGTTGAGCAAGGCTCGGCTCCACCGGAGAGCGCAAGCTTCTGGTTCACCATCGCCAGGATGCGGCCTGTGCTGGGGTCGATTGCCACCGCGGTTCCGTTCATATTCCCAAGAGCATCAATCGCAGCCGCACGAACCACCGGATCCTCTCCGCCTATCTGATCACCGGCGGTCAGGTTGTCCGCAAAGGAGCTGGCATAGAACCGCTCCGCAAAGCGGGGATGCGCGGCGACGCGAACCAACCGTCCACGGCGCCCGCGCACAACCCGCACAGGTGCCGCGCTGCGGACCACCGCTCTCCCTGAAGCCACATGACGCGAGCCGCGGGCAGACAGTGAACGAGACACGCTAGACGAGGCCGCTGCGACGTGAGTCTTACGGACGGCGCTGCGTTTATACGCAACAGGATGCGCGACCGCCATGCCCGCCGAAACGCAGGCAATACACAGCACACTGAGCAAAGTAGAGACGATCCCGAGATGTCTCGCCGCGGCCTGTCGCATCATGAAGCTACTCCCACACTCATCTTCATCAAAACTGAACCACGAGACGATCCCACAAAGGGGGACAACCCTGTAACTAACGCTTCTCGCAAATCCCCATTCGGGGCATAAGCCTGCAACCTTCAGTGTAACGACCCCTCATCATTGGACGACACAGGGGGCAGTTGGTTTCTCAACGAGCAGGGATGGTGGCTAATGAGCCCGCCTGAGAAAGGCCGGAATATCCAGCTCATCCGCCTGCGCAGGCTCATCCTGGACAGCGGACTGGACCGTGGAGAAGATGCGCACCGTATCTCCAGCCACCGCTTCCGGTTCACCGACAAAGGTCCGCTGCGTCTCTTCGCGGCCCGCACCGTGGTACTGCAGGCGCAGCGGCCGGGTCGAGTCGGGCGAGTCGAAGCCGCGCGCCGAAGGCATGCGACTATCTATATCTACCGATTCCGGCTCAATCGACATACGCCGCGGCGAACGAAAGAAATCGTCGTCAAAGACCGATCGCGGCACGGGCACAAGTTCCGGCACGGCAGAAACCGCAGACTGCGCAAACGGCTCCGGAGCAAACTCCTCTTCAAGGGATTGAGCTGGCTCTCCTTCAAGAAGCCCAGACCCGGCCAACTCCTGCTCCGTCTCGTTCTCGCCGACAATCTCCGGCCGGCGAGCCGCCTCCACCGGCGCAGCGATCGTCGGCGCAACCGCGATTACCGGCTGAGCCGTCACCGAACTCATCTCAGTAGACGCCGGCGCGGAAGGCACGGAGACAACTGCCGGCGTAGCCACGCGCTGGGCCACGGAACCGCTATAGTGAATCGTCGGCAGCGTCGGCTCAGCCAGCATGCGCTCGCGCCGCGGCCCGGAGTCGCCCTGGCGAAAGCCGGTTGCGATCACCGTAATCTTCACCTCATCGGCCATCGCCTCATCCTGCACCGCGCCAAAGATGATGTTGGCGTCTTCATGCGCGGCATTCTGGATAATAGTAGAAGCCTCATTTACCTCGCTCAGCTTCAGCGAGGACGAGCCGGTAATGTTGATCAGGATACCCTTAGCTCCGTCGATCGCGCCCGACTCAAGCAGCGGCGACGCCATCGCAGCCACCGCCGCGTCGACCGCACGCGTCGGCCCGGAGCGCAGTGCCGTCCCCATCACCGCGTACCCCATGCCCGCCATCGTAGTCTTCACGTCGGCAAAGTCGCGGTTGATCACGCCCGATACCGTAATGATATCGGTAATGCCTTGCACGCCTTGGCGCAGCACGTCGTCCGCGATGCGGAAGCTCTCGAAGAAGCCCGCATCTTTAGCTACCGCTAGCAGCTTCTCATTCGGGATCACGATCACCGTGTCAACCGAGTCCAGCAGCTCCTGCAAGCCGCGCTCGGCCTGCATCATGCGACGCTTGCCTTCAAACGCAAACGGCCGGGTGACGACCGCCACGGTCAGCGCGCCCATCTCACTGGCCAGCGAAGCGATCACCGGAGCCGCGCCCGTACCTGTACCGCCGCCGAGCCCGGCCGTGACAAAAACCATGTCCGCGCCCTCCAGCGACTCGATAATCTTGTCCGAATCTTCAAGCGCCGCGCGCCGGCCCACATCCGGGTTCGCGCCCGCACCCAGCCCGCTGGTCAGCTTCACCCCAAGCTGCAGCTTGACCGCTGCATTCGAGCTCTGCAATGCCTGCACGTCCGTGTTGGCCGCAATAAACTCAACCCCCTCAACGTGAGCCGCAATCATGCGGTTGACGGCATTGTTGCCGCCCCCGCCCACGCCGATCACCTTGATGCGGGCACCGCGTGGAGAGGCGTCATCGTAATGAATGCGGAAGTCGTTTTCAGGCATGGCAGCCATGGATTGGTTCTCCGGAACGGAAGATCGATCGCCTCAACGGCCTGCGATCTGCCTTATTCTTTCATTGCATCGGCTTCCATACAGCCCATGTTTTCCACGAGCGTACCCACCTTGGTACACAGCACGCCGGGCACCCGATCAGCGCACGGCGCTTGTCTATTCCTCGCCACACTCGCTATCTACAATCGTTTTTGAATCTGGTCTTCGTTCCCGGCATCTTTTGAAAGAAGAAACTACGCCTGGGAGAGCCTACATTGGCTGACGCATCGACCGATCAACGGCAGTGGAAACCCCGGGTCAACCCCTGGATCATCGCGGCGACCGTAGCGTTGGCGGCCTTTATGGAGGTACTCGACACCTCCATCGCGAACGTAGCCTTACCGCACATCGCAGGCAACCTCGGAGCTTCAGAGGACCAGGGCACCTGGGTGCTCACCTCGTACCTGGTGTCGAACGCGATTGTGCTGCCGGCCGGCGCCTGGGCCTCCTCGGTCATCGGGCGCAAAACGTTCTTCCTCTCGTGCATTACCCTCTTCACCATCTCCAGCTTCATGTGCGGCCTTGCCCCATCCTTGCCTTTCCTGCTGCTCGCCCGCATCGTTCAGGGTATCGGCGGCGGCGGCTTGCAGCCGATGGCCCAAGCCATCATGGCAGACTCTTTCGACGAAAAACGGCGCGGTCAAGCCTTCGCTCTCTACGGCCTGGTAGCCGTCTTGGCTCCCTCGATCGGGCCGAGCCTGGGCGGCTGGATTACCGACAACTACTCCTGGCGCTGGATCTTCTACATCAATATCCCGGTTGGCCTGCTTGCGTTCATCCTGGTGACCCGGTTCGTCGACGATCCACCCTGGATCCATGCCGACCGCGACAATCTGCGCAGGCTTGACTACATCGGCCTCGGGCTACTCACCCTTGCCATGGGCGGCATGCAGATCATGCTCGATAAAGGCGAGGAAAATGCCTGGTTTGCCTCGAACTTCATCCGCTTCTTCGCAGCCATGTTCGTCATCGGCATGTCCGGTTTGATCTATTGGGAGTGGCGCTCCAAGGCCCCCATCATGAACATCAAGCTCTTCAAGTACAAGAACTTTGCCATCTGCTCTCTGCTGATGACGTTGGTCGGCGGCGTCCTCAACGCCTCCACCGTCCTGCAGCCGCAGTTCTTGCAGACGCTCCTCGGTTATACGGCGACCATCGCCGGTGAAGCGCTAACCGCGGGAGGGATCGCGCTCGTAATCACCATGCCCCTGGCCGGAATCGCCACCGGAAAATTTGCCGCGCGCAATCTAGCCGCTTTAGGGTTTGCCATCTTCGCCGCAGCCTTCTACTGGAACTCGGCAACGTTGAATCTAGGCCTCAGCTTCGGCTATAACTCGTTCCTGCGCGTCATCCTGATGATCCCGATTCCCTTCTGCTTCATCTCAATCACCAACGCCGCGTACGTGGGTCTGCCGCGCGAGGCATCCAACCAGGTCTCGGGAATCATCAACTTCGTCCGCAACGTAGGCGGCAGCATCTTCATCGCAATCACGGGCGCCATCGTGACCAACCGCTCTCTCTTCCATCAGGCACGTCTGCAGGAATCCATGCAGCCCGGAAGCCAGGCCTACAACACCGCCATGACTTCTCTTACCGGCGCGTTTTCAGCAGCGACCGGCAATCATGCCGATGCGGTCACCATGGCGCGCGCCACCATCTACAACCAGTTGCAGCAGCAGGCCGCGGCAGAAGGCTACCAGGATATCTACCGCCTGCTCTGCTGGATGGCCGTCGTCATGGTAGGCTTCGCCTTCCTACTCAGCAAAAACCGTCCCGGCCAAGGCGCACCCGAAGGAGCAGTTCACTAAAAAGCAACTCCAACCGCCACACATCCCTCCAGAGCCCTCATTACAGGGTCGTCATTACAGGGTCGTCATTACAGGGTCGTCATTCTGGCGAAGCCAGAATCCCCGTATTGGCGTTTGCCCTGCGGAATGTGTCTAGCACCGCGCCCTAAAAACTCCCCGCAAAGATATTCCGCAGCTTAGCCTTCAACCCACGCTCTTCCCCAGCCCTGCGAATCTGGGTACGGTGCGTGTACAGCAGCATCCCGATCGCCGCCGCAAACTCCGGCCGCACCAACTCCTGCGGCATGCGGCTCAGCGGCACCGGCAGTCCAATCCGTGCCGGCACGCGTAGCAGCGACTCCGCGTTATCCAGCAAGCCGGCCAGGCTGGCACCGCCGCCGGTCAGCACGCAACCCGCACCCATCGCCTCCAGCACGCCGCCGTCGCGCAGATTGTTCCGCAGCAAGGTGAACAACTCACGCGCCCGCGGCTCCAGGATCTCCGCCAGGAACCGCTGCCGTACCAGATGTGCCGGTTGCCCCGCGCCTACAATCCCGTTTAGTCCGCCGCCCACCTCGATCTCAGCCAACGAAGGCACGCTGGTCACCACGCAGTTGCCGTATCTCCGCTTCAGCTCCTCGGCCTCTTCGACCGAGACATGCAAGCCCACAGCCAGGTCGTTGGTAAAGTGATCGCCGCCGATCGGCAGCACGGCCGTATGTGCAATCGAGCCCTCGAAGTATACCGCCAGCTCCGTCGTGCTCGCGCCGATATCCGCCAGGCACACCCCCAGCTCCCGCTCATCGGCCGAGAGCACCGCCTCTGCCGCGGCGATACCCTCAAACACCGTATCCTCCACCTCTAGACCCGCGCGGTTGGCGCAGGTAATCACGCTCTGCGCAATCCCGCCCGAGCAGGTCGACAGGTGAAGATTCACCTCCAGCCGGTTGCCCACCATGCCGATCGGGTCGTGGATCCCCGCCTGATCGTCCAGGATGAACTCCTGCGGAAGCAGATGCATCACCTCCCGGTCCGGAGGCAACGGCACCGAGCGCGCCCGATCCACCGCAGCACGGATCTCCTCGCGCGTAATCTCCTTCATCCGCGAGCCCATCGAGATGCCGCCGCGCGAGTTGATGCCGCGCACATGCGTTCCGCCGATGCCGACCACCGCCGTCTCGATCGTCGCCTTCGCTGCACGTTCGGCGTGCAACGCCGCGCGGTTGATCGCCTCCGCCGCCGGACCCAGCTCGGCGATCAACCCCTTGCGCATTCCCTGTGAGGGCTCCAGTCCATGGCCGCGATAGCGCAGCACACCCTCGGACACCTCAGCCACCAGCACCACGCTCTTTTGGCTGCCGGCATCCAGCACCGTAATCAGATACTCCGTCTTTGCATTCATTGCGGAACCGCCTGAGAGTGCCTGGCCGCGCTGTCCACGGCCTTCGGCTTCACATCGAACGAAGTCTGAAGATGACCACCGGAACCGCCAGGCTGTGCCTGCGCGGAGGCCGCCGGTGGACGGACTGCGGCCGGCGGACGCCCCGTGGCCGGCTTCACCTTTGGAGCAAACACCGGCTTGCCCACCGCCACCAGCTTGTGCGCGGAAGCCTTGCCAGGCAATGGCTTCTCATGCGCCGGTGCTGCCGCGGCCACCGGCTCATTCGTCGTAACCGCCGTACCCGGTGCCATCTCCAGCACCACCTGGTGCTCGTAGCGCATGTCGGCCGCCGCCAGCTTCGGGTGTTGCGTCAGCCACTCCGGAAGATTCTTCTCAAACAGGTCGTAGCGATGGCGAAAGTCCTCCTCGCCAAAGTGCACCAGGATCGTCGAACGACCGTTCGGCAGCAGCGCTTTCACATCCTCGGGATTCGAGACATCGACCTCGCTCAGGCTCTTGGAAATGCTTGCTCCATCCACGTCAAGCTCCCGCAGAAAGCGCAGGTAAAGCTGCACGCGCGCAGCCCGCGTCGAGAGCGGATCGGCCTGCGCCAGCCCCGTCACCACCGGGAACGAATAGGAGTCATGCACCGCGGTATCTCCATTGGACGCCATATCCAGCAGCACGCCATTGGCATCGACCAGCCCGATCGAAGATCCTTGCCGCACAAATGCAACCGGCATCCGCTCCACAATGGCCACCCGAAACTTGTTCGGCAGCAGCCGCATCACGGTCGCGTGCTCCACCCACGGCAAAGCTTCCAGCTCGGCCTCGCGCTGCTCGAGCGGCACCGTCAGCACATTGCGATCCACGTCACCGCCGAAGATGCCAACCAACTGCGCCCGCGTCAAATGCTGGTTGCCGGTAATCTGGATCGCCGCACTCGACGGCACCATCAGGCTGGAGTGATGCAGCAGCAGCACCCGCGCCTCCCACGCCGCGGCCGTCATCGCGCCCATCGCCAGCACGCCCACCACGGCCAGCCCAACCCGGCCCAGAACCGTTCGCGGCAAACCCGCCCGCAGGCGAAAGCTCAGCCCGCCCGTGCGCTGCGGCGCAAACTCCTCCGCCTGGTAGCCTGCGGCCGCCTGCACGGCAGACACACCTTCCCGGCGCCGTGGCACAGCGAGATCCTCGCCGAGATCCCGCCGAAGCGCAGGCCGGGGTATCCCAGGCTGGAGCTCCTGAGCGCTTCCAGGCATCTTGGCCGCACGCGTCGTCATAGGCGCGTCAAGCACCGATCGGCCATCGTCTGCACTCCCCTTTGAGATCGCACGGCCCGAGCAAGGCCGAGAGAATCGCCACCCTCATTCTAGAGGGCGAGCTCGCCTTCGGCTGCGACGAACTTCAGGGGGTATCCGCAAAAGAACTCAGGCCCGCATCAAGCTCAAATCAAGCCCCGCATCAAGCCTCGCCGTGCGCCGCCCGCAGCGCCTCCACCACCTGCGGCGCAAACTGCGAGACGCTACCCGCACCCTGCGTCAGAATCAAATCCCCCGTCCTCGCCTCGGCCACCACGGCGGCAATGGCCTCGCCGACCGAAGCCGCATAGCGGGCCCGCGTACCAGGGTCGGCGTCGGCAATCTCCCACGCCAGGCGCTCTCCCGTCACGCCCGCGATCGGCTCTTCGCTGGCCGCGTAGATGTCCAGCACCTGCACCGTGGTCGCATCGTGAAAGGCTTTGGCAAACTCCGCCATCAGGTCGCGCGTCCGGGTGTAGCGGTGCGGCTGAAACAGCACGTGGATACTCGCAAAGCCGCACTCGCGCGCCGCCTGCAGCGTCGCCAGAATCTCCGTCGGATGGTGCCCATAGTCGTCCACCACCGTCACGCCAGCCACCTTGCCGCGTGTTTGGAACCGCCGGTCCACCCCGCGAAAGCTGGCCAGCCCCGCCGCGATCGCCTCCGGAGTAATCCCAAGCTGGAACCCGACCGCCACCGCCGAAGTCGCATTCAGCAGATTGTGCCGCCCCGGAACATGCAGCAGAAACGGCCCCAGCAGCCGCTCGCGCCCCGCAATCTGGCAGCGCACCTGGAACGCACCGAAGCTGTCCGCCTGCTTCGCTAAAGTCTCCAGCCGAAAGTCCGCATCCGCGCTCGTGCCATAGGTGTACACCTTGCGCCGCACCCGCGGCAGCACCGATCGCAGGCGCACATTGTCCAGGCAGGCCGTCGTCGCGCCATAAAACGGCAGGCTATCCATAAACTCCACAAACGCCGCGTCCACGTCTTCCATGTCCGCATAGCAGTCCATGTGCTCGCGGTCCAGGTTCGTTACCACGGCCAGAATCGGAGAAAGCTTCAGGAACGAGCGGTCGCTCTCATCGGCCTCCGCCACCAGATACTGGCTGGTGCCCAACCGCGCGTTTGAGCCCAGCGCGTCCACCCGGCCACCCACCACCACCGTCGGGTCCAGTCCGCCGCCGGCCAGCACCGCCGCAATCATGCTGGTCGTCGTCGTCTTGCCATGCATCCCGGCCACGGCAATCCCGTACTTCAGCCGCATCAGCTCCGCCAGCATCTCCGCCCGCTGGATCACCGGAATCTTGTGCGCGCGCGCCGCAGCCACCTCCGGGTTAGCGGCTGAAACCGCCGAGCTGGCCACCACTACCTCCGCGCCGGTCACGTTCTCCGCCGCATGGCCTTCATAGATCACCGCCCCCAGCGCCGCCAGCCGGTCCGTGGCCAGGGAGCGCCTCAGGTCTGAGCCCGACACACGCAGGCCCATCGTCAACAGAATCTCGGCAATCCCACTCATGCCGATGCCGCCGATACCGATAAAGTGGATGCCGTGCGAGGGGGCGAGAAGGACGTGTCCCATTCCGGGACCGGGAACAAACATCGACTGCACGAAAAGTTCTCCCAGAGGACTAAACTCTGACTGTACCAGCGAGAGCGGCGCAGGCGGCGCACCCGCATCGAAATGCCGCCTTGTACGTTCTATACTGTGAGGACACTGGAGTCACTCCGTTATGAACTATCCCGTCAATCGCCAAATGGATCCCCGTACCGGAACCTGGAACACCACCATCGAGGTTCCGCGCGAAGGCACCGCGCCGCTGCTCGCCAAAGTTCTAGGTATCACCTCCTTTGGCTTCCTTGTCACCGCCGCTGGCGTGGCTACCTCGCCTGCCTGGGCCACTCTGCCCGGCTTTATCGCAGTCCTGGGATTGATCTTTGCCATCAACTTCGCCCGCCGCGCCAACCCCGCCGTGGCGCTAGGCCTCTTTTATCTGCTCACCTACTTCATGGGTTGGGAGATCGGTCCGCTCATCCACCGCTACATGCAGACAGTCGGCCCCGCCATCGTCTTCCAGGCCGCCGCCACCACCGGCCTCGGCATGGCCTGCATGGGCATCGTCGCCTACCTGTTCAACATCAACTATCGCCGCTTGACCGGGATTGCCTCTGCCGCGCTGCTCGGCGTACTTCTGCTCGGCATCGTGAGCATCTTCTTCCACTTTCTTCAGCCCAACACCTACTCCTGGCTGATTCTCGGCGTCTTCACGCTGCTGACCATCGGCGACTTCGCCCGTATCCGCGCCGGCGGAGACGGACGTTCCGCGGTCTCTCTCTCGCTCTCTATTTATCTGGACGCCATCAATATCTTCCTCGCCGTGCTGCAGCTCCTCGGCGGCGGTCGCCGCAGAAACTAACCCCGAGAAATCTCCCGCCCCGCCGAACAACAGGACATAGATGACGATCGCAGCCTGTCCCATTTCGATCGCTGACTATCTCTCCACCAGCTACCGGCCAGACTGCGAATATATCGATGGCGAGATCCTGGAGCGCAAAATGGGCAAGTGGGAGCACTCCCGGGTACAGGCTCTTCTTGCAGCTTGGTTGATCCAACACGAGCAGCTTTGGGATATTGAGACAGCTACTGGATGGCGCACGCAGGTTTCCATATCCCGCGTGCGCATCCCGGATGTTGTCGTAGTCCGCTCCGGCTCCCAACCGGACGTACTGGTAGACCCACCTCTGCTGGTCGTGGAAATTCTCTCTCCCGACGACAGCTACTCAGACACCCAGCAGCGCGCACAGGACTACATCCGCATGGGCGTCCAAACCATCTGGATCATCGATCCGGAGTCGCGAACAGCCCGCATCTGCACCGGCGTTCACTGGACTCAAACAACCCGTCTCGAAGTCGCCGGGACCCCGATCTACGTGAACACCGAGACTCTCTTCGCTCCCCTTGGAAACAGGTAGAGTCAGTCTGCTGACCTCTGGACGGATGAGCCGCTAGCGAAAGTAATCTGGCACAGATTTCCTCTCTGCTCTGCAACCTTCATTGTGAATCCGGGTCTAATCGTTTACGACCGGACATAGGATAAGCCGGTCTCCAGGGGTAACCCCATGCGCATCGCCAATCGTTCAGTGTCCTCTGTCTCACTTGCCGCGGCGCTGCTTGCCGCTCCGCTGCTTGCCTCCGCCCAGGCCATTCAGCCCTACAACACACAGGACCCTCAAAACTATAGCTCTCCAGCGACGCAAAGCTACAATGGCGCTTCGCAGCAGGGTTACTATACGCAGCAGCCCGGCTATCCACAGCAGCAGCAAGCCTACCCCCAGCAGCAGCAAGCCTACCCGCAGCAGAGCTACCCGCAGGAGAGCTACCCGCAACAGCAAGGCTACCCGCAACAGCAAGGCTACCCCCAACAGCAAGGCTACCCCCAGCAGGGCTACCCGCAACAGCAGGGCTATCAACAACAGCAGGGCTACCCCCAGCAAGGCTACGACCAGCAGCAAGGCCCGCAGGAGTATGACCCCAGCGGCTTCGGCCAGCAGCCTGCCTACCAGTCCGGGCAGCAATACATCTATCAGGCTCCCCCCACGCTTCCAAACTACGACCAGCCTCAGGCCCCGGGTGACGGTTATCTTTGGCAGCCCGGCTACTGGGCCTACGGGGCCG
>CALMVK010000210.1 GCA_937873145.1 uncultured Granulicella sp. | reverse complement strand
GCTTCAGCAGTAAGTGCTATTTGATGGAGGGGTGAGGGAATTCGTGAAAAAGACACTGGAAAATAAAAACGATATGTACGCCTATGGATCGTATGGAAGCGTTGTCTGTATGGCGCTCGGAACGATCCTAGCGATTTGGGGCGTCCATCCCAAAACCGCATGGGGCATATTCGGTTTGCTAGGCGCACTTGGAACGCTGTATTGCGTCCGTCACTTGCATAGCTTTTGCAATTGAGATGGCCGAATCAGGCAGACAACCAATCTGAGACGAGAGGCTAGAAATGGAGGATGGGAAATCATGACGTGGGCCAATGCCAGACACGACGCAGAACAAGTGATGGCCGCACTACCGGCTACCGTTGCAGTGAAGGGAACACGCGTCCCGCTTGCATGGTACGAGAGCCAGACAGACCTTGACCTCACCCAGCCCGACAACACTTGGCCGGTGAGCTATCACCAGATGGTGACCCGCGCCGTCCAGCGGACACTACTCAAACAGGGTGCAAAGGTGCATCTGGTGACCGTCACTGCCGGAGCCTTTCGCGACTGGCTTGGAGATCGAGCGAACACGCCCGACCACCGCGCCGAATATCTTGCCGCTCAGGTAGAGGAAGCAGCCGCAGCCCAATGAAGACCAAACCCCTATCCCCGGAAATCATCGAGCAGGCCCTACGGGAAGCCACAGACGAGCAGTGGGCTTCCGAGCGTGGACGCCGCAACGCCGCCGCTCGTCAGATCAATGCAGGAGGCCGACCGAAGGCACTCAAACCCTGCCCCTATTGCAAGAAGGAGTTTGGGGCGCGTGACCTAGCCGCGCACAAACCAAGCTGCCCCAAGCGAACCGCTTAGAACGCCCGCGCTCAGCCTAATCAGCAGCTTTAGCTACTCAGCCTGCCCTTTGTTCTCTGACGCAGAAGACCGAAGGCTATCAAGATTGAGCAGAGAGCAAGCGAGGTACCTGAGACGTAAACGCCCGACATTCTCCACCATTGGCTTGTACCGTCCCAGCCAGTCGGCCATGCAAAACGGATCAGATTCACAGGGAGGCCGATAACGAACCATAGGCAAAAGGTGACAGCAAGACGCCGGAGATTGCGCTTCGTCATACCTTGCTTCCAGCGATCCCAACCGTCAGCAACACTCAGAACCGTGAAGAATGCGGCTAACTCGCAAGCACCTATAACTAGCTGACCATGCATGTCCGGCTCCCCAATACCACGTTAGGATACGCCTATTTCTGAGGTTCCTGTAAAGGACAGTAGCCGCTACCGCTCAATCTCGCGGCCCAGCACCTTTGCCAGCTCCGGTGCTATCTGCCGTTCGACGCTTAACACCACATCGCGGCCATAGACCCGAGCCTCAGACGAGCCGCCCCGAACATTCCCAATCTCTTTTGCTACGGTTGCCGCTTCACTGCCGGTGATCAGCTTTTCACGGGCAAGTTCCATATCGAGTTGGATTGCATCCAGGCCGAGCTGCTTTCCCATCTCACTCAGGCCGACCACGTTCCAGATGTGAAGTTCCTTTCCCTTTGCCGCATCGAGTGCCTTTCTCGCTTCGATTGCCGGCTTCAGATCGACGATGGCAGAGTCAGGATATGTCGGGAGGACTATATCCTTCACAGCCCTTACCCGTTCACTCTCAGGATTCATGAAGTCAAGTTCCCCATACTCGACGCCCTGCCCGGTAGTCTCCATCCATTCGACGTGCCGATGGAATGGACGATCATCGCCGGCGCGATTCGTTTCGCGAATCTCTACCTCGACATCCGTTCCGGCCAGCACCTTTTCAGCCCACCGTTGTTCCAGGTTGTAATACGTGCCGCCACCCTGATTCTGAGCGTGGTGCTGAAGACTTAGGTTTGCGGGAGTCTCCGGACCTCCGAACTGGTGTCCGATCAAGTGACCAGCATCGTCACCCGTACCCCGCGACACAGAACGTTGCGCCGCAAGGTCACGCGGGCCAGCCTTTCCAGGCGTCTGTAATTTTCCGGCCGCAAATTTCGTCAAGCCCTCGGGTGTTTCCTTCGACCAAAAACGGAATCCGTTCACTTTCTCGACATTAGGGAGGGACGTGTCTTTCGCCAGGTGCTCTCTCAGATTAATTGATTGATACGGGGTGCGCTCTAAAGCGCGATCAACCCACGCGGGGATCTCGGGTGCAAGAAAAGTAACGTTGCGGCCTTCAAAGGCCGCTACCAGCTCAGGCTTCGCCCTTTCCGCTGAGTTGTCATAGACCGAAAGGATGTCAACTGCACCGCCCAGCTCGTCAAGCGAACGGGGGAAATTCCCCAGGCTCTCCGTACGAATCTTGCGTATCGCTGCCTCAGAAGCACTATGCCCGCCCAGGTCTGCGCGTTGCGCTACCCGGTCGATAGACGTTGCCATGCTATTGGTGGAGACGTAATTAAGTTCAACCACAAACCCGGCATCACGGGCTTGCTGCATTTGATCGAAGATGATGGGGAGCCGCAGAGAGGATTCAACAGCAAAGTCTTTCCCGGCTGCGATGTGATCGTTGATGAACTTTTCATAGACAGGGCCGACTTCCTTACGAGTCGACATTGGAATGCCGACGTAGGAACCGCCATTCAATCGAGCAGCGTAGTCGTCTGGATTGAAGTAGTCGCACTCAAAAGATTCTTCAGGGAAAGCACTCGTCTTTCCGCTACCAGGAGGCCCCGCCACAACGTGCATTGTGGGCATGGTTAGCCGCCAAAGTCACGGTCAGACCCCGGCTGCATATCAGCGGGCAGATTCGCCCGGAGCCGCTTGCCGCTGGCATCCAAGATGCCAAGCGCCATCGCTTTCTCGTGTGCGGCCCGAATACGCTTGGTCGCCAGGACTTCACGCTTTGCCTCTCGCTCAGCCCTTGCCGCCCTGTACTCAGG
>CALMVK010000209.1 GCA_937873145.1 uncultured Granulicella sp. | reverse complement strand
CGGCTGGCGGGTGAATCGGCACTGACGGCCGAAAAGGCGAAGGCGCTGGGGCAAGGTGCGGCTCAGACCGTAGGCGGCGTGCGGACGGTGAGCGCCGGGCCGGGCGACGCTTCCAGCAACGGGGTGGAGTTCGAGATCTTCAGCGGCTACAACCCGCTTGCGTCCGTTGCCGTGACGGAGCCGGAGCAGACGCATCGTCAGAAAGCGAGTCCGCGATGACGACGCCTTCTCCATCAACGGCCGGCGCACGAGCCCGGAGTCTCCAGACAGATCTGCGGGAGCGAAGCCGCGACTGGCTGACGCCGCTGAACCTGCACTACGCGGGGCTGGCGCTCGTGCTGCTGACGAACCTCTATCTTGCGGTGCAGATGGGGATTCTGTGGCAGCAGGCGAAGGGCCAGGACGCGGAGGCGGTGGCCAACCAGCAGGTTGCGTTGAAGACGGCCCAGCTCCAGGCCAGGCCGCTCGAGGGTCTGGATGTGAAGCTGACCCGGGCGCATCAGGAGGCGGATCGCTTCTATGCCGACCGGCTGCCGGTGAGCTACTCCGAGGTGCTGAGTGAGTTGGGCGTGCTGACCAAGCGGCAAAATGTGCGGCTGACCCATGTGAACTATGCGGAGGCAGCGGTTGCGGCGCAGGGCGTCAGTCAGTTGACCGAGGTCCGCATGGATGCTTCGTTGACCGGCGACTATCGTTCCCTGGTGCTGTTTCTGAACGGGCTGGAGCGGGACCGAGTGTTTTTTGTGGTCAATGGCGTGACTTTGACCGGGCAGCAGAGCGGTACGGTGAACCTGCGCATCCGGCTAACGACGTACCTGCGCGGCATGGCGCCGGGTGAGGTGCAGACGGCGGCGGTCGAGAATGCTCCCTCGTCTGCGCTCGATAAAGATCTGGATGCGCAGGCGGCGAAGGCGGCCGCGACCCAGCCGGGAGGTCCGCAGTGAAGATCGGTACTGAGGACAAGAAGAAGCTGCGGTTGGCGGTGGTGGCTGGGTTCTTCGGATTGATCGCACTGGGCGTGATCTATAACGAGCTGTTCGGTGGTCCATCCACGCCACCTCCAGCTCCGGTGGCGGTGGCCGCGCCTGCTCCAGTAAGCAGTGGACCTGTGGGTGGCGGCAAGAGCGCGGGTTCGGCATCGGCAGCGCAGAAGCTGGGCACGACCGCGGCGCAGCTCGACCCGACGCTGCATATGGAGGCGATGCAGGCGACCGAGTCGCTGGTGTACCGGGGCAGTGGACGAAATATCTTCGCGTCCGGCGCGGAGCCAGCGGCGGTAAAGGCGATTGCGGTGGTGCAGCCGAAGTTTCCTGCCAGGCCGAACCTGACACCGGTGAACCAGCCGCTGGCGAACCAAGGACCGCCTCCACCTCCGCCGATCAACCTGAAGTTCTTTGGGACGGCGACGGCGGCGAACGGGTCGCGGCGAGCGTTTCTGCTGAACGGCGACGATGTGTTTCTGGCCTCGCCGGGTGATGTGGTGCAGCGTAAGTATCGCGTTGTTTCGATTGCGCTGAACTCGATCCTGGTCGAGGATATTCCCAACAGCAACAAGCAGACGCTGCCTCTGCTGGGGAACTAGATATGGATCAAAGGCAAATACGGGGATTCTGGCTTCGCCAGAATGACGGCGCATCGTTTGGGCAGCATGGGAGCCTGGGCGACGCGTCCGTACCGGAGCGCGGCGATGAGGGTTTTCTGCTGATTGGGGCGATCGTGCTGGTTTTTCTGGTGCTGCTGGCGTTGACTGTGGCGGCTCCCAGGATGGCGCGCGAGATGCAGCGTGAGAAGGAGATCGAGTCGCAGCACCGGGCGAATCAATATGTGCGGGCGATCCGGATGTACTACAAGAAGTTCAACCACTATCCGAGCTCGATCGAGCAGCTGGAGAATACCAATCGGCAGCGATTTTTGCGCGAGAAGTATCTGGACCCGCTGACTGGCAAGGACGATTGGCGCCTGATTCATGTGGGCGAGAACAAGACCAAGGTGAAGGGCTTCTTCGGGCAGGACCTGCCTGGGCTGCAGGCCGGACTCGGGTCGGCGTCCAGCCTGGCAAGCCCGACCGGCGGAGGCCCGGCGGCCACGACGGGTAGCGCTGGGAACGCCGGCGCCACTGGCATGGGGTTCGGTGGGACGAGCGCCGGCAGTTCCTCCGCGTTCGGTTCGAGTGCCGGCAGTTCCTCCGCATTCGGTTCGAGCGCAGGAGCGAGCTCAACGGGAACGTTTGGTTCTGGCAGCAGCGCAGGAACAGGAGCACTGGGCAGCACAGGCAGCAGTACGGGGCTGTCTGGCGCGGCGGGGACTGGGTCGGGTACGGCAACTACTGGAAGTGGAACGACTGGCACAGGCATTGGCGGCTCAGGCGTGTCCAGCCAGGATGCGACTAGCGCAACCGGGACCGGCGGGCCGATCATGGGCATCGGCAGCTCGAAGTCTGGCGACGCGATGCTGGCGATCAACGAACAGACGACCTACCAGACATGGGAGTTTTTGTACGATCCGCGCATCGAGCAGCTCTACGCCAAGGCGAATCTGCTGGGCGGAGGCGTGTCTTCGAGTTCGGCCAGCAGCCTGGGAAGCGCATCGAGTCTGACGTCTCCTGGTCAAACGACTGGATTGGGAGCGCCTTCCGGAAGCAACACGAATCCGACAAATGGTCCGACGAGTCCGACAACCAGTCCGACGAGTCCGATTTCCAGCCCAGGGACAACCTCCACGCCTCCTTAGCTGTGGTTGAGGTGTTTTCAAGCTAAAGAAACTTGACATGACTACGCTCACATCGTATAACTAAAGATGTTGAACGCGTGGTCCGGGCTTTCTGGCCCGAGAGAAGCACCTCTGAGGAGTTACCAATGGCAAAGATTATCGGAATCGACCTGGGCACGACGAATAGCTGCGTGGCCGTGATGGAAGGCGGCGAACCCAAGGTTATCGCGAATGAAGAAGGCGGACGGACGACCCCGTCGATCGTGGCGTTTACAAAGTCTGGCGAGCGGCTGGTGGGTCAGGTTGCCAAGCGGCAGGCCATTACCAATCCTGAAAACACGATTTTTTCGGTGAAGCGTTTTATGGGTCGCCGCATGAACGAAGTCGGCGACGAGATGAAGATGGTGCCGTACAAGGTCGTGCAGAAGGGCGATAACGTGGCTATCTCCGCCCAGGGCAAGGAGTACACCGCGCCTGAAGTTTCTGCGATGATTTTGCAGAAGCTGAAGAAGGCCGCGGAGGATTACCTTGGGACCTCGGTCAACGAGGCGGTTATCACGGTGCCAGCGTACTTCAACGATGCACAGCGCCAGGCGACCAAGGATGCCGGCCGCATTGCGGGTCTTGAGGTAAAGCGCATTGTGAACGAGCCGACGGCGGCTGCGCTGGCCTATGGCCTCGACAAGAAGAAGGACGAGACGATTGCGGTCTACGACTTTGGCGGCGGTACGTTCGACGTGTCGATTCTTGAGGTCGGCGAAGGCGTGATCGAGGTGAAGTCGACCAATGGCGATACGCACCTGGGCGGCGACAATCTCGACCAGCGCATTGTGGATTGGCTCATCAGTGAGTTCAAGTCCGACACCGGGCTGGACCTGACGGCGAAGGGCAATGAGATGGCCTTGCAGCGTCTGAAGGACGCCGCGGAGAAGGCCAAGATCGAGCTTTCGACGGCGCAGGAGTCGGAGATCAATCTCCCCTTTATCACCGCGGATGCGAGCGGACCCAAGCACCTGGTGCGCAATCTGACTCGCGCCAAGCTCGAGTCGTTGGTCGACGATCTGCTGCAGAAGTCGATCGGGCCGTGCAAGCAGGCGATGAAGGATGCGGGCGTCGATCCATCGAAGATCGACGAGGTGGTGCTGGTCGGCGGACAGACCCGCATGCCCAAGATCCAGCAGATGGTGAAGGACCTGTTCGGCAAGGAGCCGAATAAAGGCGTGAACCCGGATGAGGTCGTCGCGATCGGCGCGGCGGTGCAGGCGGGCGTGCTGGCCGGCGAGGTGAAGGATCTGCTGCTGCTCGACGTAACTCCGCTGACCTTGTCGATTGAGACGATGGGCGGGGTGGCGACCTCGATGATCCAGCGCAACACGACTATCCCGACGAAGAAGACGGAGACGTTCTCAACGGCGGCGGACAACCAGACCGAGGTCGAGGTGCATGTACTGCAGGGCGAGCGTCCGATGGCGGCGCAGAACCGGACGCTGGGCAAGTTCAAGCTGGGCGGTATTCCGACGGCTCCACGCGGTGTGCCGCAGATCGAGGTGACGTTCGACATCGACGCGAACGGCATTCTGAACGTGACGGCCAAGGACCGCGCCACCAACAAGGACCAGAAGATCACGATCACGAGCTCTTCCGGCCTGAGCAAGGAAGAGGTTGAGCGGATGGCGAAGGATGCCGAAGCGCATGCCTCTGAGGACAAGGAGCAGAGGGACGCGGTTGAGGCTCGCAACGGGCTTGACTCGATGGTCTACAACGTCGAGAAGATGCTGAAGGATGCGGGCGACAAGGTGTCGGACGCGGATAAGCACGAGGTGGAGTCGGCTTTGTCTGAGGCCAAGAGCACGCTGAGCGGTACGCCGAAGGCCGCGGAGTTGAATGCGTCCAAGGACAAGCTGACGGCGTCCAGCCACAAGCTGGCTGAGGCGATGTACAAGTCTGCTTCGGCGCAAGGTCCGGCCGAGGGCGGAGCGGCCCCAGGCGGCAGCGCGAACGAGAGCACCGGGCACGAAGAAGGTGTGATCGATGCCGAGTACGAGGACGTGGAGAAGCAGTAAGCGATCCAGTCCGGCCGTTGAGCGTACGGTGTAGCAAGGGAGGGGCGTTCCATTCCGGGAACACCCCTCTCGCTTTCTCCCCGGAACTGCTTACGCGGGACTGCCCAGGAGCGTCCTATGCGAGAGAGGATGTCCAGCATGGACAAGAAGAAGAGTGGAAAGAAAGATGACTCCGTTGCGGAAGGCGTGTGGCTCACTGCAGAATCGATGACTCAGCTGCTGTTCAACCATCTTCAGGGAGGCAAGGCGATGACTGAAACCTTATGGAAGTGCGACCAGCTTCGAGCGGGGCAGTTGTATAACCGCATGATGTTCGACAGCCAGATGGAAGCTCAGAAGTTTGCGCACACGATGCAGCAGATGGAGCCGGACCAGACATTTTCCATCGAAGCGGTAGAAGCCTCGCAGATTTGGAACTAGGGCTGGATGGTGGATTGGGTTGCGGTTCAAGGGGTGGCCACGTCGATTCTGGTGCTGACCAGCGTCGGGGCCATCGCCTATGCCGGGCTGCAGTTGCGGCATGAGCGGGAGTATCGCTCGGTCGAGAATCTTGAAAAGCAGCTGACGTTTTTCCTCTCTGAAAATTTTGTTTCGGCCCGGCGGCGGCTAGCGACGGCCAGGCTTGACCTGACGGGCGCAGAGGCGAAGCTTGTACCTTGGGAGCTCGAAGAACCTCCAGTGAGCGTGTTTGAGGTTCTCGATTTCTATGAGCATTTGGCTTTGCTGGTCAAGAAGGGCCATCTCGATCTCTACGATATGTGGCACACGTTTTATGAGTGGGCGCAGCCCGTGTATGTGGATATGCAGGAGTTGATCGAGTCGCCGAGTTCTGCCTATGCGGACCATTACGGTGATTTGCAGCGCATGATGCGGAAGATGGATGAGCTTCAGTTGAGCCGGATGCATGCCAAAAATGCCAATCACTGGGCGTTGTGGACTCCGGATCGCATTATCGACCACTATCGCTACGAGTTGGAGTCCGGTGGTCGTCCACGTCGCAGCCGCCGGGCTGTGGCGCGCGAGGTAGCGCGGGAGATTGCGAAGGAGATGCAGCAGGCGGAACTGCCGGAGTGGCCTGCCGGCGCAGCGCCTCCGGACGACTTTGAGGCGAATCGCACCGGATCCCGGAGAGGGTCGCATGCCTGAGGGCAACGAGACACATCGTTGGGCGAAGCTGCACGACGAGATGTTCGCCGGCAAGAAGGTGTATGTGGATTCACCGCAGGGCCGGTTTACGGATGCGGGACTGCTGGATGGGCGTGTGCTGCAAGGCGTGATGGCAGTGGGAAAGCACCTGGGGTATGACTTTGGGGTGATTGCCCGCGAGCGGCGGATTGTGCATGTACATATGGGTTTATACGGCGACTTTACGGAGGGAGTGCAGCCGATGCCGGAGCCGCGCGGGGCCTTGCGTATGCGGATTTGGGATAAGCAGCAATGGCTGGAGTTGCGTGGGCCGACCGACTGTGCGGTGTGGACGGAGACGGAGTGGGAGTCGCTGCTGGCGCGGCTGGGCCCGGACCCTCTGAACGGGGACCGACCGGCGAAGATGATGGAGCGGATCGGTAAGCGGAAGACGGCGATTGGGTTGCTGTTGATGGATCAGAAGATTGTGTCCGGGTTGGGCAACATCTTTCGTGCGGAGCTGTTGTTTCGGGCGCGGGTAAGCCCGTTTCGCGCGGGAAGTGCGGTTGAGCCGACAGCGCTGAGAAAGATCTGGAAGGATGCCTTGCTGCTGATGCCGCTGGCGATGGTTGACCGGCGGATTGTGACTACCAAGCCGGCGGATCGGCCGCATCGGGGAGTGGACGCGTTGAAGGA
>CALMVK010000208.1 GCA_937873145.1 uncultured Granulicella sp. | reverse complement strand
GGCATGGGTTCAAGATCGGCACGGGCACGATCGTGGATGCGACGCTGATCGCGGCACCTTCTTCGACGAAGAACAAGTCCGGCGCGCGCGACCCGGAACCGGGGTTCCCACCGAACTTCGTTCGGTGGGGTGGGGAGATGCACCAGGTGCGCAAGGGCAACGAGTGGCATTTCGGGAGGAAAGCGCATGTGGGCGTGGACGCGGAGACGAAGCTGATCCACTCGGTGGAGGCGACGGCGGCGAACGTGGCCGACAGCCGGGTGCTGCCGGCGCTGCTGCATGGCGCAGAGGAGGCGGTGTGGGGGACCAGGCATACCAGGGTCAGGCGGCGGTGCTCGCCGAGCGAGCCCCGCGGGCGGTGGACCGGACGAACCGGCGCTGGCGCTCCAAGCTGCAGGTGTGGCCTGAGCAGCGCGAACGCAACCGCGTGCAAAGCAAAACCCGGTCGCGCGTGGAACACGTGTTCGGCGTGTTGAAGCTGCGGTTCGGCTTCGTCAAGGTGCGCTATCGCGGGCACGCCAAGAACCTGAACCGGCTGCTGGCGAGTTGCGCGCTCGTCCACCTGGTGACCGCACAGAAGCATCTGCTCGCCGTCCGCGGGCAGGAGTGTGTCTTCGAGTCGGCAAAACCCCGACTCGAAGACACACAAGCAACCCTGTCCAACGGTAAAGGAACAAAACAGGCCCAGCCAACCCTCAGACAGGCTTGATCAGACTATCCCTAAAGCGGATTTGCTGATGGTGTAAAGACAAACAACGGCAAGAGCAGCCGCAGATTCCCTTTGGGAATGACAACAAAAGCGAAAGCTGCCTCTACACCAACATTGAGGTAGCTTTAGGGGTTGCCCCAGTGGTCTGAGGTGAGGGGTTGCACCTTGGACCAGTCGAGTCGCGCAACTGGGGCCTGGGTTTGCTTTGGACGGGCAAAGGAACCGCTGATTTGCATTTGCGTTTTCAGGAGAAGGAAAACACCCCAGAAGAAGCCGTTGACATGAGGCGCGTACCTGACGAGCGCAAGACACGTGGCGAGGAAGAGGACCCCCATCGTCAGCTTCCAGGCTGGGTGATCGATCGTTTTCCGGAAGGGAGCGAGGGTCTGCGCCGGCCAGCGTTGGTTCCGAACGCCTTCGCGTAGCGTGTAGGCAAATTTATACATGCCGGTAAGACCTATGAAGGCACAGACAAGGCTGATGGTGAGCAGGGGCTGAGAGCCACGAGCAGAAGGCAACCCGGCAGTGACACAGCTTGCAGTGGACAGCAGACCACAGAAGAGAGTGAGAGCCGTCAAGCGATTGGGGGAATCCACCATGAACCACCTCCCTGAGGTAAGAGTAGTACGCGCGGAGAGAAGCGGCGCGATGAATCGGCGGGCGGCGATGGGCCCGGAGAGGTGACGGGCTACTCTGCATGCACACGCTGCGCTCTGCATGCGACAGGCTACCCTCTGCATGCGACAATCGAGGGAGCGAGCCATGCCAGATCAGCAATTTTTTCCCTCCGATATGCAAGTGCCGAAACCTGCCGTTGTGACTCCGGCGCTGCTGAAGACGCATAGCATCACCGCAGAGGAGTATGCGCGGATCGAGGCGGCTCTGGGGCGGACGCCTTCGTTGACCGAGCTTGGGATTTTTTCGGTGATGTGGTCCGAACACTGCTCGTATAAGTCGAGCCGGGTGCATTTGAGGCGGCTTCCGACCAAGGGCAAGCGGGTGAGTGGGCCGGGCGCGGTGGTGCAGGGGCCGGGGGAGAATGCGGGCATTATCGATGTGGGCGACGGGTGGGCGTGCGCGTTCAAGATCGAGAGCCATAACCACCCGAGCTATATTGAGCCGCACCAGGGCGCGGCGACGGGAGTGGGCGGGATTCTGCGGGACATTTTTACGATGGGGGCGCGGCCTCTGGCGGTGATGGATTCGCTGCGGTTTGGGCCACTGAGCCCGGACGCTGGGCAGCCTCCGACCCCGGGGGTGGACTACGCGCGCAACCGGCATACGCTCGCCGGGGTGGTGAGCGGCGTCGGTGGGTA
>CALMVK010000207.1 GCA_937873145.1 uncultured Granulicella sp. | reverse complement strand
GGTGGGAGCTGCGATTGGGTAATTACTGAACGCGGATGCTACTCGAAAGTGGCGTGAACGGCGTTGTCGGAGCTAATCGCAGTAGCTTCGCTAATTCGCCGACGGTTGCTCGATATGATCGATCACCATCACATCCACCGCTGTCTTCACCGGCTCAAACTTCAACCCAAGCTGCTCCTTTACTGCTGTAAACATTTGCGGGGGCGCATCTGCATCATTATTAGGCTCATCGCCATAACTGTACGTCAGCTTGAAGTCGTAAATCCCCTTGAGTTCAGTCTGGTCCACCAATGGCCTGTCCATGAAGAGCTGCCGTATCGTCAGGAAATATCCAATTGGACTGGACGTGTAGTTTTCAGTTCGCCGCCTCTCGCCCCCCTCGGAATGCTCAATCGGCTGTGCTGCCGGATTCGCTGCCGCCGTGAGCATCGGCTGCCTTTTCACCACCTTCAACGCATAAGCGGCCATTTCGCGCTGCTCACGGTGAAACGTCAAGCCAAACCGCTCCTTCAGCAATTGTCGTATGAGCTGCTGTTCCTGCGGAAACGTAGCATCTTCCGTCAGGTTCGTCGTGCCGGTCATATCCCAGTGCTTTTCATCCAACCATTTCGGAGGTCCCACGACCTGCTTCGGATTTAAGCTGTATGCGAAGGCTATGAGTTTGAGAATTGGCTGGTCTTCCAGCACGAACCGGTTCCTTGAGAACGCAAAGTTGTTGTGCATCACGTCCACCGGATGCGGCTTTACCGTCTCTACCTCGATCGTTGCCTGCGCTAGATCCTGTTGCGCCTGAGCACTCGCAACTCTCAAACAGGACCACGCCACCACACTCAGTGTCCAACAAAGTGCTTGTCCGCGCATGGCACACCTCGATTTCGGTTTTAATGTACCAGGATACATGCTTGACGCAGAAAAGTCCCTTTCCATCCGCACAATTGCAGAATTCGAGACGGCAATTTCCACCGATCATCATTCAACTTGAATCCAGATCTTTGATCGACTAGTTCTAACAAATCGTAAATGCACTCACCGACACCTGACTAATACGAGAAGTCATTTTCTCATCAGTAACCGGAAGTGGTTGGTTTGGTTCCTGAGTGCGGGGCTGTCGGCAACTTCGTTGCTTGCCTGGCGTGGGGGTGTACGTATGACTCAGGACTCACCTTTCAAGGTTTTGTCGTTGCTCGGCGTAGCTCTCGATGGAGATTGTGCGATGAGTGGAGCGCTGCAGGAGCCTCCCTTAGTCCTTTGGGATAGATCGCTGCAATCTGCACTCAAACTAAACGCCTTTTCCAGGCTCGGTAGACCCGCCTGAGGTCAGCTCTTGATTTGTACCTACAATGTAGGTACGATGAAGGAGGCCATTCACTCATGGACTTCGATTGGAACGCAGCAAACATTGAACACATCGCATTGCACCACATCACACCGGACGAAGCCGAGCAGGTAATTGCGAATGATCCTCTAGACACAGGCGCAGTACTCCGCAATAGCGAGGCGCGCACGGTCCATCTTGGCGAGACGAATGCCGGCCGCGTTCTGGTTGTCGTCATTACCGAGCGCGGTGGAAGGTACCGCGTCGTAACCGCTCGGCCTTCCCGCAGGGAGGAACGCGAGTTCTACGCACAACAGAAGGCGCAAGCTAATGACTAATACCCTACAGACCCCTGAGTTCAAGAGCGAAGCCGAAGAAGCCGCCTGGTGGGATA
>CALMVK010000206.1:1921-6127 GCA_937873145.1 uncultured Granulicella sp. | reverse complement strand
GCTCCTGCACCGCACTCGCCTGCGCTTGGCTCCACCTCAAACTATATGTGGATACACCCTAGGGATACTCTGATTTAGTCCGTCTCAACGTTTCTTTGTTGTCATTCCCGCAGGGAATCTGCGTTTTTCACTGCCGCCACAGAACTTAATCAGAGTCTCCCTAGATCTTTTTATCTCCGGGTGTAGCTACAGGTAAAAGAATCGGTAAACCCTACCGTTCGCTGTCCAGATGTGTCATCGCCTGCTTGTCGTAGCGCGTCCCTGCAATTTCGTTGGCAGGAACCGCTTGCTCAAGCGCCTGCAGTTCCTGCTCGCTTAACTTGAGCTCAACCGCACCCAGCGTCTCTTCGACTTGCTTGACTGTACGCGCGCCTAAAATCGGCACAATCTGCTCCCCTCGGCTCAGCACCCAGGCGATTGCCATCTGCACCGGCGACACGTTGCGCCCGGCTGCCACCTCTCTCAGCGCAGCGGCCAGCGTCAGATTTTTGCTGAGGTTTGCGCCTGTAAAACGCGGCAAAAATCTGCGAAAGTCGGACTTCTCCGTCGGTAAAGCACCGGTCAGCAGTCCGCGCCCCAGCACGCCATACGCCGTCACGCCGATGCCCAGCGCGCGCAATCCAGGTAGCACCTTCGCCTCCATGCCGCGCGTCGGAAGCCCGTACTCCAGTTGCACATCGGTGATCGGCGTCACCGTCTGCGCACGTCGTGCGGTCTCAACGCTGACCTCGGAGAGCCCAGCCTGCCGCACAAAACCCTGCTTGATCATGTCGGCCACGCCGCCCATCATCTCCTCGATCGGGATCTTGTCGTCCAGCCGCGCCGGACGGTAGATGTCGATCTCCCGAACGCCCAGCCGCACCAGCGAGTACGCCAAAAAGTTCTTCACCGCCGCTGGTCGCCCCTCAAAGCCCGACCATGCCCCCGAAGGCGTCCGCATCGCGCCAAACTTCACGCTGAGTACGACCTTCTCGCGCGCCGAGGGTCCCAACTCCCGTAACGCTCGCCCGATCAGCAGCTCGTTGTGTCCCATCCCGTAAAAATCGCCCGTATCGATCAACGTCACGCCGCCCGCAATCGCCGCATGGATCGCCCGCACCGACTCCGCATCGTCGGTCGATCCATACATGCCGGACATTCCCATACAACCAAGGCCAATCGCAGAGACCGCCTGGCTTCCAAGCTGGCGTTGCACCATAAGAGATCCTTCCTGTTACAGATGATCTTATCTCCCACGCACGCCAGATGAACTTACGAGAGTTTCGGTTTTAGTCCAGCGATCGCGCGCGAGTCGGCTAGAGTGTTGCCTGCTCCAGTTACCACACTGCCCGGCACGCTCCGGGAATACAAAACCTTGGCAACACTGAAAGAGAAAAGGGTGACCTCTCTGAACTACAGGAAGGTCACCTTTATTTTCAGAAAGCATAGAAGTTGATTGTTAGTTCAGCAATGCATTCGTGTTCTAAACGTTCTTCCAGATGTTGATTCAGTCTGCTCCATTCCTAAGCACAAACGGGGTCAGAGGAAATACGCACACCTTACCCGGCTTACAACATAGGTTACTTCTCTGCCGTAGGAGGAACCAGATTCTTCAGCCGCAAGTACGTCGAGAGCTCCGCATACTGCTCGTTGTCGTGCGAGACGTTGCCCCAGGCGAGCCCGATGCGTGAGCGCTTGTTTTGTCCCATCGCGAGGGCCTCCGTGATGGAGCTGTCCGTGAGCGCGCCGTAAGCCTTATCGCATTCGTCGAACGAGGCTTTGAGGCCGGCGACGATGGTAGCTTTGTCGGCCGTATCCGAGGGGACGGACTTAGGGTCAAACTTGCCCCCATTCAACGTGGTGCAGGTATGGAACTGCGCCTCGGTGATGTGGTTGACGATGCGGGCGAAGGTGCGGATCTCGGGCGTGGGCTTGTACTGGAAGTCGGCTTCCGGCATCTTGTCGGCCGCCTTGAGGATGTTGGGCTTGAGCCGGTTGTAAGAGGCCTGAACTTCGGCTGCCGGGCCGGACGGCGCCTGGGCTGAGAGCGCAAGCGGAGCAGCGAGCGCGGCACAGGCAAAAAAAACGGAGGTGCGGATCATGGGCTGCCTTTCGAATGCGACGATCGGAGGCGCGCAGCTACGCGGCTTCCTCGAAGATATGGGTACGCATCTACTGTACAGAAGAATGACAGGAGAGAACGATGGATTTAGGCCTGAACGCGAAGAAGACGGCGCTCCTCGTCATCGATCTGGAGCATAGGATCGTGTAGATGCCGGGGCTAGCTCCGCATAGCAGCAAAGAGGCCGTAGCGCGCGCGGTTGAGCTGGCGGACGCTCTGCGCGCCAAGCGAGGCACGGTGGTGTGGACACATGTGCTGCTGCATGAAATGCTGCGGCTGCCTGTGGACCAGCAGACACAACAGACAGACGTGCCTCCAGCCAACGCTTCGGATCTCATTGCCCAGGTCATGGTGCATGCGGGCGACACCGTCATCACCAGGCGGCAGTAGGGTGCGTTTTTTGGAAGACCAACTTGGAGCAGACGCTTCGCCAACGAGGCATGGAAACAATTGTGATGGCTGGTATTGTGACGAACACGGGTGTGGAAATCGACGGCCCGGGCGGCATTTAATGCGGGGTATGCGTTGGTTTTCGCAGAACATGCGATGGCAGCAATCAGCGCGGATGGACATGCGTTCTCAACCAAAAACTCGTTTCAATGATGGGCAAGTTGAAAACGACAAAAGAGATTCTAGCTAGTTTTAGATAAGCGACCTCGATCCAACTGTCTCTAGCTGTCAGATGTGACGCTCGAGGCAGAGACAAGCTCCGGTAACAATTCTGGTCGGGTATCAAGGAATGCGTCGGCCAGGGCGAGATGACGGTCGAGAGTGTCGATGCCGCGATCGATCTCCGCGAGAGTCACGATGAGCGGCGGCGCGATAACGAAATGCGAGACCCAGGCCTGCAAGATCACACCCTCCGCCATGCATTTTGCGGCGATCTGATCGACCATCAAGGGCGTGCCGGAGACCTTGTCGGTGTAGGTATTGAAGGGTTCTTTGGTAAGTCGATTCTTGACCAGCTCGACTGCCCAGAAGAGGCCTTTGCCGCGCACATCGCCGACCGCAGGATGCTTTGCTTTGAGCGCCTGCAATTTTGCTTCGACGTAAGGCGCGAGCTCGGCGGCGCGCTCGATCAGGCCAAGCCGCTGCATCTCGTGGATGGCGGCGACGGCAGGGGCGAGCGTCATGGGATGCGCTTCGTAGGTGTGGCCGTGGGAGAAGTAGTGATCCTGAAAGTAGGCGGCGATCTTCTCGTTCGTCGCACAGAGACCAAGCGGCACGTAGGCTCCGGTGATGCCCTTGGCGGTGGTGAGAATGTCGGGCGTGACGCCCCAGTGCTCCATGGCGAACCACTTGCCGGAGCGGCCCCAGCCGGACATGACCTCGTCGGCGATGAGCAGGACTCCGGTCTCGTCGCAGATGCGGCGCAGCTTGGGCATGTACTCGTCCGGCGGCACGATGACGCCGTTGGTGCCGACGATTGGCTCGACGATGATGGCGGCGACGTCGGACTCGTTGCGGATCATGTGCTCGAGGTAGTCGGCGCAGGCGATGTTGCAGCCGGGATAGGTATGTCGAATGGGGCAGCGATAGCAGTTGACTTCAGGGCCGAAGATGGTTCCCTGCTGCTTGCCTCCGACGGGCTCCATGGCCCAGCGGCGTGGGTCGCCCGTGGCTGCGATGGAGCCCGAGGTGGACCCGTGATAGCTCTTGTAGCGCGAGAGGATTTTGGATTTGCCGGTGTACATCCGCGCGATTTTGAAGGCTGCCTCGTTGGCGTCGGTGCCGCTGGTGGTGAAGAAGAAGTGGCTCAGGCCGGCGGGCAGCACTTCCAGCAGAAGCTGCGAAAGCTCGGCGCGCGCGGTGGTGGCGTAGCCGGGCATGGCATAGGCGAGTTGTTCGGCCTGCGCGGCAATCGACGCAATGACGGCGGGGTTCTTATGGCCGAGGTTCGAGCACATCAGCTGCGAGCTGAAGTCGAGATACTCTTTGCCGTTGCCGTCGGTGATGGTGCAGTCCTTGGCATCGACGATGTGCATGGGGTTCCAGGATCGCTGGAAGCGCCAGGTGCCGTAGTTGGTGCGGCGGGTGATGTCGACGACTTCGGCGGAAGTGAGCGGGGGCATGGGCGCGCCTTTCGAACCTGGAGATGATTCAGT
>CALMVK010000206.1:0-1821 GCA_937873145.1 uncultured Granulicella sp. | reverse complement strand
CTGGCCTGAGCGTGGGTCAGCTTTCTGGGGGCTGAGGGGTGGATGGGTTCGGTCATTGGCTCTCCGGCGGCTAGTTGGAGTCTACGGCGTGAGCGGCTTGCACTTTTGTACCAAGATTGGTACGCTCGAGCCGTGCCCCTGAAGCGCTTGCCCGCCCGGTTTTATCGCACGGCGACTGGACGAGAGCCGGTGCGGGAATGGCTCAAGGACTTGCCTGCGGCGGATCGGCTGATCCTGGGCACAGACATCAAGGATGTGGAGTTTGCCTGGCCGCTGGGTTTGCCGCTGGTGCGATCGCTCGGCCGGGAGCTCTGGGAGGTTCGCAGTTCGTTACCGCAAAGCCGGATTGCACGAGTGATCTTCTGCGTAAGTCACGGGCAGATGGTTCTGTTGCACGGCTTTATTAAGAAAAGCCAGAAAACGCCTACCCAGGAGATCGATCTGGCGCTGAAAAGAATGAGAGGAGAAGAGCGATGAAGAAGGACAATATCGGGAGCAGCTTCGATAGCTGGCTTCAGGAAGAAGGAACGTTTGAAGAGGCGACCTCGATTGCGGTAAAGCGGGTGCTGGCCCGGCAGATCAGCGCGCAGATGGAGGAGCAGCAGATCTCGAAATCGGCGATGGCGAAGCGAATGCATACGAGTCGCGCGGCTTTGGATCGGCTCCTCGATCCGAAGAATGATGCGGTTACGTTGAATACGCTGTTCAAGGCCGCCACGGCGGTAGGGCGGCAGATTCATGTAGAGCTGGTTTGACCAGACGCAACGTGTGCGGCAGAACCGAGTTCAACGATGTTTTTTGAGTCAGCCCCAGGTGAAGTCGATGGGCGCGTGGACGTCGGGGTGGAGGCTTTTGTGCACGGGGCAGGTATGGGCGGCGCGTTCAAGGCGCTGCTTGTGCTCGTCGGCAAGGTTCTGGGGCATGTGGATTTTCGTGGCGAGGCTGCCGATCCTGCGGGTGGGCACGGCGGTCATGTCTTTTTCGACGACGGCCGTCGCGCCGGTCATGTCGATGCCGTGAGTGCGGGCGACGATGCCCATGGTGGTGAGGATGCAGGTGCCGAGCGCCGTAGCGACGAGGTCGGTGGGGGAGAAGCTTTCGCCGCGGCCCTGGTTGTCCCTGGGGGCGTCTGTGGCGAGGGCGGTGGAGGAGGGCTCATGCACGGCTCGGCAGTGCAGGTCTCCTTCGTAGTTCATTTGGATGGTGACCATGGGATCCTTTCGTTGGTCGTGTGTCGATACGTCTGGAACCGAACTGGCGGGCTACACCCGCTCCAGCTTGGCAACTCGTGACTCCAGCTTGTTGTCCCGCTCCAGCAGCAAGATCAGGTCGCTGTGCACTTGCGCCCGAAGCGAGGTCATCTCGCTGCGAAGGCTGCTTTCAAGCGAATTTATTCGGGAGTCGAGCGAGTTGATCCGAGAGTCGAGCTTGTTGGTCGCGTCACGATTGAGCAGGATGCCCACAAGAACCGTCAGAGTAGGGATGCCGATAGTGAGGATGTTCAGCATGGTTGCTTTCCTGATAACTCGCGCTTCGCTCAGAATAGTATAGTGCGCTTTTAAGCCTGATATTTAGTCGCTTGCTTGTCTCTTGAGAAGAGCAAGAGGTAGATGGCTGCGGATAGCAAGAAGCCGACGAACCAGGCGTAGTCATACAAAAACCGCAGCTTCGGCACGAACAATCCGATGAGCGAGAAGAAGACGCCGATGACCAGCGCGAGGATGGCCTTCGGGTTGAAGCCGTGGGTGTACTCGTAGAGGCCGTTGCGGCGGTAGAGGGCGGGGACGTCGAGCTGGCGGTGGCGGAGGAGGAAGTAGTCCG
>CALMVK010000205.1:3342-15383 GCA_937873145.1 uncultured Granulicella sp. | reverse complement strand
CCTCTCAACCCTCGAGCAAATCGTCATTCTGGCGAAGCCAGAATCCCCGTATTCGCTCTAGTTTGCCGGGTAATCTTCTTTATTTTGACGACTTTACCCATAAGTCCAATAGAAAGAGGACTTTACCTAAACCACCCGGCGTATCTCTAACAAACGAAGGACTTTACAACAAACGTACCCCGCCACCCCCCCCAAGAAAGCCGACTCACGCCACGCCGGCAATCTCCACCAGCTCCGGCGCAGCCTCGACCGTTCGTTTTAGCTGTCCGCACGCCGCATAGATGTCTCGCCCTCGCGGTCTGCGTGTAAACGCCGGAAGCCCGCCCTCGACCAGCAGCGCGTGAAAACGGTTCGCGCTCTCCTCCGTCGGCTGCCGGTACGCCACCCCCGGCCCCGGGTTCCAGACAATCAGATTCACCTTCGCCCGCATGCCTTTCAGCAGCGCCAGCACCTCGCGCGCATGCTCCGGCTGATCGTTGACGCCGCCCAGCAGCACGTACTCGAACGTCACATACTCACGCTTGCCAAACGGGATCGAGCGCACAGCCTCCAGCAGCGAAGCCGTATTCCACTTACGTGTAATCGGCATGATCTCCGCCCGGATCGCATCGTTCGACGCATTCAGGCTCAGCGCCAGCCGCGGCCGGATCGCCTCGCCCGCAAAGCGCCGGATCGCCGGCTCGATGCCGCTGGTTGAGACCGTCATCCGCGCCGCCGGAATGCCCAGCTCGCCCACCAGCAGCCGCACCGCGTCCATAAACGAGTCGTAGTTCAGAAACGGCTCGCCCATCCCCATAAAGACCAGGTTGATCCGGTCCGGCTGGCCCCGGCCTTTGCCGCTGCCCACCGTAACGCCATGCCGCGTGAGTACGGCCGCGACCTGCCCGGCAATCTCGCCCGCCGTCAAGTTGCGCCGAATGCCCAACTTCGCCGTCAAACAAAACTGGCAGTTGACCGCGCAACCGACCTGGCTTGAAACACAAATGGTCGCCCGCTTGTACTCGCGCCGCTGGCCGTGGTCCAGCTCCAGCGCGTCCTCCTCCGGCAGGTCGCCCTCGGGCATCCACACCGTCTCGACCGTCTCGCCGTCGGCCAGCCGCACCAGATAGCGCTCCGTTCCATCGACCGACCGTGCTGTCTGTGCCAGCTCCGGCAGCCCAACCTCGTAGCCCGCACTCTGGAGCGCCTCGCGCATCGTCCCCGGCAAGGTGGTCATCTCATCGAGCGACCGGGCACCCTGCTTGTAGAGAGCCTCCGCAAGCTGCGCGACGCGATAGGACGGCTGGCCGAGCTGCTCCACCAGCGCCCGCAACTCCTCCCGCGAAGCTCCAAATAACGCTCGCGCCTGCGTGGCTGCATCCATTCCTCAAGTTTACGCCGCGAAAGCCTGCGCAGGCCGCGCCGCCGCGCCCTATGAAAGAATGAGAAAGTAAGGAGTCGCATGTCCGCAACGCTTGTCCCTACCAATCCGCCGGTCTCCTCTTCGCCTGAGACGCACCCCGCGCGCAACATCCGCCGCACCGTCCTGCCTAACGGCATGCTCGTCCTCACCGAATCCATGCCGCACATGCGCTCCGTCTCAATGGGCGCCTGGATCGACTCCGGTTCGCGCGACGAGCCAGCCAAGGAGAACGGCCTCTCGCACTTTGTCGAGCACATGGTCTTCAAAGGCACCACGACCCGCTCGGCGCAGGACATCGCCCGCGAGGTCGACTCGATCGGCGGCAATCTCGACGCCTTCACCGGCAAGGAAGCCGTCTGCTTCAACATCAAGGTGCTCGACGAGAACATGCCGCCCGCGCTCGACGTACTCTCGGACCTGGTACTCCATCCCAAATTCTCAACCAGCGACCTCGAACGCGAGCAGGGCGTCATCCTCGAAGAGATCAAGATGGACGAGGACAACCCGGATTATCTCGTCCACGAGACGTTCACCCAGAACTTCTGGCAGAATCATCCGCTCGGCCGGCCCATTCTGGGCACGGTCCAGACGGTTTCGTCCTTCGACCAGGAGACTGTCTTCGATCATCATCGTCGCCGTTTCACGCCGGAGAACATGATCTTCTCGGCAGCCGGACACCTGGATCACGACCGCTTCGTCGCTGAGGTGGAGACGCGCTTCGGCTCGCTCGCGCCCTCCGGAGCCAAGTCCACGCAGACTGAAACGCATCCCTCGACAACTCCGCATATCACGCTTAAGAAGAAGCGTTCGCTGGAGCAGGTCCAGATGTGCCTGGGTGTTCCTGCGCCGCCGGTCAACGATCCCGATCGCTTCTCGCTCTATCTGCTCAACTCGATGCTGGGCGGCGGCATGAGTTCGCGGCTGTTTGAGAGCATTCGCGAGAACGAGGGGCTGGTCTACTCCATCTACTCGGAGCTCAGCCCGTTCCGCGATGCGGGAGCACTTTCAGTCTATGCGGGCATGTCGCTCGACCGCACCGAACGCGTGCTCGAGCTGACGCTGGCCGAGTTCCGCCGCCTAAAGGAGCAGGAGGTTACCGCGGCCGAACTGAAGCGCGCCAAGGACCAGATGAAGTCGAACATCGTTCTCGGGCTTGAGAGTTCCTCGAGCCGGATGAACAATCTGGCGCGCCAGCAGATGTACTTCGGCCGCTTCTTCGCGGTCGACGAGGTCGTCCGCAACATCGACCGCGTCACGCCGAGCGATGTGCAGCGCCTGGCGAACCGGCTCTTTCAGCCCGAGCTGATTGCCTTGACGCTGCTCGGCAACCTGGGGCCGATGAAGGTGAGTCGGGCTCAGCTCGCCTGCTGAGCCTCGCACTCCTATCCCACCTCTGGGGCTTTCGCGGATGTTCTCCACCTGCTAAAGTTCTTTTGAACGTTTTCCGATCCGGGTCGTCTGAGGAAGTATGAAGATGCAATCCTTTCGTGTTTCAGGCCGCGCACAGGACGAGGGCTTCACGCTGATCGAACTGCTCATCGTCATGTCGGTCATCCTGATCCTGATGACGCTTGCCATTCCGCAGATGTTGAAGCTGCGCAAGCAGGCCAACGAGACCTCCGCCGTGCAGTCCGTGCGTACCATCGGCAACGCGGAACTCCAATACAACCAGGCCTACCCAGCCAACGGTTTCTCCTGTTCCCTCACCACCATGGGTGGCGCTCCAGGAACCGCACCCTCCGCCCAGTCCGCCGAGGTGCTCTCTCCCGATCTCGCCGGCGGCAACAAATCCGGCTATGCCTTCAACGTGACCAACTGCACCAAGGTGACGGTCAATAATCAGGACATGTACACGGGCTTTGAAGTAACCGCAACGCCGATTTCAGTGGGTAGAACCGGCGACCGCGGCTACTGCATGGACGAAAATAATCTGATCAAGTTCGATCCGGCCGGCGGCACCAACTGTACGCAACCGCTGCAGTAGCCATGAAGCTTGCGCGGTTTAGTCTCTTCGCCGGGCTGCTGCTACAACCATTGGTGCTGCAATCACTGTTGCCGCAGACTCTAGATTCTACCCGCATCCTCAAGTCCGTCGATGCTCACTACAACCATCTCACCAGCCTGCGCACACGCTACACCGAGCGCTATACCGGCATGGGCCTCACCCGCGCCGAATCTGGAACGCTGACCCTGAAAAAGCCCGGCCGCATGCTTTGGGCTTACGACGCGCCAGTAGGCAAGGTCTTCGTGCTCGACGGTCACTTCGCCTGGTTCTACACTCCAGGCGACGCGCAGGCCCAGCGCATTCCGGCCAAACAGATGGATGACTTACGGACGCCACTACGCTTTCTGCTCGGCCACACCGAACTTGCCAAAGAGCTCGACGGGATCACCGTCGTTCCCGCGCCTTCCGGCTTCCGCATCTCCGGGGTGCCGAAGGGCATGGCGAATCGTGTTCGGCAGATTACGCTTGAGGTGACGCCGACGGGCACTATCGTGCAGATGACGCTCCAAGAAATAGATGGCGCAACGACCGCCTTCGCCTTCACCGACCAGCAGGAGAATGTTCCGACTCGCGACGCCGACTTCAGGTTTATTCCGCCTCCCGGCGTGAGCATCGCCACAGGCGCGGCGCCGATTTAGACCAGTTCTTTCTACAGCCATACTCTCCAAAATAAGTTTCTCCTTTGCCGCCCGGAGAACCTGCTTTAGGCTTGTTTGCAATCGCTAGAGAACCGGTTGGGCTGCGATAACCTCCCGCAGCCTCACTGTCCATCGAACATGGAGGCAAGCAATCTCCTATTGCGAAGCAGCTCTCCATCAGCCGTCATTCTGGCAAAACCAGAATCCCCGTCCATCAGCCGTCATTCTGGCGAAACCAGAATCCCCGTCCACCAGCCGTCATTCTGGCAAAGCCAGAATCCTCGTCCATCAGCCGTCATTCTGGCGAAGCCAGAATCCCCGTCCACCAGCCGTCATTCTAGCAAAGCCAGAATCCTCGTCCATCAACCGTCATTCTGGCAAAGCCAGAATCCTCGTCCATCAGCCGTCATTCTGGCAAAGCCAGAATCCCCGTATTCGTACTTCGTTGTTTGCTGCACAACACTCGGCAATTTGCTTTCGTTTGCGTAGTTCGGTTTCTTCAGGAGTCGCCCATGACCCTTCGGCCGTTCGCGTTCTTGTCCTTTGCCCTCTTCCTCACTCACCCTGTTAAGGGTCAGGCTCCCGCATTTCAAGCAGCCGACCTGCACCTGAGCCCACCCCGGACCTATCACTACTTCTCCGGAGGACTGCTGCACGAAGATCGCTACCTGCTGCACGAGGCGACCCTCGTGGACATGATCGCAACCGCGTACGGCCTGGACCCCGAAAACATCCAGGGCGGTCCGCCATGGATTGAACGCGATCACTTCGACCTGGTCGCGAAGGCCCCGCCCGGCACGTCCAAAGCGACGCTTCGGCTCATGCTGCGCACGCTGCTGGTCGAGCGGTTCGGCCTGGCGATCGAGGACGGCGTCAAGCCCATGCCGGCCTTTGTTCTGAGCGCGGGTAAGCCGAAGATCAAGCCAGCGGCAGGAGAAGGTGCGGCCGACTGCGAGGACAAGACGCCACCCGCGGCGGCCGGTGTGGTCACGCAAATCGTGGTCGCCTGCCGCAACATGACGATGGATACGTTCGCCCAGCAGATTCACGGCATGGCGGGAGGCTACCTCGACAAGCCCGTCGTAAACGCGACCAACCTGCCCGGAACCTGGGACTTCGACCTGAAATGGACCGGACGCGGACAAGTGGAGCAGGCGGGCAGCGAGGGCATTTCGATCTTCGACGCCGTAGACAAACAGCTTGGCCTGAAGCTGACGCTCGAAACCGCGCCGCGCCCCGTGATGCTGGTCGAGCGGGTCAATCGCGTTCCCACGCCAAATCTCGCAGGCACAGAGAAGGTGCTGCCGCCGCCACCGCCGGCACGCTTTGAGGTGGCGACGATCAAGCCGAGCAAGCCCGGCGCGGAAGTCGATGGCAGGATCAACGGCGGCCAGGCCACGCTGACGGGTGCGACTCTACGCTTCATGATGAGCTACGCGTGGGACCTGAATCAAAGCGACAGCGAGTCGCTCGCCGGGCCGAAATGGCTCGACACGGATCGCTTCGATATCCTGGCAAAGGCGGGTGCGCCTTTACAGGGATTCGACTCGCCAAACGGCATGATCGATCCGAGCGAGCTGCAGGAGAGGATGCGTGCGCTGCTGGTTGAACGATTCGAGATTAAGAGCCACCTGGAAGATCGCCCGGTGACCGCGTACACGCTGCTGGCCACCAGCCCGAAGCTCCAGAAGGCCGATCCGAACAGTAGAACGGGGTGCAAAGAAGGGCCGGGAGCCGACGGCAAAGACCCGCGGGTCACGACGCCCATCCTCAACCGGCTGGTCTCCTGTACCAACATGAACATGGACGAGATGAGCGACGAGCTTCGGCTGCTTGCCTCGGGCTCCATCTACAACAAGGTGCTGAACGGCACGAACCTGAAGGATCGCTACGACTTCACGCTCAGCTTTAGCTCGGCAGACCGGATGAGCAATGCCTCAACGGCGGGCCCTGACAGCGCAGCCTCCGACCCGAACGGAGCGCTCTCGGTCTTCGACGCACTGAATCGCCAGCTTGGCCTGAAGCTCAAGAAAGAAAAGCGGCCGATGCCCGTGCTGGTGGTCGATCACATCGTAGAAAAGCCCACCGACAATTAGGTGGGCTTCTTGAAACCGCTGCGGAGACAAGCCTTACAGCTTGACCGTCCCATGCTCTCCAATTTTGCTGTGATCTCCTGTGACCGCGGCAGCTAAATACCGGACGCCCATGACGATTTTTGACGAGGACGCCTGCCAGAACTGAGCCTCTGTTACCTCTACCCGCATTACAGAAATCGCCGGATCGTCTTCTCCACCGGGGAACCAGGCCTTGAACATGGGATTCCAAAGATCGTGGATCTTGGCCTTATCCTTGCTCACCGTGGCGCGCCCCTTGGCCACGACGTACTTGGAATCGCTGGTATCCGCGTAGAGCAAACTGATGTGCGCATCGTTCTGCACCTCGTGCACCTTGCCGGACTCGCCGCGGGTCAGAAACCAGACCGTGCCGTCGAACTCTGTCTGCTGGGTCGCCATGGGTCGACTATCGAAGGAGCCGTCCGCGCCTGCGGTGGTCATCATGCAGATGTGAATATCTTTGATCAGCCCGGCAATCTTCTTCCGACCTTCATCGCCGCTCAGTGCAACTTCTTCGCTCATAATTCCTCCGCCTCCTTAGGATGCATCGCGCCGGTGCTCGGTGGGCCACCGTAAGATAGAAGGGTGACCGAAATCTCCGCTCAACTGCTGTCTACCGACGACTTCCTTGCCGCCGTTCAAGCCCTCTCGCCGCGCGTGGCGGTCTTCGATTGCGACGGAACGCTCTGGTCCGGCGATGCCGGCTCTGCGTTCATGCGTTGGACGATCGAAACGGGACTGCTCTCGCCCGAGCGGATTACCTGGCTGAACGGCCGGTATGAAGGCTATCGGCAAGGTCAGGTCTCCGAACTGGCCATCTGCGGCGAGATGGTACAAGTCTACGCAGGCCTCCGGGAGCAGGATCTGCGCGACGCCGCCGCAACCTTCTTCCGTTCTCACATCGAGCCGAACCTCTTCCCGGAGCTTCAGCAGCTCATCCGCATCCTGCAGGCTGCGGGCACGGACATCTGGGCCGTCAGTTCGACCAACGACTGGGTCATTGAAGAAGGTGTGCAGCGCTTTGGGATTGCCCCGAACCGGGTGCTCTCCGCACGGGTGCAGGTCGTCGACGGTGTAATCACGGATCGCTTGATCGATGTTCCAACGGATGAGGGCAAGGTGGCCGCGCTCCGGCGCGTGGGATTGCCTCTGCCGGACGCAGTCTTCGGCAACTCCATCCACGACGCGGCGATGCTGGGCATTGCGCGCCGTGCCTTCCCGGTCAACCCGACCGCGGCTTTGCTGGCACAAAGCGCCACCCTTGGCTGGCCGGTCTACTTCCCTGCTTCAGTGGCTTCATCCCGCACACTCCAGGGCTACTAATTGGGTGACCAAAATGAATTTTCGATAGCTTCTCAAAGTGAAGCGTCGTCCACTGTCTACAATCAAGGCAGCAATCCACACTCCCATCTGTGATTCATTCAGGAGCCTGCCTATGCCGCGTATCAACTTCCAGCAGCAACTGGTCGCCTTGAAAGACAAGCTGCTGGCGATGGCCGCGCTCTCCCAGCAGGCACTGGAGTTCTCGGTCGAGGCCTACATGAACCGCGATGCGGGACTTGCTGCCATGGTGCAGGAGATTGAAGCCGCCATCAACGCAGCCGAGACCTCGGTCGATGAGATGGCTTACGACCTGCTCGCCAAAGAGCAGCCCATGGCCATCGACCTGCGCTTCATCCTCTCCGTCATCAAAATCAACGGCGACCTGGAGCGCATCGGCGATCAATCGACCAACATCGCCTCACGGGTCATCGCACTCGGAAACCAGCCGAGTATCTCCCTGCCGATCGATTTAGAGACCATGGGGTACAAGGTCGGTGTCATGATCCGGCGCGCGATCCAGGCGCTGCTTGAGGGGGACTCCGGACTGGCCGACACCGTGCTTGATATGGATGACGAGATCGACGGGATGAATCGTGCCATCCAGGCGGAGTTGGTGGAGGTCATGATGCAGCACCCGCATGTCGCCGAGCAGTGCCTCAACACCATCATCATCAGCCGCAACCTGGAACGCGCCGCCGACCACGCCACCAACATCGCCGAAGACGTAATCTTCTGGGTGCGAGGCAGCGATGTGCGGCATAAGTTCTCCATGCTGCCGTCGCACGAGGAACGAACCCTGCCAATCTAACCCGAGCGGGTAAGTATAGGGTGAGTATGCAACTGACCCATACTAACCCGAACAGGCAGCTTGACCCGCGTTTGCCGTCCGTCTACCCTTAAAAGAATGCAAAGCTGTTCAAGACCGTTGAAGACCCGTTGTTGTTGCCTCGCTGCGTACTGCGCGTTGCCATCTTCACGTCACCAATGTTGACCGGGAGCAGAGTTCAGCCGCCCACGATCTTCGTGGGCCTTTTCTTTTGCTATGTCATCCAAAGTTCAAAGGAATACGATGCCAGACGAGACCCTCGCTGCCCTGCCCGATACCCCTGTTACCAAGGAAGTAAAAGAGACCAAAGCCCAGCGTTCCGAGCGCCTAAAGCTGGAAAAAAATCCGTGGGATGCCTGGGACGAAGTGCGTGCCTATGCGAGACAAGGACGTGATTCCGTGGCTCCGGAGTGGACCGCGCTCTACTTCAAGTGGTGGGGAATCTACACCCAGGGAGACGGTTTGGGCGCGACCGGAGGCGTGGGAGGCGAAGGCAAGGCGACCGAGTTTTTCATGATGCGGATCGGTCTGCCCAACGGTCTGCTCACCTCGCACCAGTTGCGTACGATTGCCGACATCGTGAAGAAGTTTGCACGGAATATGGCGGACATTACGACGCGGCAAAATATTCAGTTGCATTGGCTGACGATCGCGGATCTGGTCGAGGTTACGGATCGCCTGACGGAGATCGGACTCTCGCCCAAAGGTGCCTGTGGAGACGTCGTACGCAACGTAACCGGCTGTCCCCTTGCCGGTCTGGACCATCACGAGCTGGTCGATTCAAGTCCTTTGGCGGTGGAGATCGCCAACTTTCTGACCGCGAATCCGGAGTTTTACAACCTGCCACGCAAGTTCAAGATCTCGGTGACGGGCTGCCCGCTGTGGTGCAGCTATCCGGAGATCAACGACGTGGCGCTGACGGCAATTCAGCGTGAGGTGGATGGGCTGCTCGAGGTTGGATACACGTTGCGGGTCGGCGGCGGGCTTTCAACCGAGCCGCACATGGCGGTCCGCATTCCGGCATTCATCCCGCAGGAAAAGGCCTTGGACGTGGTAACCGCCATCGCGCGCATCTTCAAGGAGCAGTCGGAGCTGCGTGAGAATCGTACCCGCGCCCGCATCAAGTACCTTTTTATGCGCCACGGCTGGACCGCCGAGACAATGCTTGAGGCCATTGAAGCAAAATTAGGCTACAAGCTTGATCCTTCGCCCACCGATGCGGATGTTATTCCCGGGGACATCTACCGCGATCACGTTGGAGTGACGCCGCAAAAGCAGGCAGGACTTTCGGCGGTTGGCGCGTCGATCCTGCGCGGACGGCTGACCGGCGACCAGTTGTACGCGCTCGCCGACCTCGCAGACAAGCATGGCGATGGACATCTCCGCGCAACCATCATGCAGAACATCGTGCTGGTAAACATCCGCAACGCGGAGGTGCGCGAGCTGATTGCTGAGCTCAAGGCACTCGACATCAACGTGGATGTGTCGCCCTTTTGGCGTGGAGCCATCGCCTGCACCGGCACCGAGTTCTGCAAACTGGCCATTACGGAGACGAAAGGCTTTGCACGCTGGCTGGTGGACGAGATGCAGGGCCGGCTGCCGGGCTTCGATCAGCAGATTAAGCTGCATGTGACTGGCTGTACCAACTCCTGCGGACAGCACTGGATCGCAGACATCGGTCTCGAAGGAAAGAAGCTGAAAAAGGATGGCAAACTGGTCGACGCTTACTACTTCTGTGTAGGCGGATCGGTGGGCAAATACGCCGGAGCGGGGCGGACACTGGGGTATCGCGCAGCGGCAGACGAGTGTCCGGACGCAATTGAGCGGTTGCTGCGCGGATACTTATTTGCCCGGCAGCCTGAGGAAGATCTGCGCGCCTACTTCGCTCGCACCAGCGACGACGAGCTGCGGGCACAGTTGAACGGAACTCCCATGGCTCCGGTCGAGCGGGATGCCGCACCCGCGGGAGGAAGCCACGCCATCGACGCATAAAGCGTGCAGAAACGTTCCATAGGCACTCGTGCTGAAAAAATTTTCAGTCTAGTCGCTGAAGTTTTTCGAGATATTGCCGATAGGTAAGTTAGAGACGGAACGTGAAGTAGGCCGCATAGAACATTTTTGAGGGGAGGACCGAAACCGCAGCGGAGGATTCCTGTAGCCTGACGATGTGGCGAAACAGGACTCAGCGGAAGTGCTCGAAATCGACGGACATGCGGTGCGGATCTCCAATCCGGATAAACTTTATTTCTCGCAGGAAACGCAGATCAGCAAGCTTGACCTGGTGCGCTATTTTCTATCCGTCAGTCCCGGCGCGCTTGGCGGCATCTCTGATCGACCGATTGTCCTAAAGCGTTTTGTGAACGGCGCGCACGGAGAGCCGTTCTACCAGAAACGCGCTCCCGACAATCTTCCGGAATATGTACGTACGGTGACACTCTCCTTTCCGTCGGGACGAACGGCGGATGAAGTTGTGGTCGATAACGCGGCATCGCTTGCCTGGATCGTCAATCTGGGCTGCATAGAGTTGCACCCGCACCCCGTACGAACGGCGGACCTGGAGCATCCAGACCAGTTACGGATCGATCTCGACCCGCAGCCGGGAATCGAGTTTGGGCAGGTGCGTGAGGTCGCGCTGGCCGTGCGAGCGGCACTGGGCAAAATGGGTCTTGAAGGCTACGCGAAGACCTCGGGCTCACGCGGCATTCACATCCATGTGCCGATTCTGCCGCAGTGGAGCTTCACGGAGGTACGACGGGCGGCACTGGCGTTGGCTCGGGAGGTCGAACGGCAAGTGCCGACGCTCGCAACCTCCAAGTGGTGGAAGGAAGAGCGGCACGGCGTTTTTCTGGACTACAACCAAAATGCCAAAGATCGAACCACCGCGAGCGCGTACTCGGTGCGGCCGCTGCCGGACGCGCGGGTCTCGGCACCGCTGACCTGGGCAGAGGTGCCGGAGGTCAATCCTGCCGATTTCACGGTACGGACGATGCCGGCGCGTTTCGCGGCTATCGGGGATCCGCATGCGGAGATGCAGGCGCATCCGGGATCGCTCGATACGCTGCTTGAACTTGCGGCACGAGATGAATCCGACGGTCTGGGCGATGCGCCCTGGCCGCCACACTTCGCCAAGGCAGAAGGGGAGCCGAAGCGGGTACAACCTTCAAAAGCCAAAGCGTTCGGAGACCAGCTTGGCGAGGGCTTCGGTGCGCAGCGGTTCCGCAAGCGCGCACCCGCAAAGCAGGCAGCGGCTCCGGGGGACGAAACCGAAGCATCCGCACCGAAGCCTCGCAAGCCGCCGGCCAAGCGCGTGCCGAAGTTTCCGCTGGTCACGGTTGCGCAGTCGCCGGACAAAGCGGCGGCGATGGCAGGACTGGAACGCTGGAAGACAGCACACGCAGAGGCAGCGGCCAGGTTGGCGGAGGAGGATGTGCTGGTCGATCGCATGCGGGGAACGGCGTACGTCTGGTATCGCATCCGGGTGAACTTGCGGAGTGTGCCCGAGGGAGAGCGGCCAGAGCAAGGGACACCCGACCCGGACGACGATCCAACCCGCGCATGGCGCGAGTCATAACTGCCGCAGCTTGGGCTTCCAACTAGATCGGCTGAGAGGCTGCTAAACGATCCGGGCGGCCTGCAGGAAATAGACGCAATGACGTCAAACAAGCACTGGACAGCTAGCTAGCCCTGCATGAGATCTCGAAGCGAGATCGTAGAGTTTTGGCGGTTATGCGCC
>CALMVK010000205.1:0-3242 GCA_937873145.1 uncultured Granulicella sp. | reverse complement strand
TCGGCGCCGCTCTTGGCGGCGGACGTTCTTCCGGAACAGAAGCCCTTCTGGACGGCGTAGAAAATCTGAATCTCTACTCCCAGACAGTCGGCCAAACCATTCCGCTCGATGCCGTCCAGGAATACCGCATCATTACCTCCGGTTTCGATGCCCGCTACGGACGCGCCACGGGAGGGATCGTCAACCTGGTTTCAAAGTCTGGAACCAACCGCTTGCACGGTTCCGCCTACGAGTATAACCGTGTCTCTGCGCTGGCCTCGAACACCCACGCCGAAGATGCCACCGACTACTCTCTTCGTCAGCAGGGTCTACCCATTCTTCCGCAGGATCACTTCGTCCGCAATCAGTTCGGCTACTCACTCGGTGGACCGATCAAACGGGACAAGCTGTTCTTCTTCTCGTCTACGGAGTGGGAGCGCGTTCGCAGTTCAGCCGTCCAGCAAAATGCAATCCCAACGGCCGCCTTTCTTGCGACGACCTCGCCTCAGACGCAAGCATTCTTCAAACAGTACGGCACCCTGCGTCCAGGAGCCAACCTCGGTGCCCTGAACAGTGTCTCGTCAAACGGCTTCACCTTCGCCAATGCCGTCCAGCAGGTAACCTATACGCTGCCCGCCACCACTGCCGCCGGAACGCCGGAAAATACCTACTTCACGGATGATCGTGTGGACTACACCATCTCCAGTCGCACGAGTCTGTTTGGACGTTACGGCTTGTACAGTGAAAACGACTTTGTCGGAACCAACGGTTACAGTCCCTACGCCGGCTACGATACCGGCAGCACCCGCTATGACCAGGCGGCGCTCTTCTCCATCACACACACCTTCAGCCCCAACCTCATCGACACCTTCAAGGCTTCCTTCAATCGCGATAACGAGCAGCAGCCGCTCGGTGCCAATCCCGCTGGACCTTCGCTCTACACGACCGCGGGCTCGCTTCCCACCTACTCCGGGAACCAGCTCGCGCTTCCAGGTTACCTGTTCAATGCGCCCGGAAGTGCGATCCCGTTCGGTGGTCCCCAAAACTTCTACCAGTTCACCGATGACATCCAGCTCGTCAAAGGACGGAACACCTTCAACTTCGGCGGAGACTTTGACCAGCTTCGCGACAACCGTACCTTCGGTGCCTATGAAAACTCGGTCAATATCCTGAGCTCCAAAGGTGCAGGAGACGCTTTTAACAATCTGCAGATCGGCCATCTGTATCAATTTTCAGCCGCTATCTATCCGCAGGGGGAGCTTCCCTGTTTCAACAATTTAACCACCGGCGCGGCGATCGTGACGCCTTCCTGCACGTTGTCCCTTCCGCTCTCGCTTCCGAACTTTGAGCGCAACAATACCTTCAACGATGGGGACGTATACGCGCAGGATCAGATCAAGCTTACCCCTCGCCTGACGACGACCTTCGGGCTGCGTTGGGAGTACTTTGGCGTCCAGCACAACCACAATCCGAATCAGGAATCCAACTTCTTCCTGGGCAGCGGTTCCTCGTACCAGGCCCAGTTCCGCGCCGGCACCCTGCTCACCACGCCCAACAGTCCGGTCGGCGGCCTGTATGCCAAGCAATTCAGAAACTTCGCGCCTCGTTTCGGTTTTGCCTATGACGTCTTCGGCAACGGCAGGGATACTCTCCGCGGGGGCTACGGCATCTCGTATGAGCGGAACTATGGCAACGTTACCTACAACGTCATCCAGAACCCACCAAACTACGCCGTGGTTTCACTGACCGCGCAGGATGCCGGCGGCACCGATGTCGCCACGCTTCCCATCACCAATAACAACTTCGGCCCGCTTGCCGGCACCGCCGGTTCGAAGGCCTTTCCTGCAACCAGTCTCCGCCCCGTGGCACAGAACATCCCAACCGCTTATCAGCAAAACTATAATCTTGCGATCGCGCATTCGATCTCCAAAGGTGCTCTCGTTGAGGTGACCTACGCCGGTGCTCGTGGCATTCACCTCTATTCACTTTCCAACGTCAATCGCTCCTATTTTGGAGGGAACTACCTGGGCGATGCGCGAGTGCAGAACCGGCTGCAGACCGAGTTCACCGCAGCAAATCTGCGTCAAGCCAACGGAGATAGCTACTACAACTCTGTCAACGTCCGTAGCGAGTTTGACCAACTCAAGACCGCTGGTCTGCACTTCACCCTCAACTACACCTTCGCCCACTCGCTGGACGACAACAGCTCTACCTTCGACTCTGGGAACGGGAGTGCCAGCGCCACCGGCTTTCTCGGATACCTCGATCCGTTCAATCCCCGCTCCTCCTACGGCAACTCGGACTATGATGTCCGTCATCGCCTCGCAGCCTCAGCCATCTACACTCCAGCCTTCCTTGAGCACCACGGAACCCTGCTGCGTGAAACGGTTGGCGGCTTCAACCTCGCTCCTATCATCGTGCTTCGTTCGGGCGCACCCTTTACCGTCTTCGACAACAGCAACACCGACGGACAGGCTACGCCGAACATCCTTGCCACTCCGGGCCAACAATACCATGGACATTCCGTGCTAAACGGCGGGATCAACACCTATAACTACGTCCAGATCCCGCTGGCTGCCAAGAACACGGGCATCAATCCAATCAACGGCAAATCCGACCTGCCGTGCGTGTACGGGATGAATGGCTGCACGTTCACGAAGGGAATGGATCGCAATCAATTCTTCGGACCGGACAACCTCCGTTTCGACCTGGCAGCGTACAAAACGTTCCCCATCACGGAGCGCTACCGCCTGCAGCTCCGCGGCGAGTTCTATAACGTTCTCAACCATGCGAACCAGTACGTGCTGTCTGGCTCGCAGGCAGATTACTCCGTCACCACCACCACGGTTGCCGGTGCAGCAACCCCGGGCTACATCCAGACTGCGAAAGGAACGGGGGGAGTGGGCCAGCTCGGCACCAGCAGCCCTTCCGATGAACGTCGTAACGTCCAACTCGCAGTTCGGTTTGAGTTCTAATCCGAACCCGCTCACTAGACAAGCCGGCCTGCATGGCCGGCTTTTATTTTGCTCAAAAACAATGCTTGCGCTCGTCTGTTGCTGACCGGATTGGCAGGTGGACTCACGCTTTCGGCCAAGCATAGCGGGATTTTGCAGGCTCCAATGTTGCTGGAGCTGACGCTGGCGGAAGTTTTCTATGCCAAGCGGGGAAAGCGTAAGCAGACGGCTGGAACCGTGTTTCTAACTGTTTGGTCCCGGAGTTAGGTGGGTTCGGATTGAGGCTGAATCGTTCTGGTGGTTTTGTCC
>CALMVK010000204.1 GCA_937873145.1 uncultured Granulicella sp. | reverse complement strand
GACATGGACACCGTCGACTTCGTCCCCAACTACGACGAGTCCACCCTCGAGCCCGCCGTCCTTCCAGCACGTATCCCGAACCTCATCGTCAACGGCAGCTCCGGCATCGCCGTCGGCATGGCGACCAACATCCCCCCGCACAACCTCACCGAGGTCCTGAACGCCTCGCTCGCCCTCCTCAACAAGAGCCCGCAAGACACCACCAGTGATCTCGCGCTCTGCCTTGAACACGTCCTCGGCCCCGACTTCCCCACCGGCGGCCTCATCTTCGGCAAGACCGGCATCCCCAACGCCTATCGCACCGGTCGCGGCCGCTTTATGATGCGCGCTAAAACCAAAACCGAGAAGATCTCCGGCGGCCGGGAAGCGATCATCGTCCAGGAGATCCCTTACCAGGTCAACAAGACCAAGCTCATGGAGCGCATCGCCGAACTCGTCAACGAAGGCATCATCACCGACATCGCCCGCGACGAGTTCCGCGACGAGTCCGACCGCGACGGCATGCGCATCCACATCGGCCTGAAGCGCGGAGCCGAGCCCCAGATCGTCCTCAACCAGCTCCACAAGCACACACAAATGCAGGAAAGCTTCTCCATGATCTTCCTGGCCGTGCACAACGGCCAGCCCAAGGAGCTTCCGCTCGACCACGCCATCCGCGCCTTTCTCGAGCATCGCCAGGACGTCGTCCGCCGCCGCACCGCCTTTCTGCTCCAGAAAGCCCGCGACCGCGAGCATATCCTGCTCGGCTACCAGATCGCGCTCGACCACCTCGACCAGGTCATCCGCATTATCCGCCAGTCCAGCTCCCGCGCCGACGCCCGCGAGAATCTCTTCGCCTACTTCAGCAATCGCTCCATCACCCTCCGAGGAGCCGAACTCGCCGGCATCACCCTCGACCCCGCCAAGTACGGCATCGACCCCGGCACACTTCCCTTATCGGCTGGCGGCGGTGCAACTTTAATTCTTTCTCTCCGCCAGATCGACGCCATCCTCGAGCTGCAGCTCTACCGCCTCACCCAGCTCTCGATCGACGAGCTTCTCCGCGAACTCGCCCAGATTCGCGACAACATCGCCGAATACGAGTCCATCCTGTCTTCCGTCGTTAAGCTCCGCGCCGTCATCACGCAGGAGCTCACCGACATCCGTGACCGCTACGGCGACCCCCGCCGCACCCTCATCCTCGACGAGACTGCCGAGCTCGGCCTCGAAGACCTCATCATGGACGAGCAGGTCGCCGTCACCGTCTCGCACACCGGCTATCTCAAGCGCACGCCCATCTCCACCTACCGCCAGCAGCGTCGCGGCGGCACCGGGCGCATCGGCATGAAGACGCGCGACGAGGACTTTGTCGCCCAGCTCATCATCGACTCCACCCACGCCTACCTGCTCTGCTTCACCGACACCGGCCGCGTCTACTGGCTGAAAATCTACGAGATCCCCGACACCGGCATCACCGGCAAGGGCAAGGCCATGGCCTCGCTGCTCGACCTTCAGCCCGGCGAAAAAGTCGTTACCATCCTCCCCGTCCGCAACCTCGAAGAAGAGGGCAAAAACATCCTCTTCGCCACCCGCAACGGCACTGTCAAGAAGACCCCCCTGCGCGACTTCTCAAACGTGATGGCGCGCGGCATCATCGCCATCAACATCGAGAAGGAAGACGAACTCGTCACCGTCCGCGTCACCGACGGCGCCCAGGTCATCTTCCTCGCCACCCACGACGGCATGGCCATCCGCTTCAACGAGCAGGACCTCCGCCCCATGGGCCGCCCCGCCACCGGCAACCGCGGCATCAACCTCCGCAAGGGCGACTTCGTTATCGGCGCCGCTGTCACTCCTTCGCCCGAGGCCCGCGAGAAGCAACGCCGCGAGCGTGCCGCCGAGCTTGGCCTCACCTCCCAGCTCGAGCAGGTTATCGGCGAAGCCCCCGCCACGGCCCTCACCTCCGCCGCGCCCAGCAAGCTCGATGGCCAGGAGATCCTGGGCTCGGACGTCGAAATCGACCCCGCTGCCCAGGCCAAGCTCGACAAGCTCGACGAAAAGCTCGGCCTTACCCCCTGCCTGATCCTTACGGTGAGCGAAAACGGCTTCGGCAAGCGCACCGACGTCGACCGCTACCGCCTCCAGTCCCGCGGAGGCACCGGCGTCATCAACATGAAGGGCACCGCCAAGGTCGGCAAAGTCACCAGCATCATGCTCGTTGACGACACCACCGAGATGATGGTCATCTCCCAGTTCGGCAAAATCATCCGCATCGACACCAAGCAGGTCCGCGCCGCCGGCCGCAGCACCTCCGGAGTCAAACTCCTCGACCTCGACGCCGGAGACAAGATCGCCGCCGCCATGACCATCCCCCCCGAAGACCCCAAACCGAGCAACGGCGAAGGTAGTCCTCTCTTGCAGTAGACCGACATTGTTGCAGTATTCGGGAGCGGGCTTGTCGCTGGTATTAGCTGGTATGAACTCCTATATAGATACCTGCGCTCTGAGAGTAAGCGTGTGGTCTGGCCCAGACCACACGCTTACTCTCACACCAGATTTTCTACGATTCCTCCATCTACTCGGAAGGTACCGCCCGTCATCGCAGAGGACAACTCCGAACAAAGATAAACTACAAGATTCGTGACCTCCTCAACGGTGTGAACTCGTCCATCTACAGAGGTTGGATACCGTTGCTTCACCGCGGCAGCACCGAAGGTGTACAGATCCGTGTCCGGAGTGGGTAGCATCGCCCTGAGCACGCTTTCTGTACCTTCCGTCATCGTTACACCAATAAGCATGGAATTTACTGTAACGCCGGAAGCTCCCGCGATCTTGGCCAGACCGCGGGAAAGGTTCAAGACCGCTGCCCGTGTGAATGCATAGTCAAGGGAATCCGGATTGACATGGACTGCCTCTACAGAGCTGAGGAAGAGAACTCGCCCCCATCCCCGATCCATCATCTGCCGCAGATAGCCTCGTGTACAGCGGACGCCGGGCATGACGCTTGCCTGAAAAGACGTCTCCCACTCCTCGTCCGGTGTGTTGAAGAAATCTTTGGGAGTCCAATTCTTCGCAAGGCTATTCACAAGGATGTCGCACGAGGGCTCCGCCTCTACCAGCGAGGAGCAACCAGCGGCAGTGGTGAGGTCCGCTACATGCAAGCGAACGGACGCACCCGGAACAGCCTGAAGAAGGCGCTCTTTCGCCGCTTGGAGCTTTTCGGCATACCTTCCGGTAAGCACCACAGTGCTCCCAGCTGCAGCAAGGGCTGCCGCGGAACCCCAACCTAGCCCCGCGGATGAGCCGGTAATAATCGCGGTTTTCCCAGGTATCTCAATCTTCATAAACGCCTTCCTCACGCAGGAAATCCCGTCCTCAAAAGCTGTTCAGCCCTGGAGTAGAGACCTGCTGGTTCGCCTTCGTTGAGGCAGTGACCACAATGTGTCCTGCCGCTCACTGAAGCAAATCTAGGCTCTGAAAGGGATCGTGTCTTGGAGATTCTTGCGCCGTGGCAGAGGCAGAAGCTGACCCGGTGTCACACCGCAAATCTGCTTGATCCAGTGGTGCAGGTGACTTTGATCGCTGAAGCCTGTCATCGCGGCAATCGCGGCCAAGGTATGCTTGCCAGCAGCGATCAACATCCGGGCACGCTCGACGCGCCTGCGCACCACATATCTGTGCGGGGTTACACCGACCGACCTTGTGAATGCACGCGCAAAACGGAACTTCTCACATCCGGCAACGCTTGCCATATCGGCAAGATCGAACGGTTCAGCCATCTGTTCCGCAATGTACTCATTGAGCCGCCGCAATGCTTCGAAGCTGAGCGTGCCATAGGAGACAGGCCTTGTCTCACCAAGGCAATGCTCTACCAAATGCCGTGACAGTGCATCCACGGCACTGCTCCAAAGGAGTGCGCCATTCGGGTGCCCAGCCTGTACCTCAGATTCCAGCAAAGCCATCAGCCTGGACAGGCCGGCATCGCCGCCGTTCATTTTTGGAAGCAGTTGCCGGTTGTAGAAGCCGGATTGCGCTTGAACCATCGCAAGACATTCTGCGTTAACCTCAAGGACCACTCCATTCACTGGCCCAAGAAACTCAACGCTGTAATCTGCTCCGGCAGGTCCGATGCAAATCGATCCAGGACCCGTCTGGTGCTCAAGATGTTCGCCTGCCATGCTGTGCTGGGTGAGTACAGGCTGCAGGTACATCCCGCCAATAAGGTGGTTCTCAGATTTGCCTTTCAGCAGCACCGGCCCAGCATAGGAAGCGCGAAGAAGGGTTATCCCATAGCTTCCAGTCGGACAGGTCCAGAGCGGAAGATCCGGTTGTATGCGATGCCGGGTATCGTTGGTGATGGTGAGCAGACTTGGCGAAAGGTTTAGCTCCGGCCACTCTCGTTGATGATTTCCAGCCATACAAGACATTGTCGGTCATTTCGACGTGAGTGTTCGCCGATGCGCTTGCTCCAGCCCTCATCCAAAGTAAACCCCTTGAAGTCGACCTCTCATCGATTGTTTTGACCCGCCATAAACGAACAATGGTGTTGAAAAACTCCATATTCGCAGCTAAGGGTCAACATGGGGGGAAGATCCAAGGCTCACCACAATCTTTAACGTTGCA
>CALMVK010000203.1:1398-15138 GCA_937873145.1 uncultured Granulicella sp. | reverse complement strand
GCCAACGTCTACGCATAGGATGATCATGAGAATGACCCGGATACTAATCAGCTAGAAGATGTTTCGTCCATACAAGGTTAATGTACTTGGTCTGGTTTTTCATCGCTTACAGATGTCAATGACCTTACGTTGTATGTACCTTATGAGATTCAAAATACCCCCAGTGGTAGCGGAGGATACTACACAATCACCGCGACAATCGGAAGCTCGACTATTAATATGTATTCCGCATATGTCAACACGGGAGGCGTAAGCGGAGTGTTGTCTGTGCCTGCTGGTACAAATCTCTCGTCTATTCGGCTCACTGTAGGCGTTTCTCCAGTAAACCAGGTGCCTGTTAATGCAAGGGGGCTGAACTCCAACATTTCGCTAAATATGTATGTGCAATAGAAATCCTTTACTTTGCTCCCAGCTCAGCGAAGCAGCATGGAGACGATCGACGCAGACATAAGATTGGCCATGGTTCCGGCGAGCATGGCGCGCAAACCGAGCTGGGCGAGGTCGTTGCGGCGGTTGGGGACGAGTGCACCGATGCCGCCGATCTGCATCCCGATAGAGCCGACGTTGGCGAAGCCGCAGAGGGCAAAGGTGGCGATCGAAAAGGTGCGGGGAGCAAGCGAGGACTTCAGCAGGCCGAGCTGGGTAAAGGCGACGAACTCGTTGATCATGGTGCGGGTGCCGAGGAGATTGCCGATCTGCCGGGCCTCTCGCCAGGGGATGCCGATGAGCCAGGCGATGGGAGCGCCGACGACGCCGAGGATTGCGTTGAGCGAGTGAGGAAAGGGAATGTGCCCGTGCGCCCAGGCGAAGTTGGAGATGCCGAGCATCATCGCGTTGAAGAGCCCCACCAGGGCGACGAAGGAGATCAACATGATGGCGACGTTGAAGGCGAGCTGGCCTCCGTCGATCGTGCCGCGGGCGATGGCGGCGATGAAGTTCTCATTGCGGTGCTCTTCGTTGGGCGGCATGTAGACGGTGCCGGCGGTCTTGGGTACTTCGGTTTCGGGAACGAGCATTTTTGCGACGAGGATGGTGCCGGGAGCGGTCATAATGACGGCAGAGAGGAGATCCTGGGCGTTGATGCCGAAGCTGATGTAGGCGGCCATAATGCCGCCAGAGACGTGCGCCATGCCGGAGGTCATGATGGTCATCAGCTCGGAGCGGGTGGCGCCGGCGAGAAAAGGACGGATGGTGAGCGGGGCTTCGGTCTGGCCCATGAAGATGCTGGCGGCGACATTGGTGGACTCGGCCCCCGACGTGCCCATGGTCCGCTGCATAATCCACGCGACCACCCTAATGATTTTCTGCATCAGGCCGATATGGTACATAATGGCGAAAAATGCGGAGACGAAGATGATGGTCGGAAGGACGGCGAAGGCGAGCGTGGCGAGTGAATCGCCCGGAGTGCCGATGCGGCCGAAGACGAGCGAGGAGCCGTCGGCGGAGTGGCCGAGCAGCGAGGTGATCACGGTGGAGATGCTGCGCAGGATGAGTTGGCCGGTGTTCCACTTGATGACCAGAAAGGCGAACAGGATTTGCAGGCCGAGACCCCAGGCTACGGTGCGCCAGCGGATGGCGCGGCGGTTGGTGGAGAAGAGCCAGGCGAGCGCGAGAAAGGTGAAAAGGCCAAGCAGACCGGTGAATCGGGCCAAAGGGGGCTCCGGGTGAGGAGGATGGGAGGCAGGTGAGCCAAGTGTACCAAGGGGGAAATTGCGTGACGATGGACGACCGCTCGCGGCGAAAAGCGAAGTGCTGGCTTGGTATCATCGGAGCTTATGGATCGACCCTCCGCCCTGATCGACACACGCATTATCTATTGCGGCGATTGCCTAGACCAGCTGAGGCGCCTGCCGGATGATTGCGTGGATCTTTGCTATATCGATCCGCCTTTTAACTCGAATCGCAATTATGAGGTTTTCTGGGGCGAGACGAAGGAGAGACGGTCGTTTGAGGACCGGCACGAATCGACGCGTGCGTATATCGAGTACATGCGTCCGCGCTGCGTGGAGATCGCCCGGGTCTTGAAGCCGACAGGGTCGTTTTATTACCACTGCGACTGGCATGCCTCGCATTACGTGAAGGTGATGCTGGACCAGATCTTTGGGGAGAACAACTTCATCAACGAGATTATCTGGAAGCGTCAGTCAGCTCACAACGATGCCAAACAAGGATCGAAGCACTTTGGACGCATTCATGAAAGTTTATTTCTGTATAGCGGAGACGCCGCGGAATATCAGTTCAATCATGTTTATCGGCCCTACGATGAAGAGTACGTCGAGAAGTTTTATAAGCATATAGAACCCGAGACTGGACGGCGTTTTCAGCTTGGAGATTTGGGTGCGCCGGGGGGAGCCGCACCGTCCAAGGGCAATCCGCACTATGAGTTCCTTGGTGTGACCCGGTATTGGCGCTATAGCCGCGAGCGGATGCAGAAGCTCTACGATCAAGGGCTGATCGTGCAGGCAAAGCCGGCCTCGGTTCCCCGCTTGAAACGGTATCTTGACGAGGGCAAGGGAGTGCCACTTGGGTCTATCTGGGATGACATTAAGCCAATACAAAGCAACAGTGCCGAGCGTTTAGGCTACCCAACGCAAAAGCCCCTGAAATTGCTGGAGCGCATCCTTGAAGTTTCGTCGCGTCCAAACGACATCGTTCTCGATGCGTTCTGCGGCTGCGGGACAGCACTGGTGGCTGCGCAGCAACAGGGGCGCCAGTGGATCGGGATCGACATCTCGCCGACCGCTTGCCGGGTGATGGCAAAGCGGCTGCGGGATGTGTCTTATGTCCAGGAAAGTGAGCGTCTCTGGAGGCTTGGGCGTGGTTTTGTAGTGCGCGACCTGCCCCAGACGGAGCAGCAATTGCGGAAGATGCCTCCGTTTGAGTTTGAGAATTGGGCGGTGATTGCGCTGGGTGGCATTGCGAATAAAGTGCAGGTCGGCGACATGGGGCTGGATGGACGGATTTATCCGGTGTCGGTGATTCCGACGGTGAAGAGCGGATCGCTCGATTTTATGGATATCTGGTATCCAATTCAGGTGAAGCAGAAGGACAAGGCAGGCCGGCCGGACATCGACGCGTTTGAGGCGGCCATGATCCGGTCCGAACGCATGAAGGGATTCTTTGTCTCGTTCGATTACACTGGCGACGCTCTGACCGAGATCCAGCGGTTCTTCACGCAGACGGGCAGAGTCATCGTGCCGTTGACGGTAAAAGAGATCTTGGAGCAGGAGATTGCCAGGAAGCTGGTTTAGCTTCTTCGGATGACCTCGCGGATAAGATCGGAGAGGGCGGGTTTTTCCGGGCTGATGGTATAGGTGGCGCGCAGCATCTCAAGCGGCTCGGCGAGCAAAGCTTCCTCTTCGGCGAAGAGAGTGACCAGAGGCGCTCCCTGCTGGACGGAATGTCCAAGTTTGGCGTGGACTTCTATGCCGGCGTGGGCGCTGACCGGATCGCCGGGCCGGGCGCGACCAGCACCCAGGCGCTGCACCGCCCATCCGACTTCGGTGCAGTCCATCGAGGAAAGATAGCCGCTGGATCCCGCGGTCAGGACGACCGACGCACGCGGTTTGTGGAAGGCTCTGGGATTATCGAAGATACTGGTGTCTCCGCCCTGAGCCGCGACGATGCTGAGCCAAGCCTTCCAGGCTTCTCCAGTGGCGAGCAGCTCGTTCGAAAGCGCGTAGCCGGCGGCGGCGGATTCGGCGTGGCCGGCGAGGAAGAGCATCCAGCCGGAGAGCGTGTTGGTGAGATGGATGAGATCGTCGGAGAGGTCGTGGCGGCGGCCCTGAAGGATCTCCACGCACTCATACACCTCAAGCCAGTTGCCGGCGAAGCGTCCGAGCGGCTGCGACATGTCGGTGAGCAGCGCGACGGTGGTGGTTCCGGCGGACTCGCCCGTGTCGACCATGAGCTGGGCGAGTTGGCGAGCTTCGGCATCGCTGCGGAGAAAGGCGCCGGAGCCGGTCTTGACGTCGAGCACCAGCCCGTTGAGGTCTTCGGCAAGCTTCTTGCTCATAATGCTGGCCGTGATCAGGAAGGGGGATTCAACTGTGCCGGTGTGGTCGCGCAGGCCGTAGAGGATGCGGTCAGCGGGGACGAGCGTGGGCGTCTGGCCGATGAGGCAGGCGCCGCAGCGGCGCAGGACTTCGGAGAAACGGAGAAGCGTGAGCTGCGTGTCAAAGCCTGGGATGGTCTCAAGTTTATCGAGCGTGCCGCCGGTGTGGCCGAGCGAGCGGCCGGAGATCATGGGGACGCAGATGCCAGGAATACCGGCGGAAGTAGAGTGTGCGAGGCCGGCCGCGGCGAGAATAGGTGCGATCAGCAAAGAAGTTTTGTCGCCGACGCCGCCGGTGGAGTGCTTGTCGATGATGTAGGTGCCCAGCGGTTTCGCGTCGAAGACCTCGCCGGAGGTCCGCATAGCGTCGGTCAGGGTAGCGAGCTCGGCGGGGTTAAGCCCACGGAGCAGGACGGCCATGAGGAATGCGGCAATCTGCGCGTCGGAGACGGTCCCGGCAGTAGTGGCCTGGATGAAGGCGTGGATCTCGCTGTCTTCGAGAGCCAGTCCGTCGCGCTTGTGCTGAATGACCTGGATGGGATGCAGAGAGGCGCTCATTGGGTGCTCAGGCGGAAGGACGCGGGCAGCAGGTCCGCAAGCGTGCACGCGCATACCTCTTCGGTCTCGCCAGGATAGAAGATCAGGGCATCTGGACCGGCAAACTCGGCGAGGGTCTGGCGGCAGGCCCCGCAGGGCTGGCAGGCGGCGCGATTTAGATTGCTGACGGCAACCGCGCGGATGCGGATTTTAGGTCCAAAGGTGGCAACGGCAGAGGCGACAGCCCCCTGCTCAGCGCAGGTCGTTAGACGGAAGGAGGCATTTTCGACATTGCAACCGGTTACGATCTCACCTGTCTCAAGCAGGATGGCGGCGCCAACAAAAAAGTGGCTGTATGGCGCATACGCGCGACGGGCGGCCGCCTCCGATTGTGCAAGCAACTCGGTTTTCTGCGCTGCGGCGAGAGGAGGTACTGGCATAGGTCTGGGTTGAGGGTACGGGCCAAGCGAAAAGTTGGCAAGTTCTTGAAAAAAGTTCTCATGTTTTTGCCGAAACGTCCGATAGGGAAAGTGTGGACGATCTGACAAAAGAGTTTCTGGCGGAGAGTATGGACGGTTTGGACCGGATGGAGCGGTGTCTAACCGAACTGGAGCAGCGGCCTGGCGACCGTGAGCTTCTGGGCGAGATCTTTCGCGCGGTGCACACGATCAAGGGCTCAACCGGGTTCTTGGGCTTCAACCGACTGGAACTGCTAGCCCATGCTGGAGAAGGTTTACTGGATTCACTGCGAGCGGCTCGGATCAATGCGACCCCCGAGGTCGTGAGTGGGTTGCTACAGCTTCTGGATGTGCTTCGGCAGATCCTGAAGTTGATCGAGCTGACCGGTGGCGAAGGTACGCGGGCCTCAGATCAGGACAGTGCCCTGGTGGCTCTGCTGAAGCGCTTGAATGGCATGGAAGTCGAGCCCAACCAGGAGGAGCGTGGTGCAGTTGTAGAAGTGAGAGAGCTGCCTTCTGCGACGGTTTCCGGTGCCTCTGCCGCATCTTTGCCGGCATACACGTCTCCAACCCAGTCTGGAGGGGTAAGCGAGCAAACCCTTCGCGTGGATGTAGAGGTTCTGAATCGCATGATGAATTTGGTAGGGGAGCTGGTGCTGACCCGCAATCAGCTGTTGCAGGTTCATTCTGTGACTCCACATGTTGCTGAACTGACCCGAAGGTTGGATAGCGTAACTGCCGACCTGCGGGAGACCGTAATGCAGGCACGTATGCAGCCGGTAGGTCATCTTTTCGGCAAGTTTCCCCGGATGATCCGCGACCTGGCCCGCAGTTGCGGGAAGAAAATTCGTCTGGAGTGTTTTGGACAGGAGACAGGGTTGGACAAGAGTTTGCTGGAGGCTATTAAGGATCCACTCGCGCATGCTGTCCGGAATGCCGTGGACCACGGCATCGAGCATCCGTCGGCGCGAGCCCTCGCGGGAAAACCGGCAGAGGGAGTCATTCGTCTACAGGCGCGTCAGCACAATGGGTCAGTAGTAATTGAGATCTCGGATGATGGCAAAGGCATCTCAATCGCGCGGGTTCTTGAAAAGGCGATTGCCCTCGAAATAATCACGGCAGAACGAGCTGCAAACATGAGCAAACGAGAGGCGCTGCAACTGCTCTTTCTGCCTGGCTTTTCCACTTCAGAGACAGTCACCCACCTGTCTGGAAGAGGCGTCGGCATGGATGTTGTGCTGGCCAATGTCGAAAAGGCTGGTGGCACGGTAGAACTGGACTCGCATGAGGGACAGGGAACGACGCTGCGGTTGCGGGTTCCTTTGACGCTCGCGATTGTTCCGGCCCTGGTGGTTCGGAGCGCGGAACAGAGCTTTTGCTTGCCGCAGGGTTCGCTTGCTGAGCTTATCTATGTGCCAGGGCGAGACGCTGCGGCTTCCATTGAGTTCATTGGAGACGCAGAGCTTTACCGTCTGCGAGAGACGCTGCTGCCTATGCTTCGGCTGGACCGGATGCTTGGTTTGCAAAGCCAAAAGGCGGAAGACGCGCAGGGCTTCTACCTCGTTGTGCTTGAAGGAGAGGGCGTCCGTTTTGGTTTGGTGGTGGATGAGATTTTGCCCCCCGAGGAGATTGTGGTGAAGCCACTTTCGCCGGTGATTCGTGAAATCGGCTTTTTTTCCGGAGCAACCGTGCTTGGCAATGGCATGTTGGCACTGATTGTTGATACTGCAGCGATTGCTGCCCGGGCCGGAATGGACCGTTTACCGGAGCAGGAAACTGTTTTGTTCTCAACTGCTCCCGAGATGAATTTGCAGCAATCATTCCTGGTCTTCGAGGATCGCAGACTGGAATCGCGCACAGATCGGGGACTGGGTCGAGAGATTGAGCCCGGCTTCTGTGTTGGCGCTGAAGCGGAGCTGGGTCATGCTACCGAAAGAAAAGTTTTGCCGTTACATGCAGTGGAGCGGATTGAAAGCGTAGCTGCGCATCAGGTGGAATACGTGGGTAGACGGGCGCTGCTGCGCTATCGGGGCGAGTTACTGGCGCTTGAAGATGCGGGCTCGGTGCTTGCCGAAGCTGTCCCGGAGGCAAGCCTTACCGTCCTGATCTGTCATGCGTCTGAAAACGGACGCGACCATCGATACGGCATTGTGGTGCGCAATGTGCTCGATGTAGCAATGGGCGAGCTGCTGGAGGGAACTGCTCCTCTCTGTCCTGAACGGCTGGCGCTGGTGAACGATCGGCTTGCTGTGGTGCACGAGCAAGTTTGCCTGGAGCACGTGCTGGAGGAGGTTTCATGAGCGTGCCAGAAAACGGAAAGTCGCTGGTAGGCTTAGCTGCTGAAGATGAGGTGGCCTTGTGCTGGCTCACCGTGGACGGACGATTGCTTGGCATCGACACGCGTCAAATCCGCGAGGTGCTTGGCCCAAGGACGGTGCAGGCGGTGCCTCTGGCACCTGCATTTATAGCCGGAGTGCTGGCCTATCGGGGTGAAGTGCTCACCGCCGTCAGCTTGCGCTGCCTGCTAGATCTGCCTTCACATTCACAGGAGAGCTGTGTACTCGTGCTGGACGGCGGCGGGAACCCATTTGCCCTGGTCGTGGATCGTGTCGGAGGCGTGGTGGAGATTGACGTAAAGTCGTTGGTGGCGACCTCAGCGACGCTCGGCACAGGCAGCAAAGCCTTGTTTTGCGGAGCCTATCGTACTCCGGAAGGATTGCTGGTTCAGCTGGATACGAATCGACTTAGGCCGGAGCACCTCTCGGAAACGGGACTTCTCGAACGGGAGACAGCAGGAGAGCGAGGGCGATGAGAGCTTTGATTGTGGATGATTCAAGCTTCACTCGAAAATATCTCCGCGAACATCTTGCGCGGCTCGGAGTGACCTGCGTCGAGGCTCAAGATGGCACAGAGGCCCTTGAGGTTCTACGCCGGGAAGAGGAGTTCGACTTGACCCTGAGTGATGTGAACATGCCGAGGATGGACGGTCTGACCTTTGTGAAGTCTCTGCGCGAAGAGGGATTAGGTCCTGCGATGAAGGTGATGATGATTACCACCGAGACGGACAATAGCTTTATCACCCGTGCTCTCGCGTACGGGGCGAATGAATTTCTTATGAAGCCATTTACCTCGCAGAGCTTGAAAGAGAAATTGTTGCTGATGGGATTCGCCGGTACTGCATGATTTGGGAGCGTATTGAGTGAGGAAGGACATGGAAGGAATGGTTACGGAGATGAAGCGGACGATACGAGTGCTGGCAGCGGACGATTCGGCGGTGATGCGCGGAGTGATCCGGACGATCTTTCAGCTGCATGCATCGGACCGGTCTTCGCGGCTGCCGACGATGGAGCTGTGCGGGGTTGTCCGGGACGGTCAGGAGGCGCTTGACTGTGTGCGGGCTTTAGAGCCGGATGTGCTGCTGCTGGACTTGGAGATGCCACGGATGAATGGGCTGCAGGTGTTGGACCTGCTGCGTGTTCAGGCACCAGAGCTGCCGGTGATTCTGTGCAGTGCTCACACCGAGCGTGGCGCAAGAACGACGCTGGATGCACTGGCTCGTGGTGCGAAGGATTACGTAATGAAGCCCGGCAATCAGAACGAAGTGGCCTCCTCGTTGGAGCTTCTGATGGAGCAACTGATGCCAAAGATTGCGATGGCGGCAGGCATTCAGGAGCAGAGCCGACCTGCGCCGGCAAGCGCAGAGGACGGACTCCACGCTCCATCTTTGTCTCTGCAAGCCAGCCTGGAGTGCAAGTCACGCGTGGATTTGGTGGTGATTGGCTTGTCAACAGGAGGACCAGCCGCTCTTGAGGCCATGCTGCCTGCTCTGCCGGTGACCTTTGAAGCCCCAATTCTTGTGGTGCAGCATATGCCCAAGCTGTTTACGAGTGCCTTGTCGGAACGCTTGGATCGGCTCTGCCATCTCTCTGTAAAAGAGGCAAAAAACGGAGACGCTGTACGATCGGGCGGCATTTGGCTTGCCCCAGGGGATGCGCACATGGAGATTGGGGCTGGCGGATTGATCAAGCTGCATCAAGGAATTCCGCTGAACAGCTGTAAGCCCTCAGTGGATTACCTGTTTCATTCCGCGGCAAAGTTCTACGGAAGTTCGACCTTGGGATTGATGATGACCGGCATGGGCTCGGATGGACTGGATGGAGCACGTGCGCTGCGGGCTGCGGGTGGCTCGGTGCTGGCACAGGACCAGGCTTCGTCCGCGGTATGGGGAATGCCGGGCCGAGTGGTCAAAGAAGGAATCTCCTGCGCGACGGTCGCGTTACCGGATCTGGCCGGAGAGTTGATCGAACGGGTCAGCCTGGAACGCGCGTCCACTCCCTGGTCGCAACGAAGGCTGGGCGGAAGGGAGTGGATGCATGGCGTGCTCTGATTCTGACTATGTATACCTAGGCAAACTGGTTCAGGCGCAATCGGCCAACGTCGTCGACCCGGCACGCAAGACTCTGTTTGAAAGCCGGCTCCAGCCGCTGGTGCGGGTAGCGGGTGCAGCCAATCTTGAAGGCCTGGTCGGCCTTCTGCGGGAGAGTCGCTCCGCACCTTTACACCGGGCGGTCGCAGAGGCGATGACCATCAATGAAACAAGTTTTTTTCGTGATGTTAAGCCATTTGATCTACTACGGGACGAGGTGCTTCCGCAGCTGATTGAGCAGAGAAGCGCAGAACGCAGGCTGCGTATCTGGAGCGCGGCCAGCTCAACCGGTCAGGAGGCATATAGCCTTGCGATGTTGCTCGTCGAGCACTTCCCGCAATTGGCGCGATGGGACGTTCGGATCATCGGGACGGACTTATCGCGGGAGGTGATCGAGTATGCTCGGCGCGGCCGTTATCGACGCCTGGAGATGAACCGGGGTCTGCCAGCGAAGTTGCTCGTAAAGCACTTCCGCCGTGACGAAGACGAATGGGAGGTGAGTGAAGGTCTGAAGGCGTTGTGCGAGTTCGAGGTCGGCAATCTTTGTGTTCCGTCGGTGCGCACGTTCGCCTTCGATCTGGTTCTCCTGCGCAATGTTCTACTGTATTTTTCAAAGCCAGACCGCACTGCTGTTTTTCGTGAGGTGCATCGGAAGCTGAGTTCCCGGGGTTTTCTCGTGCTGGGCAATGCGGAACAGGCGGAAGACTCCACGGAACTGTTCCGCGCGGAGTTTTCGAAGGATTGTTATTTTTATCGGCCGATCTTCGACGAGGTGCGCAACCGAATATAAAGACCGATTGTTTTGTGAGTGTGCAAATTATCTGCTCCGTCGAGCCTGTACGTCGACGCCTAGAATAGTGTCAGGCGGACAGTTCGATGGCACGGTTGACGAAAAACGAGAGCAAACGGGAGGAGAGTACCGCAGACGCAGCTCTTGGGTTGTTTCATCCGGTGACGGCTCAGTGGTTTCGCGAGGTGTTTGAGGGACCGACGGCTCCTCAGATTGAGGGTTGGCCCGCGATTGCGCGGGGTGAATCAACGCTAATTCTTGCCCCGACGGGTACGGGCAAGACGTTGACTGCATTTCTGTGGTGTCTAGACAGGCTAATGCTTAGGGCACCGGCGGAGCATGGAACGCGTGGTTGCCGCGTGCTGTATCTGTCGCCGCTAAAAGCACTGGCCGCCGACGTGGAGCGCAATCTTAGATCTCCTTTAGCGGGGATTGCAAATCTAGCCAAGCGCGAAGGGGTGGCGGTGCACCTTCCCGAGATCAGCGTACGCACAGGAGACACGTCCGCGAAGGACCGAGCACGCTTCAATCGGCACCCTGGTGAGATTTTGATTACTACGCCGGAGTCCTTGTACCTGATGTTGACCAGCGCGGCGGGTGAGCAACTGCGGACCGTTGAGACGGTGATTGTGGACGAGATTCATGCTCTGGTGCCGACCAAGCGCGGGGCGCACATGGCGCTTTCGTTAGAGCGACTGGAGGCTCTGGTTTCGGCTTCACGGCCGGGAGCACGGCTGCAACGGATTGGCTTGTCCGCAACGCAGCGTCCGCTTGAGGAGGTGGCGCGCTTTTTAGGGGGAGCGATCGGCGCTGGAACCCAGGTCTCGGAAGCAAAACCCGGGGAACCAGAACTTTTAGTCGCGAACGTGGAGGGTGAGGTCCCGGCTGCGTTGATGGAGGTGGCGCGGGATGAGACGGAGCCAGCCGCGGGTGGCCCGCGTTTCCGTCCTGTGACGATCGTGAACGCAGGCGCCCGCAAGGTCCTCGATTTACGGGTAGAGGTTCCGGTGGAAGATATGGCCAAGCTCGGCGAGATTCAGGACATTCCGAGTGGGCCGGCAAGCCAGTCTCCAAAGCGGACCAGCATCTGGCAGAGCATCCATCCGCGCCTGCTCGAGATTATTCGGGAGCGGACCTCGACACTCATCTTTGTCAACGCGCGGCGAGTGGCGGAGCGGCTGGCTGGAGCGCTAAACGACTTGGCTGGCGAGCCGATTGCGCGGGCGCATCATGGATCGCTGGCGGCAGCGCAAAGGACCGAGATCGAGGAGTTGCTCAAAGCTGGGCGGATCAAAGCGCTGGTCTGTACCTCTTCGCTAGAACTTGGGATCGATATGGGGGCGATCGACCTGGTGATCCAGATTGAGGCACCTCCCTCGGTCGCGAGTGGCATGCAGCGGATCGGGCGTGCCGGACACCAGGTGGGGATGCCCTCGAACGGGATCATTTTTCCGAAGTACCGGGCCGACCTTGTGGCGTGCGCAGCCGTCACGCGGGCGATGCATGAGGGGCATGTCGAGTCAACGCGTTTCATGCGCAATCCGCTGGATGTGCTGGCCCAGCAAATGGTTGCGATTGTGGCGCATCCTCCACTTGATGTGGAGGCTGCGGAGCGAAGAACCAAGGGGAAGACGGATGAGGACGAGAGTCCAGGAATCAGTTACACGGGTCTGTTGAATACGGTGCGGGGTGCGGCGAACTACGCGGCGCTAAGCCAGTCGGTCTTCGAGGGCGTGCTGGACATGCTGGCGGGTCGGTACCCGAGCGATGAGTTTGCGGAGCTTCGTCCGCGAGTGACCTGGGATCGGCAGCGGAACTGGTTGACTCCGCGTCAAGGGGTCAAAAAGATTGCGATCCTGAATGGCGGGACCATTCCGGATCGCGGGCTGTACGGCGTGTTTCTTGCTGGGACCGCGCAGGGGAAGCCGGTGCGCGTGGGCGAGTTGGACGAGGAAATGGTTTTCGAGCAGCGGACGGGGGACACGTTCATCCTGGGCGCGAGCACGTGGCGGGTGGAGGAAATCACGCACGACCGCGTGCTGGTAAGCCCAGCTCCTGGGGATCCGGGCAAGATGCCATTCTGGCATGGGGATCAAGCAGGGCGGCCGATGGAGTTTGGGAGGCGGATCGGTGGGCTGGTGAGGACGCTGCGAGAGATGCCGCGCAGTGTTGCGGTCTCAACGCTTACGTCCGAACATGATCTGGACCCGCAGGCGGCGGAGAACGTAATGCGTTATCTGGCCGATCAGGAGCTGGCAAGCGGGCAGGTCCCCGACGATCGCAACATCGTGATTGAGCGGGTGCGCGACGAGCTAGGCGACTGGAGGATGTGCTGTCTTACGCCGTTCGGCTCAAAGATTCATGCCCCTTGGGCGATGGCGGCGACGGCGCGGATCCGGGCTAACGGCGGCCCGGAGGTCGAGACAATGTGGAGCGAAGACGGCTTCGTGCTGCGCTTTCCGGAGACGGATGAGCCGCCGCCGGTGGATCATTTGCTGCTCGAGCCGGAGGAGGCGGCGGAGTTGGTTTTGCGCCAGTTGGGCTCGACAGCTGTCTTTGCGGCGAAGTTCCGAGAGAGCGCATCGCGGGCGCTGCTTTTGCCAAGGCGCCGCGCCGATGGACGAACGCCCTTGTGGCAGCAGCGAAAGCGAGCCTATGACCTGCTGAGCGTAGCGAGCCGTTATGCGAGCTTTCCCATTTTGCTCGAAGCCTATCGCGAATGTCTGCGAGACGTGTTCGACATGCCGGCGCTGATGGAGATTCTGCGCGGGGTAGGCAGTCGTAGTTTGCGGGTGCATACCGTGGATTTACGGACACCATCGCCGTTTGCTGCGGCGCTGCTGTTCAGCTATGTCGCCAACTATATTTATGACGGCGATGCTCCTTTGGCGGAACGGCGCGCGCAAGCGTTGTCGATCGACCAGGACCAACTCCGTGAGCTGATGGGCGATGCGGACCTGCGCGAGTTGCTGGACCTTGCGGCGATTGAAGAGACCGAAGAACAACTGCAGTGTGTGGCCGAGACGTATAAGGCCCGCTCGATGGACGGAGTGCACGACCTGCTATTGAAGCTTGGAGATCTGCGGCGGGACGAGCTGCTGGCACGCTGCGTTTCGCCGGAGATTGCACTCACCGTGGAGCGTCTGCGCAAGAGTTTGCGGGTGCTGGAGGTGTCGATTGCAGGCGAGAAGAGGCTGATTGCGGTTGAAGATGCGGGGCGGTACCGGGATGCATTGGGAGTGCCGCTGCCGCCGGGTTTGCCGAGCGCGTTCCAGGTGGCGGTGCCAGATGCGGCGCTCGATCTGCTGCGTCGATTCGGGCGTACGCACGGCCCGTTTACGACAGTCGAAATAGCCAAGCGATTCGGGCTGGCGCTTGAGACAGCCGAGACGGTACTGAACCGGCTGGTGCAGGCGGGGCGGATTGTTGAGGGTGGATTCCGACCGGGTGGGGTGCATCGGGAGTGGTGCGACCA
>CALMVK010000203.1:0-1298 GCA_937873145.1 uncultured Granulicella sp. | reverse complement strand
ATTGCTGCGGGTGAGGTGGTGTGGTGCGGAGTGGAGGCGATTGGCGAGAAGGATGGACGCGTGGCACTCTATCTGGCGGAGAACCTGCCGGTGTTGTGGCCGGTGGGAGCCAGATACCCGGATCCGCAGGGTCCGACCGCGGAGCGGGAGGGGAAAATTGTCGAGTATTTGCGGGCGAAGGGGGCTTTGTTTTTTCAGGAGTTGCATGATGGGACCGGGGGTGGGTATCCGGGGGAGACGCTTGAGTCGGTGTGGAACCTGGTGTGGCGTGGGCTGCTGAACAACGATGCACTGCACGCGCTGCGGGCGTACTGCGAGCGGACGGCCTCAAACACCCGGAATGCGAAGCCAGCGCGGAAAGTGCATCAGCAGACCGGCTTCCGGTCACGGCGGACGACTCCGCCGACGGCACAGGGCCGCTGGTCCTTGAACGCGGTGGCCTTTGACGAGGGCCGAAATGCGACTGAGTGGAGCCATGGGATTGCGCAGCAGCTGCTGGCTCGATACGGAGTGGTGTTTCGCGAGACGGCGCATGCGGAGGGGCTGCCGGGCGGATTTTCAGCGGTCTACGATGTGTTGAAGGCGATGGAAGAGAGTGGGCGGGTGCGGCGAGGGTATTTTGCGGCGGACCTGGGGGCGACGCAGTTTGCCATGCCGGCGGCGGTCGACCTGCTACGTAGCCTGCGAGGGAAGCGGGACGGCGACAAGAGCGAGATGCTGATGCTGGCGGCGACCGATCCGGCAAATCCGTATGGGTCGCTGCTGAAGTGGCCGGCGGGTGGCGATGAGGGGTCTTCGTTGACGCGGAGCGTGGGGGCGAGGGTGGTGCTGTGCGATGGGTCGCTGGTGGCGTATCTGCGGCGCGGCAATCCGAACCTGCAGGCGTTTCTGCCGGAGGAGGAGCCAGCGCGGACGCAGGCAGCAAAGGCGCTGGCGGAGTTTCTGGTGGGGCGCGCGCAAGGCGAGGGCGGGATGCTGCTGACGAGCGTGAATGGAGAGATGGTGGGTGCGAGTTGGATGGCGCGGGTGCTGCTCGACGCGGGGTTTGTGGCGGCACCGATGGGATTCAATGTGCGGCGCATGCTGCCGAGTCTGCCGGCGATGGCTGCGACTTAGGGTTCGGTTGCGGATTGGCGGGGAGGAAGTTGGGTGGTTTTGGGTGTGCTCCGGGAGGCTTGTATTTTTGTGTGCAAATCTTTGCAGGGATTGGGGTTAGGGATGGACTTTGATATCTTTGCGCGGGGTGGAGTACAGCCAATACGGGGATCCGGCTGCGCCGGAATGAAGGCGTGTGAGGG
>CALMVK010000202.1 GCA_937873145.1 uncultured Granulicella sp. | reverse complement strand
GACCCCCCACACCCGGGCACCCCCTTCCATAACGTATCCCCAGGGTGGGAGAGACCCCTCTCCCGCGCCATATCGGTGAAGCGGGCGCTCCTGTAGGGGGAACGGCGGCGAACCACGGGCCCCGGTTCGCTCCTGCGGAGTGGCTTCCTTCTCTTCTCTTCGATCCCGATGCCGCGCTGGGACGGCGAGGCTGAAGAGAGTGTTTTTCCTTAGCTGCCGGTCGTTTCTAAAAACCCTGTCAAGCCGATTCTGGCGGAGATTTTCAACAGTAGGAACGACGGCGGGCATACAGCACTATGCTGTTCTCTTTAGCCGCCGTCTTCCCGCTCCTCATCGGACTCGGCATGAAGAGCGGCGAACAAGTCCTCTCCGCCCGGCCTCTGCGAGGCAGAGGCCGCGCTGTCGGGCCGCTTGAGCATCGCCGCCGGATGGGTCGAGGCATGGACTTGTTGCAGCGTTCGGATGGAGACATGGGTATAGATTTGCGTCGTCTCCAGCTTCACATGGCCGAGGATCTCCTGGATGTGGCGGATGTCGGCTCCGTTCTCATGCATCAGCGTGGCCATCGTGTGGCGGAAGAGATGGCAGGCCCCGGTCTTGCCCAGCTTCGCCGCGTCGATCCGGGCCTTCACATTCGAGGTCATGTGATCGCGGCTGAACGGCTCGCCGTTCGCCGTGAGGAAGACGGTCATATCGTCCGGCTCGGAGGCAAGCTGGGGGCGGGAGGCCTCGATGTACTTCCGAAGCCACGCGATCGCCCGCTCGCCGATCGGCACATAGCGGTCCTTCTTGCCCTTGCCCTGCCTGACGAGCAGCACCCCGCGTTCGAGCGATAGCTCGTAGAGCTTCAGCGCTATGACCTCCATGCGCCGGATGCCGGTCGAGTAGAGGACTTCGATGATGGCCCGGTCGCGCAACCCTATCGGATCGTCGATGTCGCAGAGCAACAGGATGCGCTCGACCTCCTGGGCGGAGAAGATGTTTCTAGGCAAGGGCTGGCCGAGCTTGGGCAGCTCCAGCTCGGAGGCCGGGTTGTGCAGCAGGTAGTTCCGCCGCGTCATCCACCGGAACCACATCCGCAGCGGCACCAGGCGCGAGTGCTGCGACCGGAAGCTCATCGGGTCGCCGTTCTTCTTGCGGTAGTGGAAGAGATAACGCTGATAGCGTTCGAGCACGGGCCGCGTGACCTCCAGCGGTTCCGTCAGCCCCCGCTCCACGCACCACTCGAGGAACTGCCCGATCAGGAACATGCGGTTGCTGATCGTGTTCTCGGAGTAGTTCTGGACGGCGAGGGCCTGCATGTACTCGCGCAGCATGACCTCCAGCAGCGTGTCGGGCTTCGGTTTCGGCGCTCTTACCGTTCGGGCCATCAGTCGCCCCTCGCATAGCTGAGCGCATGGCCCGCTCCGTTCAGGCTTCCGTTAGGACGCGGCGGCAAGACTACGACGGGCGATTCCTCTCCGTCCTCCGGTACCGTGCTTTTCAGCGCATTCTCGTAAAAGAGAACTGGAACCCCTATGGACATTGGGGATGAGTGAGGCCGCGATCCGCCCGCGACCCCGCCGATATAGGGCCGATTTGACCCCGCGTTCTCTTCCTCCAGCCCCGCGAACCCAAGCTCTGACCCCGCGAGGTTGCCGTCGTACTTGCGGTCTCCGAGTTTTTGCACGTCGATCAGCCCCGGCATCACCGGCCCGCCGCCGTCGCCCTTCACGGCGAAGGCCAGCTCGTAGACGAAGCTCTGACCGCGCCCTCCCCGATGCGCCAGAAGGTACTCCAGCTCCTCCAGCCGCCCCAGATGCAGGCGCAGTTGCGTGTCGCCCCAGCCGGTCGCGGCCCGCACATCGCGCCGCGAGAAGCGGAAGTCCGTGCGCTCGATCTTCTGCCGCTTGCACTCGGCGGCGACCATCGCGTCGACCAACAGCAGCAACCGCCGCGTCTGCGGCGGCAGCTCGTCGAGCGACCGGCCCAGCACCTCCGCCGTGAGTTTGTTGGCGACGGCGATATCGTCGAGCGTCACTTCGATGTACTCGAACGGCTTGCCCTGATGCTCCTTCGTCTTCCGTGGCCGCTGATGCTGATGCAGAAGCGCGATGGCCCGGATGAGCGTCAGGTACTTCGTGTGGTCGCGCCGCGTCCGGGTCTGGCCGTCGAGGAAGGTCAGACCACGCGCGTAAGGGTTGGCCACCGCCACCGGCTTCAGGAGCCGCTGCGCGTTGCGATGCAGATGCAGCAACTCGGTCCGGTCCTGCTTTCGCAGCAGACCTTCGATGGTCTGCGACTCCCGCTGTATCCGGTGGATCGCCTGCGTCTGCTCCCGGTCCTCATTCACCGTCAGCACCAGGCAGCGGTTCAGCAGCTCTTCGTCGATGTCGATGGCCGTCGTGGTCAGGAAGATCATCACCGGCCCTTCGACCCGGTATTGATGGGTCAGCAGCCGTCCCGTCGCCGGGTCCTTGCCGGTCGAGGCGATGGTCAGCACACCTTCGGACTGCAACAGCTTCAGCGCATACGAAGCGCGTTGCGCTCCGGCCTCTTCGACGATGGCAAGCACCTTGTGCTTGAGGTCCGTCTCGCCCATGTAGAAGAGCGACTGGCCCGTCATCGCGGAGTATTGCACCCGCTGCTCCTCCGGCACGAAGGCCAGCACCGCATCCATCAACGAGCTTTTACCCGCCGCAGATGAAGACTGCACGATCACCGCCAGCGGCTCTCCCAGATGCCGCGAGACTGCGCCGAGATAGCCGACGAGCTTGTTGGTCTCTTCACCGACCACGCCGCACCGGGCGAAGTCTTCGACGATGCGGTCGAGCAGGCGCGGATCGCGCAGCAGCTCCATCGCCGCCGCCCGCTCCTCTTCCGTCAGCTTGACCTCCGGCTCCTTCGGAGCCAGGGCCTGCCTGATCTGTTCGTCGCGCAACTCTTCCAGCTTGTAGAGCACCTTGCTCACGTCGCGGCTCACGATCTCTTCCTTGATCCCCAGCTCCGAGGCCGCCTGCTTGACGAACGCCATCCGGGGACGCGCCGCGTTCAGCTCCAGCGTGTCCACATGCAAGGCCATGTCGCCGTAAGCGTTCACCCCCATCACCCGGAGATTGATGCGCAGCATGTCGTCGCTCAGGTTCTTCCGTAAGCCCCGCACCCGGTACTCCCGGTCGCCGAACCGCATCAACACGTCTTCGCCGCGCAGCTCCACCGCCACCTCCGCCGGGGCCGCGAACGGCATCGGCGCAACCGGCTCCAGTTCGGCGGCTAGGGGAAGAACATGCTCTGTCGCAGCGGCGGCCGCCGCGGGCATCGGCTCCGGTTCCTGGATCGTTTCTTCTTTAGCCGCCCGCTCTTCCTTCCCTGTGGCGACGATCTCCGGCACGGCCACGCGAGGCCCCTCTTCTCCCATTGCCCGCTGCCCCTTTCCGATCCAGGCCGCACGGTTCAACAGCACTCCAAGACTCTTCGCCGCTGGCGTCACCTTGAGCGCGTACTCGTTCGCGTCCATGCCCTTTGGGAACTCCACCCGGAAGCATTCCAGGCCCAGCCCGATCAGCTCCTCAGCCAGCGAGGCGGCGGCTTTGTCGCCCGCCTCGTCCCGGTCGTAAGCGATGTACACGCGCCTGGTTCCATACCGCTCGAAGGCCGCACGATGGTCCTTCGTGAAGCCGTTGGTCCCATAGCTGGCCGTCACGTTGCGGAACCCAGCCGCCCAGAACGTCAGCGCGTCGATCAGCGATTCGCACAGGATCACGTCTTTCGACGCGATCAGGGCCTCTTCGTTCCACACCCCGCGATGCCCGCCCGGAAGATACAAGTGATTGGGTGTGCCCTCGCGAAGGTTCGGCGTGATCTTCCGCCCGTACATCTCCAGCACGTCGCCGGCGAGATCGAGGACGGGAACGACCAGCGATCCATTGAAGTGCTCATGGCCGCTCTCGCGGTAGATGCCCAGCCGCTGCAACCGGCCCCGCACCGCCGCTCCCCCCGCCCGGTTCTTCGCCTCAAGACCGTACCCCAGAGTCCGGTTGGCGAAGCCCAGCCGGAACCGTTCGACCATCTCGGCGGACTTCAAGCCGCGCCCTTCCAGATACCGCATCGCCTCCGGCGATCCGGTCAGCGCGGCCTGGTAGAAGCCCACGACCTCCAGCAACAGCTCCCGGTCTTCGGCCTCCGCCGTCAGCGGCGCGGGCAGCTTCGGCACCGTCGATTTCTTGACCGGCTGGAGCGGGGAGGCGGCCAGGAGAACATCGTCTTTTCTCAGCAGCTCAACCGCATGGCGGAAGCTGATTCCCTCAGCCTTTATCACCCAATCGATGGCCGTTCCGCCCATGCTGCAAGCACCCATGCAGTGCCACAGATTCTTCGCCGGAGTGATGACCAGAGACGGCGTTTTATCGTCGTGGAACGGGCACTTGCCCAGCAGATTTGCACCCTGCCGTGTCAGCTTGATCCCGCGACCCTCCGCCAACCGCTGGACGGATATTTCCTTCTTTAGCCGCTCGACTTCGTTCTCCGGGATGCGCGCCATCGTTCCAGTCCTCCGCTCAAAACCCTGTCAAGTGCTTTTTTGCGCTGAACAGATGTACACGAACTTAGTGTAATTTACTCTAATAAGCAAGAGGACTCCGACATGACCCTTACACTCACTCTCGTCATGGCTACCCGCAAGAGCATCGCCGACGATTCCCATAAGGCCGTCAACCTGGCCCTCGGCAAGCGCCTCGCCCAGCTCCGCACCTTGCGGAACCTGAGTCAGCGCGAACTCGCCGAGCGCGTCAACGCCGTTCAGGTTGTCGTCTCGAACTACGAGATAGGCAAGCTCCGCATCACCGCAGAGATGGCCCTGCGATTCGCCGCCGCCCTCGATGTGCCGGTTCAGGAGCTTCTACAGACCGACACGCCGCCCGAGATCGTCCAGCAGCGCAAGCCCAGCCGCAAGGTACTGGAGCGGCTGGAACAGATTCAGAGCCTGCCCCGTCGCAAGCAGGATGCCATCCTCACCACCATCGACCACTTCCTCAGAAGTGCCACCGGATAGCCGCTAAGGGTAGAGCAGTCGCACTCCGGTTTTCTTGAGAACGGAGGAGCAGACATGCTCCTCATGACCAGCCATCACCCGCAGCGGAGGCGTCGGTCAAGGCCACGCAGTGCCGCGCCAGCGGTCGGAGCGCAGCGCAGAGCCTTGACGGGCGACGGAGCGGAGGGTACCCCGCCACAGCCGCCCGGAGGAGTCGAGCCTTTGCTTTCAACAGGTTCCCCTGCGGTAACTTCAGGTTGCTCTACAGCAACCTTCCAGACCCGCTTTTCTCTTAGTCGCTTGATTCCATTGTGGTTCCCGCACAGTAACCTAAGGTTCCTCTACAGCACCGTTTCCGGGGTGACGTGTCACCTACTCCCCATGCGAAGCATGGCTGGTTTTTGCTCCGGTCGGCACAGCTCTCGATGGAAGGCTCCAGAAGCAGCAAGGCCGCCCCCGAAGAGACGGCCTGCGACTGCTTACTTATGGATGTCCGAACTCGATCACTGCTGAGTTGGAGAGTGCTTTTTCTGCTAGAGCGCCGATGGCTCCTAGTTCGTGCTTGGCTGATTCATTCGCGCTGTTGAGTATTGCCCGCTGGCACTCTTGAACTAGAGCTGAGGTCTCGGCGCTCGTCAGTGTAACCGGATCGATGTACATTGAAGCCACTTTGGAGAGGATCGGGTAACCCGGAGCCAGCATCGCCCCGGTTGCGTCCACTCCCTGACTGTACATCCCATGTGCATTTTCCCACCGCTCGAAGTCCTGCGGCTGAACCCCTATGGCCGCATAAATCTCGTTAAAAGCGTGGATGCCTACAGAGTCTGTTGCTGTTGCTGCCGATGAGCCTGGGGCGACCGCTCGAACGACTCCGAGCGGAGCAGAGACTGGTCTGTTGCCATGAGTTCCCATTTCCGCCTTCCGCACTTCAAACCTAATTCCAAGAAAATATCGAAGTCCAATGCAGCTCAACACCAGCAGGGCGGCCAACGCTCCTAAGAAGATGAGGACACCTTTTATTCGCATACTCTATCCTCCGATCGGATACGAAGTGACCACTGTCTTGCAATCCGAGTTTGTTACCAGCCGGTTTGTAGAAGTGTGCTGCCCAGTAGCGTCCGTGCCGATGTGCATAGTCGCGACCGGAGCAAGCGGCTGGGGGAATGTGTATTGAAATACGACACGGTTGCCCTGCTGAACCTGGCTCCCAAAGAAGAAAGTAATAGCGTTTATATTCTGAATTTGGGAGAAGTTCCCGAAATACTGCGAGACGCCTGGCAGTCCTGAATCACCGTGACGCCCCATGATGTGATCTTGGACGCTTTGGGAGTACTGAAGACCACCTGCTCCAAACGCACTACACGGGCGTATTGGCATCGAGACGTTCATTACGTTATTTGGGGCAACAACAGGGTCGGACGCACTTTCAGAGCATCGGAACTGGAAGCCTA
>CALMVK010000201.1 GCA_937873145.1 uncultured Granulicella sp. | reverse complement strand
CATGAAGCTTGCCCATACACTCAAGCTCTCCCCCCTCGGCCCGTATCATTACAAAATCATCGATCTATGCCACTCCAACGCACATCCCTCAACGTGGAAGCCAAAACCGAAACATCGCATTTGCCTACAAAGACCTCACGAGCGTTGCACACCCTCTTTAGATGGCGCTCAGCTCCATCCTTCGGCTGGCCTGAGTGGATCGTTCTTACAACGTACGTCACTGTCCTTGCACGAGTGCTTCCCTATCATGAGCGCTGGGCTGACGAAGTACAGGCATGGTACTTAGCGACCGACAATTCCATTTGGCAGATTCTCCGCCACCGTATGCACTACGAGGGTGCACCCGCACTGTGGCACATCATCCTTCATACTTTCCACTTGCTAGGTGGAACTGTCTTCGGGATGAGTTGGTTGGGAGCAGCGTTCGCAACATCGGCTGTCCTTGTCTTGCTGCGTTGGAGTCCGTTTCCACTCGTCCTCCGCATCCTCATTCCGTTCACTTATTTCTTCGCATACCAATATGCCATCATCGCCCGCGGATATACCCTATTTGCGCTGCTCTGCTTTGGCCTTTGCGTGTTGTACTCGCAGCCGAAGCGCTGGGTATCGTTCGTCCTCGTCGCTGGCCTGCTTGCAAATTTGTCCTTACAAGGTGCCATCGTAGCTTTTCTAGCTTTTATTCTGTTCCTGCTTGATCTCTCTCTGGCTCCTGCGGCGGAAGTTGCATGCGCCCGCGCTGGGCAGCGGCGTGCCATGCAAAAATCACTCTTTCTGCGCAAAATCGCGGGGCCGGTATTCCTTTTTGCCCCCTTCCTCGTGGCAGCCAGCGTCGTCGCCTTGCCCGCTCCAGACGTCAACTTCGCCGTGTCAGGCCAAGTCTCCGACGGAACGCTACACCGATTGCTGATCCGTTTTCCCGGTGCACTCCCTAAGACACGACCCGATCCACCTCCGAACCCAGCGCTTCCACCCGAAGCGGAACCCACTGAACCTTCCTTTCACCTGTTCGCTCCAAATGAGTGGCTTGGCTGGTACATCGATCATCCTCGCCTCAACGCCCACGGTATGGACCTCGGACAGTCTACTGTGCAAGCATTTCTCGAGTTCACGCTGGGCATGGCTGCACAAGCTACGTGGCCGGTAGCCACGTCTAGATCGCTCGCCTGCCTCTTTCTCATAACTTGGATCGTTTGGTTGAAATCCATGGGTTTCCTGCGAGGCGCGGTCATCTGGTTTAGCTTGATCCTCGTTGGCCAGATCTTGTGGGTTGCCGATCATCATGCCGGAATGCTCTTGATTGCTCTGATCTCGGTCGTTTGGATCGCTCGTCAGCGAGTTCTTGTCGAATCCGGCAGTGCGCCACCAGGCATCCGGTTGGACGGTGCCTTCCTCCTTCTCTCCGCCTTGGTCGCCGCATTGCAGGTTCATTGGACCTACGTATGCATGCGCAATGATATCTACGGCAAGTACGCTCCTGGCCAAGACACAGCGGCGGTATTGCAACAGATTCTGGCACGCAATCCTTCAGCCCGCATCGCGGGCTTTGACTCCATGGCCGAGACAGTCCAGCCCTATTTTAGCCGCAACCCGTTCTTCAACATGCCGGATCGCTTTTGGATCTGGTCGGAGACCGACAACCCAAATGCTCAGCATCAGGCAACCATTGCTACTCATCCCGATGCCGTCCTCTTTACCGATGAAATGAGCGAAGCCGGTATCATGCGGAACACTTGGGCCACACTCTCACGCCAGGTTTCCCCCGCAGAACAACGTGACCTTACCCGCAATCCCATCATCAATGATCTGCGCGCAAACGGTTACATAGAAACACACCGCTTTTGCGGTCACCGTTTCAGCAGAGACAGCTCTTCTTTTATAAATTGCCATCTGATCTTCGAGCCTGCTAACAAATAAAGCTGTGCCCACAACTAAAGATATATAAGAGCAGGGCGGCATCGCCCTGCTCTTATACTGCATTATGCATTCATCGCCATACAGTATACATACATGGTAGGAAGTTCCTGTATTCCGATGGGAGCCCTCCGTCCTCCACCCGCAGGTTCAGCGAACACATACCAATCCTGTTCGCCTGAGCTTGGGTGACCTAGGTCAATCGCGCCGGACGGCACATTTCCATCATTTGAAATCTCTACGTTGTCCACCCAAAAATTGATCGAGACTGTAACTCCAGTTGCAGTCTGGGTAGCAGCAAGAATTTGCGGGTTGTAGAGGTAACCCAAAGGACCACCGGCCTGAACGGTACAGGTAACGGCGTATGCACCGCTTGGAAAAGATACACCATTATTCCAAGTGATAGGAATTTGACAGAATCCACTTTGAATCGTACCGGTGTTGTAAACACCTGTCACAGTCCCGTAGCCGCTCGTCGGGCATTGACTGGTATTGGAAGGGGTCACCCCGAAGGCTGTAGATGCAAGAACCAACTGGGCGTTAGCTTGAGCGATTGGAACGAGGAGAATGGCAAACACAGCCGACAATACTGTAATAAGGTATAGGCGCATGGTTGACTCCAAGAGATCGGGATTGCTCTGTGTGAACCCTTGTCGAGTATCTGCTCTGTCTAGGGTCGAGTTAGGCGTGATCGCACTAGGGACAGGGAGAGGTCATTGTAAGCAACGCTACGCCTGACGAGGTAGTTCGTCAAGCCGACAATTATGATGACTCACCGCGAGAGACCCGCGCGCACAACAGTCTTACTATTCTTGATCTTTACCCTCGTCGCTCTGATGAAGATCGCGTTGAGCCGACAAAAATCCACCAGCCCTACGATCCCGCTCCGGAGACAGTAGCTGTCCTCCGGCAACACACCGACCAGCGTATGGCAGCCTTCGACTTCTTCGCCGTAGACGTTCGGCCGTACTTTACTCACAATCCGTTCTTCAATCAGCCTCACAGCTACTGGGTATGGACAACAACCGCAAACTCCAACGGTGCCTTCTTCCCCACCATTGAGCAGCACCCTTCCCTTGTCCTCTTTTCCGCAGACCTCCTCTCGCCCGGGTTCACTCACAACGATTGGGCGCCTCTGTCGGAAACGAGCGAAGGAACACATCAACGTGATCTCTCAAGAAATCCGATTCTACGCGCCCTAAAAGCCGACCACTACATAGAAACTCATCGCTTCTGCGGCCACCGATTTATGCGAGCGAGTTACTCCTATGAAACCTGCCACCTTATCTTCGAAGAAGATGACAAGGTGCCGAAGTAGGAGGTTTACTGAATCGTGAGACGGACAGAGTGACGGCCGATCTAAACACACCTGAAGCTATGCATCCCTCCAACTGTGCAGATGCGGCCGACTCTGCCACTTCAATAGCTGAGAAGCAAGGCACAACTAGTAAAAAGCAGCATGAAACATCTCCCGGTATTCTTTGCGCAAGTGTAGAACTCGGTAAACTACTTTCGTTTACTAGCCGCCGCCGCACGGGAGTCACCCTTCT
>CALMVK010000200.1 GCA_937873145.1 uncultured Granulicella sp. | reverse complement strand
ACCTTCGACCCCGAACACACCCGAGTGGAGCAGCCCAACTAGGAGGCAACCGTGGTTTATTCCAACGACACATTCCTTGCCGGGAACCTGCTTACTACCCCCGACGTACGCACCATGCCAGGGGGCAGGGAAGTCGCCAACGCAAAGCTCGCGATTGTCTCTTACTTCTTCGTCAACAACGGCAACGAGGTCGCAGAAAAGACGACTGTTCTCAATCTGGCCTTCTTCGGAGAAATGGTCAAAATCGCCATGCAGTTGAGTGCGGGTGCCAACATCGAGGTTCAAGGCCCCATTGAGACCCGGAGCGTATCGACAACCGCCAACCGGACAGTGACCGAGATCATCGTCCGTCGTTGCGCGATCCTCACCGAGATTGCTGTACCCAAGGAGGGAATATGAAACTTTCGCGATCGAACTTCCACACAGGCCGCGCCAAATGGTTTGTTCTATGTGTCGCCGTCATCTTCCTTAGCATTGTCACGGCAGGGCTCCTCGGGGTTCGCTGGAATCCAACATCATCACTCCCACCCGGACTCTACCGCGTCGTCAGCGCAAGCACGGACACAAACCTCATCGCATTCTGTCCAACAGGTATTGCCCAAAGAGACTCCATACTCAGAGGCTACCGGCCACACGGGATGCAGTGTGCCGACCATTACGCTCCGATCATGAAGCCCATCGCAGCCCGCCCAGGCGACACCGTACTCGTCACGAAGAAGGGAATTGCTGTAAACGGCAAGCCCCTCGCGAACACCCAGCAGTTCATTGCCGATAGCCAGAAACGACCGATGAACCCGTGGCCCGAAGGCACCTACCGCGTGGCCCCCGGAACCATCTGGGTGCTCTCCACCTACAGCAAGTATTCCTACGACAGCCGTTACTACGGCCCAATCGAAGTTAGCCAGGTGATCGCGCATGTCAAACCTCTCTGGACTGAAAAATAGCTTTCGCCACTTGAATCACCCTTTGTACCTTGCCATCGCCGCAGGGATCATTGGCCGGCTTGCATGGAGCGGCCACGTCAACGCGCTCCCACTCAGCTTACTCATGATGGCTCTGATTCCCTTTGCCCTCAGCCGCAGCAGCCGATGGCTCATGTTTACCGCCTACTACGCAGGCTCCACATGGCCCATCGTTCCCGGCTCAGCTCTTTTCTACGGCCACCACTTTAATCCTTTGTTCATGGTGCCGCTCTGGATTGCGGTTGCGTTTTGTCTTGCGGCACCATGGGCAGTTTTTTGCTACGGGAAGGGAGCCCACTTCGGATGGCAGATCACCCTTTGTTTCCTAATCGAGTCAGTACCACCTTTCGCGATGTTCGGGCTTGCGAACCCTCTCATCTCAGCCGGTGCTTTGTTCCCGACCTTCGGCGTACTCGGGCTCCTTTTAGCCATCGCCCTTGCAGTAGTGCTGGCGATTCGACCGCGAGGCGGTCTCATCTTTGCGACGTTATCTCTCCTCATGGCTACCGCCTTTGAGCGGTCTACCACCCTTGCGGCACCACAAGGATGGGCCGCAGTGAACACAGATTTTTCCGGGGCAGGCGTCGATACGCCCGACATCGTGGAGCAGTACAACGTCGCGCAAAGCATCCAGCACAGCGCCCTTGACTCACAAGCAAACGTGATCGTATTCCCGGAAAGCGTTGTTTATCGCTGGAATCCAGCGACCGACCTTTTCTGGGAAGAAACCATTACTCAGCTCCGCAAGTCAGGCAAAACGATCATCGTCGGAGCCGTGCTCGACCTTTCCGGCCGTAACCGATACCTGAATGTAGCTGTAGTCCGAGGCGACACCACCAACGCCTTCCAACAGAGAGTCCCGATGCCGGTGTCACTCTGGAAGCCGTTCACCGGCCACGGTGTGCCACTAAACCTGTACGGCCCCGGCACCCTCACCATTCATGGACAACGCGCCACCATCCTTATCTGCTACGAACAGCTACTCGTTTGGCCGATGATTCGGTCAGTCAAAGAACACCCCACCGTTCTAGTCGGGATGGCAAACGAGTATTGGGCAAAGGGCACAGACGCAGAGGCAATTCAGGCATCGACGCTTCAAGCATGGGGACAACTCTTCAACATCCCCGTCATATCGGCGGTGAACCGTTGAGGCCCCTCGCTATCATCATTACCCTTCTAGCGGTCTGCCCCCACATGGCAAGAAGCCAGGACAATACGAAACTGACCGACGAGGCAATCAAACGCCTCGCAGCATCATGCGCTCCTCACGTAGCGCCCGACACGATCCAGGCTATCGCCCGCTCCGAGTCCGCGTTCCGACCGTATTCCATCAGCATCAACTACCCCACCCGATCAGCCAAAGGCTTGGGCTACGCAAATGCAAACCTCTATCTCAGCAAGCAGCCGAAAAACAAAATCCAGGCAATTCGGTGGACACGTTGGTTTTTGAATCATGGCTACACCGTGAGTATCGGCCTCATGCAGATCAACATAGAAGTCGCCCATTCCATGCACGTACAACCCCGCGATCTCTTCGACCCATGCGTAAACCTCACCACCGCAGCACGAATCCTTGCGGCGAACTACGCGACCCAGACCCACGACATAGACGGCCTCATGCGGTCACTTTCAATGTACAACTCCGGCTCCCCGGTAACAGGCATCCAGAACGGGTACGCAGACACCATCATCAAAAACGCCCCCAAGCCATGAATCAACCGGAGCGTTCCATGCCTGTCCTTCCACCCCTCACGCGCAGAGACACCCCAATGCTGGCAACCGTATGGCATCTCACACCGATCTTTCCGGAGACGTTGCTGAGCTGGGGCAGATTCTCCACAGTTCCGCCACCATCGACTCGGCCATTAGGGATGCGTGAAAAGCCTTCACGCCCTGCGGCAACTGCGCCCCCTTTTACGCTTCGCTTTATGGATTCCTCTCCCGAGGCAAGCTCTGGTCCCTCTCCATAAAAAACGTTGCTTGGCACTTGGGAGTTCACCCCGCACCCTATCCCTTCGGGCGGTATGTCCCGAGTCACTGGCGACAAAACTTTAAAGGAGAAACACCATGCACAGCTTCAAAAACAACGTCCACCTCGAAGGCAATCTCGGCAAAGATGCCACACTCAAAACCACCAGCACCGGCGATGTCGTGAACTTCAGCATCGCGATCAACGAACGGTGGAAGGACAAACAGGGCAAGGAACAGACCAACACCGATTGGTTCGATATCGAGGTTTGGGGACCGATGACGAAGTTTGCAGCGACCCTCAAAAGCGGAACGCCTGTAGTCATTGAGGGGAAAGTCAGCCCAGGTTCGTACACCAAAGACAACGTCATGCATAAAACCGTCAGCATCCGGGCCAACAGCATCCGCAAGATTGACTACACACACGCTGGCGGCGAGGAATCTACCACGGAGAACCTTGACGCAGAGTAACCGAGCCCTGAGACCGAAAAAGAGGCGACTCTCGCGAGTCGCCTCTTTCGTTGCCCCATCGTGGTCTAGACACACATCCTCTACACAAGCTCTACAAATCGTATACAGAT
>CALMVK010000199.1 GCA_937873145.1 uncultured Granulicella sp. | reverse complement strand
GATCGCCTCCGTGCTGTGCGAGCCGCCGCAGGGTGCGGTGGCCATGGTGTGCGAGCCATGGGCTAGGAAGGTCGCCCCTGCTACAGGCTACGATGGCCGTTTCAGCCTGGCCTACGTCGTTGCTGTGATGCTGGTGCAGGGCCGGGCCGGAGTTGACGCCTACACCGACACGCTGGTCCATGACCCAGCAATCCGTGCGGTGATGGCGCGCACGACCTATCGGGTAAACCCGGCGGCCGTGTTCAAAGACATGCCTGGGCGGGTCACGATCACGCTGACGGATGGGACGGAGTTACACCACGAAATCCCAGCCGTTCGTGGCAACGCCGCCAACCCGATTGGCATGGACGAACTGATGCGCAAGTTCACGGAGAACACTGCCTGCCTCGGCCAAGAGCGTTCGGCGCGGGTGGCGGACATGATCATGGGCATCGAGCACCTGCCGAGCCTGCGGCCGCTGATGGCCGAACTGCGGGTACCCTCAGGAGGATCGAACTGATGTACGCGGCGCCACCGCTGCTGGAAACCACGGTGTTCACGTCAGTGCCGGCCGAGCTGCGTGTGCCCGATCGGCCTTCGGACTGGGTGGCACACCGGGGAGCTGGCCCGCTGCACTCGTTCCTGGAAGGCCCATCCTTCGATCGTCAGGGCAACTTGTTCTGCGTCGATGTCGCGCACGGACGTATTTTCAAGATCAGCCCAGCGGGAGAGTGGGCCGTGTTTGCCGAATACGAGGGCATCCCGAATGGTCTCAAGCTGCACAAGGATGGACGGCTTTTCGTCACCGACCGCCGTCGCGGCTTGCTATCGTTCGATCCCGACACCGCAGAGATGACGGTAGTGGTCGACTACCCGCATCGCGAAGGCTTCAAAGCGCTCAACGATCTGGTGTTTGCCAGCAACGGCGATCTCTACTTTACCGATCCTGGGGAAAGCTCTCTCTATGACCGGACCGGGCGGGTGTGGCGCCTGCGGCCCTCAGGCGAACTGGACTTGCTGTGCGACCAGATGGAAGGGCCGAACGGTTTGGTATTGAACAAGGCGGAGAACGCCCTGCTGGTGGGCGTGACGCTGACCAACGCCGTAGTACGGGTTCCGGTGCGCCCTGGGCAGGGGGCAGGACGCGCTGGGATGTTCATTCGCCTGTCCGGCAGTCCGGCTGGGCCAGACGGGATGGCGCTGGACGAGGCGGGCAATATCGTAGTGGTGCACGCGGGCTTCGGCACCGTGTGGCTGTTCAGCCCGGTGGGGGAGCCACTCTATCGCATTCGGTCCTGCGCGGGTCTGAGGGTGACCAACGTGGCCTATGGCGGCTCCGATCGCCGCACGCTGTTCATCACCGAGGCGGAGGAGGGCGTGATCCTCAAGGTGGACCTTCCCACGCCGGGGCTGCCGATGTTCGGGCTGTCCTGATGTCTCGGGTGCCCGGCTTCGACCCGGCAACGATGTCGGACGAGCAGCGCCGGGTTTATGAAGCGGTGATAGCTGGGCCGCGCAGGGTGGTACGCGGGCCGGTTCAGGTCTGGCTGCAGAACCCGGGCCTTGCCGAACACGCTCAGGCGCTGGGCGCCTACTGCCGGTTCGGCACGTCGCTGCCGGCTCGGCTCTCGGAACTGGCCATTATCCTGACTGCGGTGCATTAGGAAGCTGGGTATGAATGGCGCGCCCACGCGCCCATGGCGCTCGCTGGCGGGCTGCCGCAGGCCGTGGTGGACGCCATCGAAGCCCGCACGCCGCCGCCCTTCGCACAAGAGGATGAGGCCGCCGTTCATGCGTTCACGACCGAGTTGCTGGACCAGCATGATGTAGGCACGCCGACCTGGGACCGCACCAAGACCGTGCTGGGCATCCATGGTGTCGTCGATCTCGTGGGAATCCTCGGCTACTACGCGTTGATCTCCATGACGATCAAAGCGTTCGAGATCGGCCGCGGGCCTGGACCGGACTGGGCCGCTGGGGCGATGGCATGATTCAGCCATCAGGGAAGACGGTGGACCATCCCAAGATCCGAGAGGAGGTTGGCAAGCTCTGCACGCGGTTCCCAGGCGAACACTGGAACAAGCTCGATACCGAACGCGCGTACCCGACCGAGTTCGTCCGCGCCCTCACAGATGCGGGCTACCTGTTGGTGCTGATCCCGGAGGAGTACGGCGGTTCGGGGCTGAACATCTTGGCCGCGGCGGCCATCCTGGAAGCGGTGCAGGCTAAAGGCCGCAACAGAGCAGCCTGCCACGCACAGATACATACCATGGGCAGCATCTTACGCTACGGTTCGCCGGAGCGGAAGGAGCGCGATATGCCCGAAATCGCGTCGGGGATGCTGCGCTTGCAAGCGTCTGAGGTGATGGAGCCGACTAGCGGCACCGATACGAGCAGCCTGCATACCACCGCGCGTCGCGACAACGACGGTTGCGTGGTCAACGGCCAGAAAATCTGGACGTCGCGTGCCGAGCACTCGGACCTAATGCTGCTGCTCGCGCGCACGACGCCGCGCGACCAGGTGGTCAGGAAGACTGACGCCCTATCCACCTTCATTGTGAGCATGAAGACCGTACAGGGACTGACGGTGCAGCCGATCCGCACCATGATGAACCAAAATTCGTGCGAAGTGTTCTCCGGCGAGATGCACATCCCAGCCGACGCGCTGCTGGGCGAGGAAGGCCGGAGCTTCCGCTACATTCTGTACGGCATGACCGCTGAGTGGCTGCTGATCGCGACCGAGTGTATCGGTGATGCCAATTGGTTCACGGCCTAATCCGTGGCCTACGCCAACGAAAGGTGTCCGACCGGCCGATCGGTCAGAACCAGGGCATCCAGTTCCCCGTCGCCAAGGCGCACGCTTAGATGCGGGCGGCCGAATTGATGGTGCGGGACGGGCTGAAGCGGTTTGAGGCCGGACTGGCCTGCGGCGAACAGGCCAATAGTGCGAAGATGCTCGCGGCCGACGCGAGCTGGGCAGCAGCGGAAGCCTGCATGCAGACCCATGGCGGCTTCGGCTTCGCAGAGGAATACGACGTCGAGCGCAAGTTCCGCGAGACGCGACTCTGCTACGTGGCGCCCATCTCCAAAAACCTCATCCTGTCCGGCCTTCCCAAGCGCGTGCTCGGGAAGTCTAGAAGCTACTGATGGGTGCGCTCACCACCTCAATCCGCGCGGACGCTACCCGAAAAAGGAAACGCGACCTACCATGGTGAGAACCATCCTGACTTGCTCTGTGACAGGCAGCCTGACTACTCCGGCGATGAGCGATGCGTTGCCGATCACGCCCGAGCAGATCGCGGCCTCGTCCCTGGAGGCGGCCGACGCGGGAGCCGCAGCGGTACACATCCATGTCCGGCGGCCGGACGGCACGCCTTCCATGGACCTCGCGCTCTACCGCGAGGTGATGGAGCGCATCCGCGATCGGAACACCGCCCTGATTATCAACCTGACGACTGGTCCAGGCGGCCGCTTCCACCCCAGCGACAACGATCCGGCTGTCGCTGGTCCCCGCACTAGCCTGCTCCATCCGTCACAGCGCATCGAGCACATCGCGACGCTCAAGCCCGATATCGCCACGCTAGACCTTAACACGATGACCTTCGGCGGCGAGGTGGTGATCAACACTCCGGCAAACGTACGGGTCATGGCTGCCGCGATCTACGAGGCCGGGTCTCTGCCGGAACTCGAGCTGTTCGACGGCGGGGACGTCGCGCTGGCGCACGATTTGCTCGCCGACGGCTCGCTCCGGCTCCCTGCGCTGGCAAGCTTGGTGCTCGGCGTAAAATACGGTTTCGCCGCGGACGGTGAGACGATGATGTACGCCAAGTCGCGCCTGCCATCGGGGGTGGCTTGGACCGGCTTCGGTGTCGGCCGCCGCGCGTTTCCCATGCTGGCGCAGTCCTTCGTCCTGGGCGGTCATGTCCGGACCGGGATGGAGGACACCGTCTACGCTGAACGGGGCAGGAAGACGTTGGGTAACGGTGAACTGGTCGACAAGGCCCGCTGGATCGTCGAGCGGCTCGGCGGCGAGCTCGCCTCTGCGGACGAGGCCCGCAAACTCCTCCGCCTCGCATCACACTGACCGGGAGACCACGCAATGCTGCAGGAGTACCAGCTCTACATCGATGGCCAGTGGATCGGGGCCGGCGAGAGCTTCCCGACCATCAACCCTTACGACCGGCAAGAATGGGCGACGATCCCGCAGGCGAGTGACACCGACGTGGCGGGCGCCGTCGCGGCAGCCCGCCGGGCGTTTGAGACGTCCTGGGGCCAGACCTCCGGTCTCGCGCGCTCGACGCTGTTGCTCCGGCTCGCGGACGTGCTGGACCGCGATGCCCAGCGCATGGGCGAGCTGGAAACGAGGGACAACGGCAAGGTCATCCGCGAGACCGTGACGCAGATGCACTTTGCAGCCCGGCAGTACCGCTTCTACGCTGGCTATGCCGACAAGCTGTGGGGCAGCGTCATCCCGCTCGATCAGCGCGACGTGTTCGACTATGCAAGCCGAGAGCCGCTCGGCATCGTCGTGCTGATCATCGCCTGGAACTCGCCGATGTCGCTGCTGGCCAACAAGCTTGCACCGGCGCTGGCGGCAGGCAACTGCGTCGTCATCAAGCCGTCGGAGCACGCCTCGGCGACGACGCTCGAGTTCTGCAGCCTGGTGGCAGAGGCCGGGTTCCCGCCCGGCGTGATTAATGTCGTCACCGGCGACTTCCGGGTAGGACGCGCGCTGGTCGGCGCGCAGGGGATTGACCGGGTCAGCTTCACCGGCAGCCCCGCTGTGGGCCGCGACATTGCGGCGACCGCAGGCCGCAACCTAGTCCCGGTCACCCTCGAATTGGGCGGCAAGTCGCCCAACATCGTTTTTGGTGATGCGGACTTCGAAAAGGCCGCCGTCGGTGCGCTGGCCGGAATCTTCGGCGCTACGGGGCAGACCTGCATTGCTGGCTCGCGGCTCCTGGTGCACCGGTCGCTGTACGGCCGTATGTCGGAATACCTAGCCGAGCGCGCGGGCCGCATAGTGCTGGGCAACCCGGCCGATGTCGCGACCGAGATGGGCACGGCCGCCAACGAGCCGCAGTTCCGCCGCATCCTCGATTGCATTGACGCTGCGAAGGCCGAAGGAGCGAAGCTGCTGAGCGGCGGCAGTCCGGCGATCGCCGGCGACCTCGCAAATGGCTTCTTCGTCCAGCCTACGATCTTCAACGAGGTGCGAAACGGGATGTCCATCGCACAGGAAGAAGTGTTCGGCCCGGTCCTGTCGATCATCCCGTTCGAGACCGATGAGGAGGCGATAACAATCGGTAACGACACCCGCTACGGTCTTGCTGCCGGTATCTGGACGCAGGATGTGACCCGCATCATGCGCGTGTCCCGTGCACTGCGCAGCGGCGTCGTGTGGGTGAACACTTATCGTGCCCCCGCCGTACAGGCGCCGTTCGGCGGTGTGAAGGAGAGCGGCTTCGGGCGCGAGCGCGGCGCGCAGGGATTGGACGAGTTCATGACTTACAAGAATGTCATGATCGACTACTCCGGTATTGCCCGGGACCCGTTCACGATGCGGGCATGACATGTGGGAGGTGTTGGCTCTGCGATTCGCTGACGCACCTGGGCGGATGCGGCGCGACAACATTCTGAGCGTACCGCTTGACCAGGACCGGCCGATGCCGATGGCGTTCTTCGTCTGGCTGCTTCGTAGCGCAGAACGCACGATCCTAGTGGACACAGGCTTTGGGCCAGAAGAGGCGGCCGATCGCGGCTTGGCGCTGCGGTGCTTGCCGGTGGAAGCCGTCCGCCTGGCCGGAACAGACCCACATGCTATCAGCGACGTCATCTTGACGCACATGCACTTCGACCATGTCGGTGGGTTGGCGGACTATCCGAACGCACGCTTCCACGTGCAGGCGGCTGAGCTAGTGCATGCGACAGGTCCCGCCATGTCGGATCTCGGAACCGCCCGAGGCTACGCTGCCGCTTCGGTGTGCGACGTCGTCCGTGCCCTGTTCGCTGGCCGGGTGGAGGCCTACGATGGACTGCGTGAGATCGCGCCCGGCGTTGAGGTGCACCTGATTCGCAGTCATACGCCGGGTATGCAGGCCGTGCGCATTCAGACATCGGGGGGGTGGGTTGTTCTGGCCGCAGATGCCGCCCTATTTTACGAGAACCTGGAAACAGGAGTGCCGTCCCCGGTGCTTTGGCATCTTGGTGACATGTATGTCGCGCTCCGCGCCGTGAAGCGCCTCGCGTCCGCGCCAGCCATGGTCGTTGCTGGCGATGACCCATTGGTGATGGAGCGCTTCCCGGCCCTAAGTACCGAACTCGACGGCACCATAGCCGTGATTGCGCAAGCTTGCGACCGATACATTTCCGAAGCCCAAGATGCCTCAATCTGATAAATTCAACTTGGCTTCAGCTCAAGGAATTGCTGGAAGCCTGGGTCCTGATTCAGCGGAAGCCATCGCCGCGCGAGTGCAGCGCGGGAAACAGATCGCGCACAGCCTCAGCAAGGGGTCCCGCCATAGGACGGGTGCTGGACTCACCTTTAGCGGGATGGATGGGGAACGCTGATGGGGTTAGGTGCCGGCTGATGCAGCTCTGCTTCGTTTGACGATGGCGGCGACGGTGTTCTTGCTCAGGCCCACCTCGCGGGCGATGAGGCGGTAGCTACGGCCCTGGGCGACCAGGGCGAGAACCCTGGGGGCGAGGCGATCCGACTTCGGTCGCTGCCCGGGCTGGCGGCCGAGCTTCTTGGGGTCAGGACACGAAAGTGCTTCCTGCGTCCGGTTCGTGCAAACGGATGTTGAACTTACGCCGCCAGCAGCGACGATCGTTCTCGCAGTGGCCTGAGCAGGCCGGGCCCGGGCTGGTCGTCGGCGGCCCAGACGTAGTCGCCGGTGAGGCTGATGTGCTCCATCCGAGCGGGGCGACGTGGCGCATCAGGTCGGGCGAGACCGCGGTGCCTCGGGCAGCGAGCGCGTCGAACGCCGCCTGTAGGTAGCGCGTGTTCCACAGGATGATGGCGGCGACCAGCAGGTTCAGCCCCGAGGCGCGAAAGGCCTGGTTCTCGAACGAGCGGTCACGCAGCTCGCCCAGGCCGTGGAAGAACACCGCCCGAGCCAGCGCGTTGTGT
>CALMVK010000198.1:17217-23587 GCA_937873145.1 uncultured Granulicella sp. | reverse complement strand
CCCGCACAAACCACCTCGACTGTTCTGCCTCTCGACGTTACCCTTCCCGGTCTCACCCGCCGTCCCGGCATCCCGCACCCGCTGCTCACCACCATGGACCGTATCGTCGAGGTCTTCCACCAGCTCGGCTACTCCACCTCGCTCGGCCCCCAGGTTGAGACCGACTTCTTCAACTTCGAAGCGCTCAACTTCCCCCCAAATCATCCCGCCCGCGACACCCAGGACACCCTCCAGATCGCCGGCCAATCCGCCAAACCCAGCCGCGACCGCCTGCTCATGCGCACCCACACCAGCCCCGTGCAGATCCGCTCCATGCTCGCCGGGCCGCCGCCGCTGCGCCTCGTCATCCCCGGCAAGGTCCACCGCAACGACGCCTCCGACGCCACCCACTCGCCCATCTTCCACCAGGTCGAAGGCCTCTGCGTCGACAAAAACATCACCTTCTCCGACCTCAAAGGCACGCTCGATCACGCCATGCGCGCCCTCTTCGGCTCCTCCGTCAAAACCCGCTTCTTCCCCAGCTTCTTCCCCTTCACCGAGCCCTCCGCCGACGTGCAAATCTCCTGCATCTTCTGCAGCGGCGCGGGCTGCCGCAAGTGCAAGCACTCCGGCTGGATCGAGCTCCTTGGCTGCGGCATGGTCGATCCAGCCGTCTTTGAGGCCGTCACCGCGGAACGCCGCCGTCTGGGCCTCGATCCCACGCCCTACGATCCCACCCGCGGCCCGGATGCCGTCAGCGGCTTCGCCTTCGGCATGGGTGTCGAGCGCATCGCCATGATTCTCCACGGCGTCGCGGACATCGGCCTCTTCTACTCCGGCGACCTCCGCTTCCTGGAGCAGTTCGCCTGACCTGAAACCGGAAGCACACCGTCACTCTGGCGAAGCCAAAAACCCCGTATTGCTTTTATCCGCAGCCCAGCATCCGATAGCTTGCTCTACCGAATGTCTTCAAACCGGATGCCGGCCGCTATCCCGCCCTACGAGGCCGCGGGAGCAGTCTCCTGGCAGGGCAGGAAGAGCGTGAACAGCGTACCGTGGCTGCTCTCGTCTTCTGAGGAGCGGACGTGCAGCCTGCCTTGGTGCCGCTCGACGATGCCCTTGGAGATCCAGAGGCCGAGACCGGTGCCTTGCAGGTCCTTGGTGGTGAAAAAAGGCTCAAAGACGCGGGCCAGCGTAGCCGGGCTCATCCCGTGGCCGGTGTCGGCAATGGTGATGCGGATGCCGGAGCGCCCATCGGGCACACAATGCTCGCGGCTGGCGTGAGCGCGGATAAGCAGGCGGCCACCGGTGCGCATGGCGTCGATCGCATTGGCGATGAGGTTATTGAGGACCTGGCGGATGTCGTTCTCAAAACAGAGAATGTGGGTATCGGTGCGGTATTGTGCCTCAACCCGGATTCCTGAGTTGGCGAGGCGGCCGGCGTAGAGCTGCACCACGGCACCGACCAGATCGCGGGGCGTAACCAGCGTGGCAGCTACCGCCTGGCGATGAAAACGAAGGGTCTGCGTAGCAATCTGCGAGACGCGGGAGAGCTCAGACTGCGCCATGTGGACGTACAGCTTGAGAGCTTCGGGCAGCTGCGGATCGTATGCCAGAAGATAAAGCAGATTGGTGATCGCTTCGAGCGGGTTGTTAATCTCGTGAGAGATCGAGCTGGCAAGGCGGCCGACAGCGGCAAGCTTCTCACTTTGGATGAGCGCGGCCTCAGCCTTCTTCTGGTTGGTAATCTCGATCGAAGCGGTCGAGATCGCGCGGATCGAGCCGTCCTCGTTGTAGATCGGGGAGTAGTTGACGTTCCAGGCGCGGCGCTCCCCAGGACGGGCAGCGAGCTCGCCTTCTACCAGGTGATCGCGGACATGTCGTCCGCCGGCAACTTCACGCATCAGCTCGAGCAGTCCGGGCAGCTTGTCGGGTGGGGCAATCTCGTTCAAGCTGCGGCCGAGAATGTCCTCCTTGACCGAGCCCAGCATCTTCGCCTCATGATCGTTCAGGTTGAGGAAAGTAAAGTGTACGGGATCGATCAGAGCGAGCCCGACAGGGGTCGTGCGATAGATGGTTTCAAGCTCAACCCGGCGTCGCTCGGCCTTGGCCTGCTGCTCACGCAAAATCTCGGCGCTGATCTTGGCGTCGTGAATGTCGGAGGCGACGCCAAGCCAGGAAAGGATTGCCCCCGAAGCATCGCGGACGGGGGCGGCCTTCAGGTGCCACCAGCGAAACTCGCCGTTGGCAGCGCTGCGCAGGCGGGCTTCAATCTCATAGTCGACGCCCGTGTTGACCGAACGCGTCCAGGCGGCGAAGACGCGGTCCTGATCGTCAGGGGCAAAGTTGTCCAGCCAGCCCATGCCGTGCAGGTCTTCGACCACGATGTCGAGATAGGCTAAAAATCCCTGGTTGGCATAGGTGATCTGTCCGGCCGCATCGCCCATCCAGATCGCCAGCGGGTTCAGATCGGCGAGAACGCGATAACGCTCTTCACTGGCGCGCAGTTCGGCTTCGCTGCGTTTGCGCTCGGTAATGTCGCGGAAAAAGATGATGATGCCGTCTTCGTGGGGACGGGCGTGAACCTTGAACCAGACATCGAGGGTTCCGCCATAATAGGCTTCAAACTCGGTAGAGACTCGCTCCGCCATCGTCTTGCGATAGCAGGAGTAAAACGGCTCTTCGAGATTTCCCGGGAAGAGCTCGAAGATGTCATGGCCCACAACATTCGGATCGTTGAGCAGTTGCAGCGCGCGCTGGCTGGCGAAGGTGAACTTCCAGTCAAGGTCGACCATCACGATGGCGTCAGGGATGGATTCGAGGATCTGCCGGCGCTCGCGATCGGCCGCGAGCTCATGCGTGCCAGGCGGCGAGACAGAGGACTCGTTCTGGGGAGAGTCATTCATGGAAAAAGCGGCTTGGAAGCACCTCAGATGACCTTACTCTACACACTTTGAGCGCTGATCTTCTTGGATGCTCGTAAAGCGAAGCCCGCCTAATAGGCGCGCTGGTACATGCGTGAGAGCCGGTCGTGCCAGCCCAGGCTATCTTCGTCGAGCAAGGCCCACAGCAGGCCCATGCCGAAAGGAACCATCGCAAGCAGCTGGGTAAGCACACGCTTGCGCAGTGCGGCGCGCGAGGGATTCTCATCGGCGAAGGTGCAGAAGCCGATCCGGGCGTAGCGCATCCCGGGCGTCTGGTCTCCAAAGGTAAAGAAGAGCAGCCCATAGCCGACATGCAGAAGGATCGCGGCAACCGCCAGCGCGGCAAGGCCGAGCCAGCCTCCCGGAACCTGCCCGGCCACTTTGGCGAAGATGCCGGTGAACACGACCAGCGCGGCAAGAACCAGCCCGGCATCCAGCAGCAAGGCCATGGAGCGAAGACCGAGAGGCGCGGCGTGCGGAGGAAGCAGGGAAGGCAGCAGAGGCGACGCGGATTCTGCATCAAGGTCGCTGGGAGCAGGCGCATCCAGGTGAATGGAAGCCCACTCGGGCGTGGCGGAGGGCAGGGCTGGAGAGGCAGAAATCTGCCCGGCCTCCACCTCGAAGATCCGCAGTTGGCGCACCGCGGGCACAGAGTCCTCGCGCAGCGGACCCTCCGCCAGCCGAGGGCGCGCCTTGCGTGGGGCGACCAGCTGGCGGGGAAACTCAAGCAGGTTGGCAGGCAGCGGAACCGGGGGCTCTGCCTCACGCTGCAGATAGGCCTTGTAATCCTCAAAGACCGGAGACTGGCGAAAGGCAATCTCTTCATCGAGCGCGTGCGTCTCTTCGCTGTCGAGAGCGGCAGCGGAGACCTGGACCGGAGGAGGCGGCGCCGAAACAAGCTCTTCATACAGCCGCACCGTCAGGGGAGCGCCCGCACTCGCGAGAGAAACCGCAGCCGGTGGCTGGAAGCTGCTCGTGTCCGGACTGCTTTGGACGAGAGTCGGCTCGCTTGGCTCAGTTTGTATGCGGGCAGTCTGGATGCGGGCGGTTTGCGGCGTAAACTCCTGGGGAGCGTTCCAAAGCTCCAGCTCGCCAAGCAACTGCTGCTGGGCGGCCACCACCGCTTCCGCGTTCCGCAGCGCAACCTCCGCGGCAGCCGCGGCCTCTTCCATCGAGCGCTTGGCGTGATCGGCCAGGAAGGCGCGGTAACTGGGCGTCTGAGCGTAGCGCTCGGCGACCGTGGCGGCAATGGAGCTGCGCTGCGAGGCTCCGGACGCGCGGCTGCTCTCAGCCTCGGCGGCGGTCCTGCCCCGGCGCTGGCGATGCGCGGCCAGGCGGGCAGCCGCCTGGCTGCGGAGATCGGACACAGGTTCTGCCGCGGGCAGGGCAAAGTTCGCCCGGTCGCCGCCGGCAAGGAAATCGAGTTGTGCTGCGCCTGTCATAGCTGCCTCAGTACCTTCGTGCGACCGGTACGAATCTGGTGTCCGCCACGGTGAAAAAATCGTTTAGCCTTGGAGGGTGCCGTGCCTCCCCCGCAGCTCCGAGCCCTCTAGATCCCACGCGGGCCGCCAGCCGGGACAACGCCTGAACCGGTGGCGCTGGACCTTGGCACGGGGAATCTGCTGTGACTTTCTTATAACTATCATGCTCTTTGTGGGCAGTCATCCGCATCTTCAGGCACAGCAGATGACCACTCAGGCACCTCCTCCCAGCACACCCCCACCGGCTGCACCCAGCTCTTCCTCCAGCCCTCCGCTTCCTAACGATCCGGCCGAGGAGGTCTACCCAACCGCCGCGCCGTTCGTATCCGATGCCGGCGAAGACACGATCACCATCGAGAGCGACGATCCGCAGACGTACCGGGACGGAATCTATACGCTAGACCGCAACGTGGTCCTGGTGTGGGGCGATCGCCGGGTGCAGGCCGATCACATCGTGTACGACTCGAATACCGGGGACGTCACGGCGACAGGACATCTGCAGCTAACCCAGAGCGGTCACAACGACGAGCGGATGCAAGCCTCGCGCGGTACCTTCAACCTGAAGACGCAGACCGGACGGTTCTTCGATGTGACCGGGTCGGTGGGCATCAAGGTGGCGAAGTCGACCCTGCATCCGGTATACAGCAACGGCAATCCATTTCTGTTTTCGGGGCGCATGGTGGTCAAAACCGGCCCGCGAAGTTATGACATCTATGACGGCACGGTCACCTCGTGCCAGCTGCCCAAGCCGGACTGGCAGCTCTCCGGCGCACATTTTTCGATCGACGACGACAAAGCGCGAGGCCGTAACTCGACCTTTCGCCTGCTGAATGTGCCGATACTGTTTCTGCCTTATGTCACGCATCCGGCGGACGCGGACGAGCGCCAGTCGGGCCTGTTGATCCCCACCTTCGGCGAGTCGAGCACCAAGGGCATTGTCATCGGTGAAGCGGTATACGTGGTACTCAACCGCTCGGCCGACCTCACGGTAGGCTCGGAGTATTACTCGAGCATCGGTTTTGCCGAGAACGCAACCTTCCACTTTCGCGGGCCGGGGACGGACTTTGCCACCGCGCACTACTCGCAGGTGCTCGACCGCCGGCCCGCCGCGGAGAACCAGGGCGGCGAGGAAGTTCTGCTCGCGGGACGCTACAACCTCTCCGACCGGACGCGGCTCGCCACCAACATCGATTACCTCTCCAGCTACACCTACCGGGAGGCGTTCTCGGATAGCTTCAACCTGGCGGTGACCTCGGACATCGTCTCGACCGCCTACGTCTCGCACGCCAGCGACGGAGTGGAGCTGGGATTGCTCGGCGACCGGTACCAGGGCATCAAGCTCATCGCACAAGGCACCACGCCGCAGCAGCAAGTACGGATCTTTCATGTCCCGACGCTCTCCTTCTTCAGCACCGATCATCCCCTCGGCAGCACGGGGCTTGAGCTTCAGCTGGATGCAACGGCTTCGGGGCTGAAGCGCTCGCAGCCAGGGCTGGTCACCGGAGGCGTCATTGAACGGTTCGACCTGCATCCGCAGGCCAGCTACCCGATTGCCTTGGCGCAATGGCACTTTCTGCCGGCCATCGCCGGACGCGAGACGATCTATAGCCGCTCCCGTCTGCTGGGTTTGCCGGGGCAGACGGGAGGCGAGAGCGAGGCCGACCTCAATCGGCTCGACTTCGAGTTCACGTTCGCCATCCGGCCGCCGGTCGTCGAGCGAACCTTTCAGCCAAGCCATCTGCAGCGGCTGCTGGGAACGGAGTTCCGGCACACAATCGAGCCGGAGATCACCTATCGGCTCGTGGACGGTGTAGACAACTTTGCGCACACGCTGCGCTTCGACGCGACCGATGTGGTCTCAAACACCAATGAGGTGGAGTACGGAGTCGTGCAGCGCCTCTACCGGCGAGGCTCGAACCTGAAAGCGGCCAACGGGAGCCCTTGCCAGACCGAGGTCGTGGAGCGCGAGCCCGGCTTCGGCGCGGA
>CALMVK010000198.1:12130-17117 GCA_937873145.1 uncultured Granulicella sp. | reverse complement strand
ATGAAAATGAAGAGGATGAAAATAACGACCTCCCCCTGGCGGCCGTCCCTGTAACCGGCGGCTGCGCCAGTGAGGAGTTCATCTCCTGGCGGCTGGCGCAGAAGTATTTCTTCGATGAGACCTTTGGCGGCGCCATCGTGAATGGCCGTCGCAACATCTTTACCACCACGCTCGATCTCTCCGGGGTAGCCTTTCTGACCGAACCCCGTGCCATCTCGCCGCTCATCTCACGTCTGCGCATACGCAGCTCAGCCCACACGGACTTCGAGTGGGACTTCGACTACGACACCGGCGCAAGCAAATTCACAAGCAACAACGTATACCTGGACGTGCACCAGGGCAACGCCTTTACCGCGGTCAGCTATGCGCGGCTGGACGCGCCGGGACGCTTCTTCACGCAGAGCCCGACCCCCACCGCAACCGGTGGAACCACAGGGGTGACGTCATCCATCTCGGACTTCAACCAGTTGCGCTTTCTGGCCGGCTCGGGCAGCCCGACCAAGGCGGGACTCTCGCTCGCGGGCAACGTGGGGCTGGACCTGAAACACTTCTATGGAGCCACGACGCAGAGCACCAACGCCGCCGGCGTTACGACTCCCACGACGACCGTCTACCCGCCGCTGCTGCAGTATGCGTCGCTGCAGGGAGCCTACAACTGGAACTGCTGCGGGTTGACGGTGGAGTACCGCAAATTTGAACTGGGTTCCGTACGCAATGAGGGGACCTACCGCTTCAACTTCACCTTGGCCAACATCGGCGCAGCCGGCAATCTGCGCCGGGCGGAACGGCTCTTCTAGCCCACTGCCTACGCCTGCGCGCCTGTGTGTCGCGGTGCAATAATAAGGTGTGCGCTTTTATCCTCAGGCTCTCTGTTCGCTTCTGCTGGCGGCATCGTTTGGCTGCCATGCCCAGGTTCCGGCTGGTACCGGGACCACCTCTGCCGGTGCGGCGCTCTCGCCCGATCTGGCCCGGCGAGTGGAGGTCCTGATCCGCAAACGGACCAGCATGCCACCGAACGTCATCATGAGCATCGGCGGACGCACGCACTCCGATATTCCGGGGTACGACCAGATTCTGGTGACCTTTACGCAGGACGGCAAAACGTCGAGCCCGGCGTTTTTTCTCCTTTCGAACGACGGCAAAACGGTCGCCCAGTTCAGTAAATTCGACATCAGCCAGGATCCCAGGACCGTCGTCTCCGGTGCAGCGCGGCCGGCACGCGGAGGTCCGGAAGGTGCTCCCGTTGAGATCGTCGGCTTTGACGACCTGGAATGCCCATTCTGCACCAAGATGCACGCCCAGCTCTTTCCGGCGTTGACCGAGCGTTACGGAAATAAGGTGCGGATCGTCTACCGCGACTTTCCCCTGTCCATCCATCCGTGGGCGATGCGCGCCGCGGTCGACGTAAACTGCGTGGCAGCGCAAAGCGGCCAGGCATACTGGGAGATGGTCGATTCAATCCATGCCCACGCCTCAGAATACGGCGGGCCGGAAAAAAGCCTTGAAAAAGCGAACGCCTCCCTCGATCAATTAGCCCTCGACGAAGCTAAAAAAGACCACCTAAAGATGGAGCCCATTGAGGCGTGCGTCAAGAAACAGGACGAGAGTGCGATTCACGCTTCGTTGAAAGTGGGGGAGGACCTGGGCATCGAGGCGACGCCGGTTCTCTTCATCAATGGTGAAAAACTGGAAGGCGCGTATCCGCTCGAGGACGTCTTCCGCATGGTTGATGGCGCGCTGGTCGCGGCAGGGCAGACGCCGCCTCCACCGTACGTGCCGCTGCCAGAGACGACGGCGCCGGCTGCCTCAAAGCCCGCTCCGGCACCGGGGAAATAGTCATGCTCCCCAAACAAACTGCGCTCGTTCGTCGGCAGCAAGAGCAGCGGCAGGCGCTCAAGCGCGAGCGGCGCAGTCAGTTGCGTGGCCTGCTTTGGATCGCCGCCGTGGCATTAGCCTTTCTGCTGCTGCGCTCGCGGCCTTTGCAGCTCTTCCATCCAGGCTGGTGGCGGCTTTAGCGCATCTCGATGAGACCGCTCGTCGTCATCTTTGGAGCGACCGCCTCGGGCAAAACTGCCTTGTCGCTCGCGTTGGCTCAGCGCTTTGGCGGGGAGATCCTGTCCTGCGATTCGGTCGCGGTCTATCGCGGCATGGAGCTCGGTACGGCCAAGCCGACCACGGCGGAACGGGCACGGATTCCTCATCATCTCCTCGACCTATACGAACCGGACGAGGCTTGTACGGCGGGCGATTGGGCACGGCAAACGCGGGCAACCCTGCACGAGCTTGCCGAACGCAATAAACTTCCCATCATCAATGGCGGCACGGGGCTTTACCTGCGGGCGCTGCTCGATGGCCTGTTTGCCGGAACGGCTCGGGACGAGCACTTACGACAGCTCTTACGGGACCGGGCAGAGCGTCGTGGGGTCGCGTCTCTGCATCGGACCCTGGCGAGACTGGACGCTCGCGCGGCCGCACGGATCCATGCGAACGATCTGCCCAAGGTAATTCGTGCGATCGAGGTCTCGCTGGCTGCGCGTGCGCCGATGACCGAGCAGTGGGAGGCGGGACGCAATGGGCTGACCGGCTATCGCGTCTTGCGGCTGGGGCTCGACCCTGACCGCACCCAACTCGCGGCGCGGATCGACGCGCGCGCCCGGCAAATGTTCCTGGCCGGGCTGGTCGAAGAGACGCGTGGCTTGATCGACCGCTTTGGGCCGGAGTGCCGGGCCCTCGGCGCACTCGGCTATGCCCAGGCAGCAGCGGTTTTGCGGGGTGAGCTCTCGGAGCCGGAGGCTATCCTCGCCGCACAGGGAGGCCATCGCCGCTACGCCAAGCGGCAGCGGACCTGGTTTCGGCAAGAAACAGCGCTGCACAACACTTTTTTGCTAAAGGGAATGGGGGATGCTGCCGATATACAGAGAGAGGCTAAATTGCTGCTGCAGCAACACCTGGACAAACCACAGAGGGAGGTGGGCTAAACTTTAGAAGGCCGGGCAACTTCAAGCCGAGACCAAACCCCACAGGCGCAAGACGCTCGATGCCATGGATGCGCCGCGCACAAAATACTCCTCAAGGCTGCGTCATCTGTAAGTGACTCTACCGCCTCACGATACACTCGGAGTCCCATGAATTTTCCCCGCTATCCCACCGTGCCCAGCTTTCGCGTGGGGGGGCCGCAACGCTTGGCCGGGCTGCTGCTTCTGCTGTTCCTCGCGGAGTGTCTCTGGGTCATCGCTCACCAAAGCGTGACCACCGCGGACTATCGATACGCACGTTGTGGACGCGAGATGTGGGAGCGGCCCTCTCCGCTCGCCGGCTACTTCACCACCTGCGGCAACCTGCACGGGGATGGCGTTCTTGCGTACCGGGTCGCTGGCTTTCCGCTTACCGCGCAGCGCCTGCTGCTGCTCGGCGCGGACAAACTTCGCAAACCCGCCAATCGGCTCTACGCGCAAGGTACGCTGAACGGCTCGACGTGGGAGGCACGCCATGAGATCTCCTACGTTAAGTACCTGATGCATGTGCCCTTTGTGGTGTTCGCCATGTGGCTGGGGGGAGGAGTGTGGTGGGTAGCGCGGCGCCTGTTCGGCAACGAAGGCGGTTTTTTTACGCTTGCTCTCTATGTCTTGTCTCCGCAAGTGATTCGTTCCGCGGTCGTGCCCAACAACGAAGTTCTGGCCATGTGGGGTCTGTACGGAATCGTCTACACGGCGATTGGCGTCGCCCATGCGATGCAAGGCCCCGGCCGTCGATGGAAGCCGCGCATCCTGCTGCTCACCGTAGCGCTTGGACTGACCGCCGCCGCGCATCTACTTGCTGCTGTGCTGGGGTTTATAGTTTCGCTTGGATTCATGCTGTACCTGGCGGAGCGCCGGCGTAGCGCCGTACTTTTGGTGCTGACCTATGCGGCCTTCGGTGGCCTGATTCTGGACTTTGCATGCTTCAGCTTTCGTCCCGCAGCGTTCACCTACGTGGTAACGGGAGGTGCCGCGCGCTTCTGGTTTTCGCTCGACGGAGTAAAAGCCTTTGTAGCGGATCAAACCGAGTGGCCGATTCTGCTGAGCTCAGCCGTGGCTTTGCTGCTTTTTTTCGCCCTTCGCCGCAGCCGCTACTTCGGCAATACAGCGCCGCTGCTGACCGTGCTCTTTACCTGTTTTCTGGTAAGTACGCAGGTCTTCTCCTCTCCAGTCACCTGGGCTTTGCCGTTTCTGATTACGTTCATCGGCGGGGTCTTTGCGGATGTGGTCGAGACGAAACACCGCAAGCTCTTTCTCGCGACCGGCTCGCTGCTGCTCTTGTCGGAGGCGCTTGCCTGCCGGGCGGCGCTGCGCCTCATCGTGCGGGGATATTAAGTGTCTTGTACTTTCTTCGCGTGTGCGTTGAAACATAAGTTGTTCATAGGAAGCTGTTTAGTGCCAGACGCAGGTAACTCCACAAAAGTGGGTGTGGGAGAGCGGAAAGTGGTACTGTCTAGGGCCCGCGAATCCGATATAAAAGAATAGGCAGAGAAGAGAAAGAGCAGGTTGGCAGCAATGATGAGTGGGAGTTGGCGCAAGTGGGCAATACTGCCGGTTTTGAGTCTGGTTTTGGTCGAAAGCGGCTGTCATCCGAAGCGCAAGACACGATCTGCGCCCAAGTCGGAGCAGTATGCCGATAAGCTAAGGCCCATTGTCGAATCCAAACATTTGCAGGTCCTGCACTGGCCGAACTTTTCGGACTACGAGCCACTCGTGCAGACGTTTTACGACGACCGCAACTACGAGGTCGCATGGGTAGACGGCAACAAACCGACGGCGCAGGCCGCAGCATTTATTCAGGCTTTCCGCGACGCTGACAAAAAAGGGCTCAACCCGGAGGACTACAACGCCTCCCGATGGGCAGATCTGACGCAAAAGCTGTCGGGCGGCAAGGACGATGACATCGCGTCGTTTGACGCGGCGATGACGGTGAGCGTCATGCGCTACATCTCTGATCTGAGAATCGGCCG
>CALMVK010000198.1:10745-12030 GCA_937873145.1 uncultured Granulicella sp. | reverse complement strand
CAAGCCTCTTGCTGCGGGCGGCAGTTACCCGGCCGCGAGTGCACTTGAGGCTCGCCTGCAGCTTGAAGGCGATCTCTCTGGGCAGGGGGATGCGGCTCCCCAAACCCAGGCGGACAGCACTCCATCCACCCCGGCGACAGAGGGAACTCCGAGCGACTCTTCAGCTCCAAAAAGCCAGGTCAGCGGAGCAATCGGCAAAGTTGCCGGCCAGGTAACCGGACGGCTTCACCGGGCAACGCATGCCAACACTCCGGCTGCGACAGACAACAGCCCAAAATCTTCTCCCACCGCGATCCATTCTGGTTCGACCTCCTACACAACTGCCCTCTCAGACGGCGTTAAATCTTTTCAGAGCCGTCATGGCCTTACCCCGGACGGCAAGCTCACGCCGCAAACCGTAGCAGCTTTGAACGTTCCGCTCAGCGCGCGTGTGCAGCAACTGGACGACTCGCTGGAGCGGTGGCGCTGGCTGCCGAACGATTATCTCAACGCCCCGCTGGTCGTGAACCTGCCGGAGTTTGTGCTGCGAGGCTACAAAGAAGATCACTCACGAGACTTCACCATGAAGGTTGTTGTGGGCAAGATGCTCGGCGATCACAACACGCCGGTCTTCACCCACATGATGAAGTACCTGATCTTCCGCCCGTTCTGGAACGTCCCCGTCAGCATCGTCAAGAAGGAGCTGACCTCCCACATTGAAAAATCAGGCGTCGGCTATCTGGCCTCGAAGAACTTCGAAACAGTCGACAGCAGCGGCAAAGAAGTCAAGGCGACGGCCGCCGAGGTGGAACGTGGCGGCGTCGATGTCCGCGAAAAGCCCGGTCCTAAAAACTCGCTTGGGCTGGTCAAATTCATGTTCCCCAATGATTACGACATCTACCTTCATTCCACACCGCAGCCGGAGCTCTTCGACCGCAGCCGCCGCGACTTCTCTCATGGCTGTGTACGTGTCCAGCATCCTGACGATCTCGCCGTCTGGGTCTTGAACCGCGGCGGAGTCACCGACGGCGCAGACGGTGCGTGGGATCTGCAAAAAGTGCAGGATGCCATGAACAGTGGACCGGACAACCACACCGTCAGCCTTAAGCAGCCAATCCCGATCGTGATCTTCTACCTAACCGCGCATATCGGTGATGATGGCCGGGTGGACTTCTTCGACGATATCTACGGCTACGACAAGCAGCTTGACGACGTGCTAGCCAAAGGAATGCCTTACCCCGCAACGCAACAAAAGGTGGATCCTCACGCCATTGGGACGCCCGGCGACACCACCTAGTCGCAATGC
>CALMVK010000198.1:0-10645 GCA_937873145.1 uncultured Granulicella sp. | reverse complement strand
TTCCTGCGTCTCTTTCCGACTGTGATCGCGCTGGCGCTCGCCGCCGAATCCGAGGTGCTGGCCGCCTGGTCTGGTTTGGGCTACTATCGCCGAGCACGAATGCTGCATAAGGCAGCTCAGTTTCTAATGAAAGAGCGTGGAGGCCGCCTTCCAGAGACATCCGCCGAGTTGAAAACGCTCCCCGGTATCGGCGAATACACCTGTGCGGCGATCGCCAGCATTGCTTTCGGTGAGAGCCAGGCCGTGGTCGACGGCAACGTGGAGCGCGTATTGTTGCGCGTAACCGGCCATACCTCCTCACACGCAGGCGCGCGCACGTTTGTAAGCAGTCAAGCGACGGCACTGGTCCCCGCAAAGCACCTGACCGACCAACTTAATGCAGCCGGCGATCACAATCAAGCGATGATGGAACTGGGCGCGACCCTCTGTCTGCCTCGTGCGCCCTTGTGTCTGCAATGCCCGGTCTTCGCCTTGTGCCGCACCCGTGGAGAGCATCCCACACAGCCCCGCGCCAAACAGAAGAGCCTTCCTGCCGCTTTTCTGCTGGTAACGCGCAAGCAAGGCACCGCCACCCAGGTGCTGCTCGAGCGCCGCAGCGCTGAACTTAGCCTGATGCCTGGTATGTTCGAGCTTCCGCCGCTGCCACCCGACGCTGTTGCCGCCCGCGAGCCGATCCTGCGCCTGCGTCACTCCATCACCAACACAAACTACTACGTACAGGTCTACGCGCAAGGCGGAACCAAAGACCAAGCGCTCCGAAGAAGCATTCCTGCCGCGGCGGAAGATCTCTCCTGGGAGCCGGTCGTTCGGCTCGGCGAACTTCCCCTAACCGGACTTGCGCGAAAAATTCTGCAGCGGGTTGACCTGCTCTCGGTTAGTGGCCCGGAGACGCCCAGACCTTTGTACCCAAAAAATTCACGTCCAAAGTAGATGCAAACGCATCTCATCGGCAAAAGATTTTTTAAGAAGGAGCATGTATGGATCGCAGCGCAAGCGCAGTTTGGCAAGGTGGATTGAAGGACGGCAAAGGTACACTTTCTACCCAGAGCAACACCCTCAAGGATGCTCAATACAGCTTCAACACCCGCTTTGAGAACGGTGTGGGAACCAACCCTGAAGAGCTGATTGCGGCGGCCCATGCCGGCTGCTTCACCATGGCGTTGAGCGGCCAGTTGTCCTCTGCCGATCTGGTTCCAGACACACTTGAGACCACCGCGGTCGTCACTATGGAGAAAACCGACGATGGACCCTCGGTGACGAAGATCCACCTCACCACCCGGGCCAGGGTGCCGAATGCTGAAAAAGAGAAGTTTGATGAGTTGGCCAAGAAAGCCAAAGAGGGTTGTCCGATCTCGCGTCTTCTCAAAGCTGCTGAAATTACACTGGATGCACAGCTGATCTGAGTAGCCTTCACTTGTACGTTACTCCGAGTTTCTCTCCATATAATCCCTTCGACGGGCAATCCATACCCGCCAACTAGATCGCCGCTGCCGCTTGCGGGAACGACTCTGAGCTTTCTGCGTATGCATCTAGGTATGCATCTAGGATAGTTCCCGCAAGAATGCCTTGCGAAGGGGGTGCTTGTGCTCATACTTTCTTTCGCAGCCCGCGTTGCAGTTCGCCGAGCCGTACTGCCCGTCCTGCTTATTCTGCTTGCAGGGTGCCACGTAAGTCGGAAAACAGACCAGGAGGATGACCATGTCCGCATTGCAACCCCATTCGGCGGCATGTCCGTCCAGACGAATGAAGCCAATGTGGAAGGCAGTGTAGGTCTCTCTGTCTATCCCGGCGCCACTTTGCGCAAGAAAGATGGCAATCACGGGGCCGCCGACGTGAACATGAGCTTCGGCGGCTTCCATCTTGGCGTAAAGGCGCTGAATTTTTACAGCACCGACTCTCCCGACAAAGTAATCGGTTTCTACAAAAAAGATATGGCCCGGTATGGAGCCGTGCTTCTTTGTCAAGGCGATCGCCCCGTCGGGCGGCCCGATCACACCCAGGATGGCCTGAGCTGCGATGACAGCAGAAATGGTCATGTGCACGTCGATACGGACGAGGCAAAACAGGAGCTGAAAGCGGGCTCGCGGCTGCACCAGCACAGAGTGGCGATCGACCCGGAGGGTTCCGGAACGAAGATCGCCCTGGTCGCGTTGGACCTCCCCGGCAATCATGCCGACGGCCCACAGACCGACGGTCAGTAGCGTTCAAAACGGGCGCACAGTACCAGTTCAAGCCGTGCCCTCTACAATGAAGAGATGCAGATCTTCTGCCATCGCTGCCACGCCGAACTTACCGGATCGGCAGCTTCTCTCGCCCGCAGCGGCGGGGATGTCTTACTTTTTTGTCCGCACTGCGGTGCGCCCCAGCTCAGCCTGCCCGAACACCTGCGTCTTGCGCCGGACGTGGAGCCAGAAAAAGTTACGACCGGCAGCCTGCCTCCGCCACGTCCAGACGGTTTTGCTGCGCATCGTGTGGATTGGCAGGCGGCACTGCGCGCCTCCATGAGCGTTGCCGTGGTCAGCGCCGGGTTAGGCGTGGCCAGCTTGCACTTCACCTTTCTCTCGCTGGCATACCTGGTATGGACCATAGGCGGCGCGATCATTGCGCTTGGTATTTATGCCAGGTGGCGCCCGCAGGCGCGGATGGATACCGGCGTCGGTCTGCGGATCGGAAGCCTCACCGGTCTGGTCATGATTGCCTTTCTCGGGGTCGCGTTTGCTTTGTCCGGGCTTGTCACGCGCTTCGGAACCCACCGCATGGCCAGCTTCGACGGGCAGCTGACTCAGCAGATGACGTTGTTGGAAGAGCAGCTGAAGGTCTCTGCGGCGCAGCAACATGGGGCTGCCGATGCCGCGGAAAAAACGGGCGAGTTCGTCGATTTTCTCAAAACATCCGAGGCCCGCACCGGCATCGTGCTGCTCGGCGTTGGCATCCAGGCAAGCTTCATCCTGCTCGTCGCCACCGGCGCCGGCGGCTTTGCTGGAATGCTACGCAGGCCCGGTTCACTGCGGCGCAACCTTGGCGAACGCGAATAAGCGTTGCTGACCCAAGCCGGTCGGCTGCTATCATGGCAGTCGGAAAGTATGGAGCCCATGAGCGAAGAGGCATCTCGCAACACACCCAATCTGCGCGTCAAAGGCCGTCTCATGTCCGCCTCTGAGATTGAGCGGACCCTCGTCCGGCTTGCGCATGAGATCGTCGAGAAGAACGAGGGCGCACAAAACCTGGGGCTCATCGGCATCAAGCGGCGCGGCGTTCCCCTGGCTCAGCGGCTGGCCGTGCTAATCGAAACGATCGAGAAGCATGCGGTCGACACCGGGGTGCTGGACATCAGCTTCTACCGCGACGACCTGACCACCGCGGGGCCGCGCCCCACCGTGAATAAAAGCGACATCGGCTTCGACGTCAATGGCCGCGACATCGTGCTGTTGGATGACGTGCTCTACACTGGCCGTACCATCCGCGCAGCGCTCGATGCCTTGTTCGATCACGGCCGGCCCAAGAGCGTGCAGCTTCTAGTCCTCATCGACCGCGGCCATCGCGAGTTGCCCATCCAGGCCACCTTCACCGGCCGCAACATCCCCACCTCTTCCCGCGAGATCATCGAAGTAAAACTGCGCGAGGTCGACGGCGACGAGCAAGTGCTGCTTGTAGAACTCGCCGACTGATGGGCTTTCACTCCGGCTCGCGAGGCTCACTCATGACGGTCGAAGAGATGCCGATGCAGGAAGTCGCCAGCATCCTGTCTTTAGCGGATCGTCTCGACGGTGTTCCGCCTGCGGTAAAGGCCGGGTTACTCGCCGGTCGCAAAATTGCTCTGCTCTTCTATGAATCGAGCACGCGGACTCGTACTTCTTTTGAACTGGCCGCGAAGTCTCTGGGTGCTACCACGACGCTGGTCAGCGATAAATCCTCGTCCATTGAAAAAGGCGAAAGCCTGAAGGACACCGGGCTTACCCTGCGTGCGCTCGGAGCCGAGTGCATCATCCTCCGCCATCCTGCAAGCGGTGCGCCCTTCGTGCTCGAGCGCGCCTGCGGGTTGCCGGTGCTCAACGCGGGAGACGGCATGCACCAGCATCCGTCGCAGGCGCTGCTGGACGTGCGTACGATTCTGCAGCGGCTACATCTGGCAGGTAGGCCCGTCGAGGCAAATCTGCTGGCAGGGTGCACCGTGGCCATCACCGGAGACATCCGCCACAGCCGTGTCGCCCGCTCAAACGGCATGTTGCTGCCACGGTTGGGGGCAAAAGTGTTACTGTGCGGACCGGTGGAATTGTTGCCGGAAGAGGCCGCCAGCCTTGGCCAGGAAGTGGAGATCGTTCGTGACTTTGAGTCTGCGCTCGCCCGCGCACAGGTGGTCATGATGTTGCGAATTCAGCGCGAGCGCCTTGCCGGCCTGGAGTTCGATCTGGCTGCGTACATCGACCGCTACCAACTCACGCAGGAACGTTTGGCGCGTTTGGCCCCGAACGCGGTTGTCCTCCATCCCGGACCGATGATCCGCGGCCTGGAGATTGAGGATGAAGTCGCCGACGGACCGCAATCGGCTATCGAGCAGCAGGTCACCAATGGGATCGCCCTCCGCGAGGCGTTGTTGCTACGGGCCTTGGGGGTAGAGCTTTGAGCGATCTTCTGATCATCGGCGGCCACGTAATCGACCCAGCCTCCGGCCTGGACCAGGCACGAGATATTCTTCTCCGCGACGGCCTGATCGCTGCCGTCGACCAGCCCGGAGCCTTCGCTCAAATTGCCGGAACTCAGATTGCCGGAACTCAAATCAGTGGGCCTCAAATCACCGGAACTCAAGTCTTCGACGCCAAGGGCCTGATCGTCGCGCCCGGCCTAATCGACCTCCATGTGCATCTGCGCGACCCCGGGCAGACCTACAAAGAGAGCATCGTGACCGGCACCCGCGCCGCCGCCGCCGGGGGCTTTACCTCCGTGGTCGCCATGCCCAATACGCTTCCGGTCAATGATTGCCCGTCGACGCTGGCCTGGATGCTGGACCCCGCGCGCAAGCCTTTGGTGCGCCTCTTTGCCATGCCGGCCGCCACGCTCGGCAGCCTCGGCCTGGAGCTCACCAACTTCGAAGCTCTCGCCACCGGAGGCGCACGAGGCTTTACCGACGACGGCAAGCCCATTCTCGATTCCGCCCTGATGCGTGCGGCTCTGTTGCGCGCCGGCCGCCTGGGCCTGCCTGTCTCGCAACATGCGGAAGATCCTCGCCTCTCGAACGGCGCCGTGATGAACGCCGGCCCAATGGCCTTCCGGCTCGGACTGCGCGGCTACCCCGCCGAGGCTGAGGCAAGCATCGTCGAGCGTGACCTGCAACTGCTCCGCGACCTTGTTCCTACTGAGGGCGTGCACGCCCATCTCCATGTCCAGCATGTCTCGACCGCGCTTGCGCTCCAGGCGATTCGCCGCGCCAAGGCTGACGGTCTGCACGTCACCTGCGAGGTCGCGCCGCACCACTTCACCCTTACCGACGAAGCCGTAGGTCACTTCAACACCAACGCCAAGATGAACCCGCCCCTGCGCTCGAAGGATGATCGCCAGGCCCTGCTCCAAGGCTTGGCCGACGGCACGGTCGACTGTCTTGCCACCGACCATGCCCCCCACGCCCGCTACGAAAAAGAAATCGAGTTCGAACGCGCGCCAAACGGTATCACCGGCCTTGAGACTGCCCTCGGCCTCGCACTCCGCGTGCTCCACCGTGAGCACGGCATCCCATTGTCCCGCATCGTCGAGCTGATGAGCACCAACCCCGCCCGCATCGGGAAGCTATCGCAGGCTGGCACCCTCGCCCCCGGAGCCTGGGCCGATCTCACGCTCTTCGACCCCGCACACGAGTGGACCTTCGACGCCTCCGCCTCACTCTCTCGCTCGCGAAACACGCCGTTTGACGGTGCGGCGATGCTCGGCAAAGTCCAAGCTACTTTTGTTGCCGGGACAAGAGTGAATCCTGCTAAGCTAAGTTAGCAGGATGAGGAGGAGTCATGATCACCGCCACAATCTTTGAAGCCAAGACGAATCTGTCCGAACTGGTCAAGAAAGCGCAGATGGGCGAAGAGGTCGTCATCACCTCCGGCCGGGAGAAGAAGCCGGTAGCTCGCATCGAGCCGATCCGGCAAGTGGAACCGAAGCGCTTGGGCGCGTGGGAAAATCCCGATTTTGAGCTAACCGACGCCTTCTGGGAGCCGATGTCCGACGAGGAATGCGGTCTTGCGGATGACGGAATTCTATGAACCTGCTGCTCGACACGCACACGCTCTTGTGGGCGACTCAGAAGCCGGAAAGGTTGAGTCTCGCGGCACGGCGAGCTGTGACAGATTCGGCGAATACCATCTTTGTCTCTGCCGCATCAGCCTGGGAGATGTCCACCAAGGTTCGCCTCGGCAAGCTTCCAGAAGCGGAAACGCTTGAGCGTGAGTTCTTGGAAATAACGCAAAGAACAGGCTTTCAACTTCTTTCGATCGAACCTGAAACCGCCCTCCGAGCCGGAAGGTTAGTGGGCACTCACGGCGATCCGTTTGACCGCATGATCGCCGCCCAGGCCCTGCAGCTCGACATCCCGGTCGTCAGCGCGGACCCCAAGCTGGACAGCTTCGGCATCCGCCGCATCTGGTAGCCTCCAACGCCAACTGGAACACCGTACGCACCCTTACCGCAGTCGAGCAATAGCCTGAACCGGATGACAGTCGTCCCGTCCTTCGCGTCGCCGGAGACTCATAAACGAGACGGATGAAACGCGCCAATACCGCTATCATCGGTAAGTCCGGAGATCTCCAATAAATGAAGTTCCTGCTCCTTCTTCTCGCAGTCATCGGTTCGTCCCCCTGCTTCGCCCAACAGAACTCCATCGTGATCGGCGATTGGCAGATGCAGGACATCGCCAAGGTAAGTGCGCCCGCTAGCATCGTGGCCAGCCCCGGCTACCCCACCGCCGGATGGTACAAGGCGACCGTGCCCGGCACCGTGCTCACCACGCTCGTCGACAACAAGGTCTATCCCGAGCCGCTCTATGGCGAAAACATGCGCGCCATCCCCGAAAGCCTGAATAAAACAAGTTACTGGTACCGCACCACCCTGACCATTCCCGCAACGTACCGCGGCCGTCGCACCTGGCTGCACTTCGGCGGTGTTAACTATTCAGCGGAGATCTGGGTCAATGGCCGGCAGGTCGGCAGCCTGCGCGGTGCGTTTCTCCGCGGCGACTTCGACCTGACCGGCATCGTCAAGCCGGGAGCCCGTGCCACTCTCGCCGTCCTCGTCACTCCGCAACCGCATCCCGGAACTCCGCACGAACACACCGTGAAGCTGGGCATGGGAGGCAACGGCGGCGAGACGGCCATCGACGGCCCCACCTTCCTTGCCACCATCGGCTGGGACTGGATTCCTGCGATACGCGATCGCGACACCGGCATCTGGCTTCCGGTCACGCTCTCAGCCACCGGCCCCGTTGTCCTGCGCAATCCGCAGATCAACAGCGTGCTCGCACCGGATTATGGCAGCGCCGACCTCGCGTTTTCAACCAGCCTCGAAAACCGCACTGCAGCCAGCGTCACCGGCAAACTCGTCGGCACCATCACCGGAGATGGCCGCAACATCGGCTTCGAGAAGCAAGTCACGCTCGCGCCAAACGCGAAGCAGGTCGTCTCCCTCTCCGCGGCATCGACGCCCGCGCTCCACGTGCTAAACCCAAAGCTGTGGTGGCCCAACGGCTACGGCGACCCCAACCTCTATACGATTTCGGTGCACTTTGAAACAGCCTCCGCTAGCTCCGACACGCAGACCTTCCACTTCGGCATCCGCAAGGTAGAGTACGAGGTGCCCGACTCCGAGAACCTGACCATCGTCGTCAATGGCGTCAAAGTGCTGGTGCGCGGAGGCGACTGGGGCATGGACGAAGCCATGAAGCGTCTCTCCTACGATCGCCTGGACGCCCAGTTCCACATGCATGCGCTCGCCCATCTCAACATGATTCGCAACTGGGTTGGACAAAGCACCAGCCCCGACTTCTACGACTTGGCCGATCAATACGGCATCCTGTTGTGGGATGAGTTCTTTCAACCTAACCCCTTCGATGGACCCAATGTTACGGATATTCCGACTTATCTGGCCAATGTAACCGACAAGGTCCTCCACTATCGCAATCATCCGTCCATCGTGGTGTGGTGTGCGCGCAATGAAGGCAAGCCGCCCGAGCAATTGGACAAAGCGCTCGCCACGCTGATGGCGCAACTCGATCCCATGCGTCTCTATCAATCGAGTTCCACCGATGGCCGCGGCGTCTCCTCGCACGGTCCGTACTACTGGCGCTCGCCACGTTTCTTCTATCAGATCAATGAAGCCTTCAAGACCGAGACCGGTTCCGTCTCCATTCCGACCATCGAATCCATCCAGGGCATGATGCCCCAGCGAGACTGGGAGACCATCAACGACGATTGGGCGCAGCACGACATGGCCGCCGGAGCGCAACGCGGAAACGAATACCCGTTTACGCTCGCCCATCGTTATGGACCGATCCGCAACCTTGCTGATTTTGTGCGCAAAGGCCAGATGGCCAACTACGAAGCCTTTCGCGCCATGTATGAAAGCCGCAACGCGGAGATGTTTCAAGGCACGACCGGCATCCTGACCTGGATGAGCGAGCCTGCGCAGCCCAGCTTCGTGTGGCAGCTTTACCACTACGATCTCGATCCCAACTCCGCGCTCTACGGCACCCAGAAGGCCGCGGAAATCGTGCACGTGCAGCTCAACGAAGCAACCCGCGACGTAGAAGTCATTAACAATCGCGCCCAGCCTTTGCAAAACGTCAAACTGACGCAAAGCATCTACCGCTTCGACGGCACGCTCGATACGCAGCAAACCGTGTCCATTGCTTCGGTTCCGGCAAGCACAGCCCAGAAGGCATACACCATCTGGGTCAACCCTCACGTCACGCAGCTCTACTTCATCAAGCTGGATCTCACAGACGCAGAAGGGAAGCTACTCTCGAGCAACTTCTACTGGCAGAACGTTGCACAGGACGACTACGCCGGCCTGGCCAACCTGCCCACCGTAACGCTTGCCATCCAGGCTCAATCGCATGGAAGTGGAAACAAAACCGTCTTCGACGTCACCGTAAAAAACCCTACGGCTCACATCGCTTTGTTGACTCATCTGCAACTGCATCAGAAGTCCAGCGGTCTTCGTGTGCTCCCGGTCTTCTACTCCGACAACTACCTGTCGCTTACTCCGGGCGAGAGCCGTACCCTTACGATCGAAGCGGCAACCAAGGACCTGGCCGGCGGAGATGCCGCGCTGCTGGTCGATGGCTATAACGTCGACGTAACTCCGGTCGCTGGACCGGTTGCCATCATGCTGAACCAAAACGCACAGCCGCTCCACTGGCCAGCGTCAAACCTCGTTCCCGCTCTCCCAACCGACGCACACTAAGCAGATTTCATTTGCCAAGCGGCTTTTAGATTGTCGTTGCTTCAGAGCCATGTAGCCTACGACGTCATTCCTTACCGCCAAGCCCCTTTTAGCGCCGTCATTTTACCGGAAAGCCCCTTAGCGCCGTCATTTTTTACCGCCAAGCCCCTTGAGCGCCGTCATTCTGGCGAAGCCAGAATCCCCGTATTTGTCTTTCTGCCGCCTCAAATGGAACAAGCAAGTCCCCCAGAAAATAATCCCTCACCAACGCAAGCAATCAAGAACCGCAAACGTCTATCAGAAACTTCTTCGCAACTTGTCTTACCATCTTTGCGTATCCTTCTCACTTGAGAACTGCCGCCTGGAGAATCGAGTCATGAGGTTTCTACGCTCCGCCATCGTATGCGTGGCCGTCGCTCTGCCTTACCCGGCGCTGGCCGCCCCCTTGCCTGCGCTGACCTACGACGTAGTTTCGATTCGGCCCAACAAATCCGGTAGCGGAAGTGTACAGATTAGTGTTGACGGAGAGCGCTTTGTAGGCACAAATATCTCGGTCAAAGACTTGATCCGCTACGCGTATGACCTTCAGAACGACGGCCTTGTCTTCGCGCTTCCGGGCTGGGCCGGCTCCTCGAAGCTCGACGTAGAGGCGAAGGTCTCGGCAGACGATCTTGCCGCGCTTAAAAATCTCTCGGACGACGACAGCACTGCCGAGCACCGGCTGATGATGCAGGCTCTACTCGCCGATCGCTTCGCCCTCAAAATCCACCACGAAAAGAAGGAACTGCCAACCTATGCGCTGGTCGTCCTGAAGAGCGGGCTCAAGATCAAACCCGCGGATCCAAACAACACGTATGAGAACGGTCTCAAGCGGCCGGGCGGGGTAGCACGTGGAGCTGGTTCGGTGGACACGAGTAATACCGCCCTGACCGCGCAGGCTGTTCCACTGTCGACCCTGGCGAGCTTCTTAGCACAGAAGCTGAGCCGGCCGGTCGACGATAAAACCGGACTCACCGCCAACTACGATTTCACCCTGAAGTGGTCGCCCGATGAGGTCGCACAGAACTCAGAAAACGCCAACACTCCACCCTCCATCTACACCGCCCTCCAGGAGCAACTCGGCCTCAAACTCGAATCCACAAAGGGACCAGTCGACACCATCGTCGTCGATCACATCGACCCGCCCACAGAAAACTAGCAGGACGCGACCTCCTGCATGTCCGCCGCT
>CALMVK010000197.1 GCA_937873145.1 uncultured Granulicella sp. | reverse complement strand
ATGGATCGTCCTCTTTGCTCTTGTGTCGATGTGTGCCGCAGGCAAGCTGGCTGCGCAAGGCTTGCAAGAATCTCCTAACGATAGCGCTGCGCACGATGCCCGAGTCGCCGATCTTCGCCTGTCCGAAGATGCGGTGACAAAAGGCACGGTCTCGCTCCGGAGCGGACAACGCTTGCCCTATACGGCACAGGCCGGCATCCTGGCGGTTGGCGGAACCGATGCCCAGGACCTGGAGGTGTCCGCTCCAGACAAGCTGACCGGAGTCGTCCACTTCCCTGAAGGCAGCACGATTGCGGCCATGTCGTATGTGGCCTACTTCGCGGACGGCGTCGATCCACGCACGAGACCGATCGTTTTTCTCTACGACGGCGGACCTAGCGTTTCCACCAGAACCCTGCTCGTGGCCAGCTTTGGCCCGATAGTGGCGGACCTGCCCGGCCTTCACCATTTCGCGGGAGGTCCTTACAACTTCAACAACAACGTGGACTCCCTACTCGACGTGGCGGACCTGGTCTTCGTCGATCCTCCGGGTACCGGTTATGGTCACATCCAGGGCCACGACGCCGCCCGCGCCTTCTATGGCATCGACGAAGATGCGGCCGCATTCGATCGATTTATCCGTCGTTTCCTGGGCAAGTACTCCCGCGGGGAGTCGCCGAAGTACCTCTTCGGCCACAGCTATGGGGGGATGCGCAATGCGGTGCTTGCCCGCATGCTGGAAGAGGACGGCGTCGATCTGAACGGTATCATTGCTGACGGCAGTAGCCTGAACTGGAACGACTTTCCAGATGCCGCGTCGGGTATACCGGGCACCGACAGCCCCTACATCCTACAACTGCCCACCTTTGCCGCTACCGCCTGGTTTCATCACAGGAGCGCAGGAGCGAGCGATGATATGGAGCCATGGTTGCGCACCGTGGAGCACTTTGCCGCAGGACCGTATGCGACTGCATTGCTGGCCGGGAGCGACCTGCCGCCAGAGGAGGAGCAAACCATCGCAACACAGTTGGGACAGTTCACCGGAATACCCGCCCAGGTATGGGTGAAGGCACACCTGCGTCTTCAAGCGGCGGAGTTCGAAGCTCTACTCCTGAGCGACAAGGGTTTGATTACCGGACGCCAGGACACACGGTACACAGCCCCTGCGCTGCATGCACTCTCGACCAATCCCGGGTTTGACGCTTCCAGCGTGAAAGCATCCACCGTCAGCGCTGTCCTCGACACATACATGCACGGTACGCTCAAGTTCGGCGTCGGCCTAAACTATCAGGCGAACGCCGACATCCCAGGCCGTTGGGACTTCTTCCACGTGACGGACGGGACAAAACCCTGGTTGGGCACCTGGAATGTGCTCCCCGATCTCGCCACCGTGATGACGCGAAATGCCGCCATGCGCGTCCTGGTGATGGGCGGCTACTTCGATCTTTCAGGACCATACCAACTGGGCTTCTTCGAAATGAAACACCTTCCGATGGAGCCGAAACTACAACAGAACATCGACTATGCGGTATATCCGACCGGGCACGAGCCCTACCTCGATCCTGAGTCGCGCCAGAAGATGCATGGTGAAGTTGTGCGATTCATCCTCAAGACACGCGAAAGCCGTTGACTCAATCCGGAGCTGCCCTATACCCGCCGCGGGCCGGGAAGGGGAACCTCGTTTTCGCGAGGATCTGAACAACGTCATGGAGGCTGATCACGGCAAGCTGAGCAGCTGATCGGTCCCGTGCGGGGCTTCAAGACGCTGAGGACAGCCTACCCGACCATCATGGGATTTTGAGGGGATGCGTGCACTCCGCAAGGGTCAGGCAGCTATCTTCAACCCTCACCGATCAGGAGCGCGGGTTTGCCATTAGCAATGGACCGGTCTATTATGTCAATGTGGAGAGGGTATCGTCAACTCGTGAACAGCTACTCGAAGTGGGCTTAAGACAGTTGCGTCTCACTGGCTATACCGCTACAGGCCTCAAAGAGGTTCTTGATCTGGCCGGCGTGCCGAAGGGATCGTTTTACCACCATTTCCCAAGCAAGGAAGCGTTTGCCAGCGATCTGATCGGCAGGTACGCAGAGGCCGAAGCTGAACGAGTACATCGAGTCCTGGACGACACTGACGTGCCTCCTTTGAAGCGTTTGCGATCCTATTTCGAAGAGCTTTCTACTGTGAACGGATACCAGGCTGAAGTCAGCGGTTGCCTGATGGGTAGCTTAAGTCTTGAGGTGGCTGATCACAACGACGCTCTTCAAACCCAATTGCAGTCCCTTTTTGGCATTCTCCAAAACGCAATTGCAATCGTTTTGCGGTCGGCAATCCAGCGCGGCGATTTGGAAAAGTCCAATAAACCCGACGCTTTAGCAGATTTCATCATGAACAGCTACGAGGGAGCGCTTGTGCGCATGAAGGCCGATCGTTGCAATCGGCCTCTCGAAAGCTTTTTGCATTTCACCTTCGACGTAATTCTGAAGAAAAGAAAATAACCTAGCCCCACGCCGAGCAGTTTTCCACAGAAACGGGTGAATCTGATAACCAACCGGTCTACTCTCATGTGCATATAGCAAGCGAACTGCAAAACACTGGGGGAAGTCTTATGGCAATATCTGCCTCTACGAAAGGCACGGCGCTCATCACCGGAGCATCGACAGGAATCGGTGCGGTCTATGCGGATCGGCTTGCGGAGCGTGGCTACGATCTTATTCTGGTTGCACGCAATCAAGAGCTGTTATCCAAGGTCGCGCACACTCTTTCAGGTAAGACGGGCCGTCGCGTTGAAACCATCTCCGCCGATCTCACCAAGGTAGCCGATCTTCATAGGATTGAATCGGTTCTAAAAACCGATTCGGGGTTGTCCATCCTTGTGAACAACGCGGGCTTTGGAAGTATTAAGCCGGTGATCGATTCTCCGGTCGACGAGATGGAGAACATGATTGAACTCAACGTCACGGCTCTAACGCGCCTGACTTTGGCGGTTTTGCCGGCGTTCCTGCAAAAGAAGAGCGGCGGAATTATCAACATTGCCTCTATTGTTGCGCTGACGCCTGAGTTGCTGAATGGCGTCTACAACGGAAGCAAAGCCTTTGTAGTCAGTTTCACACAGTCTCTGTACAAGGAATTGAAAGACAAAGGTGTTCAGATACAGGCCGTGCTCCCCGGTGCGACGGCGTCAGAATTTTGGGAACGCGCCGGTGTCGGTGGATCCCAAAACGTTCCTCCCGAGATGTTGATGAGCGCTGAAGATATGGTAGATGCATCGCTCGTCGCTTTTGATCAAGGTGAGCTGATTACAATTCCCTCTCTACCCAACGTGGGCGATTGGGAAAAGTTCGAATCTGCTCGTCTCGCTCTCGGTCCGAATCTATCCCTCAAGCATGCTGCAGAACGCTACGGCATTCGCCATGACTGATAGAAGGCTTTGGCTCACCGCTCTTAGCGGTTTGCTATATCTCTGACCGTGAGGACGGTAATCGTATCCGTTCCTGAGTGCTCATTGCACTTCAATCAAAAACCGCTGAAAGCCGCGATACTTGGCTAGAGGAAGATGAAATGCGACGTTTACAGTTATCTGCAATCGGTGATCCCGCTCAGTTTGTCACTCTCGTAGAGGTTGAAACTCCGAAGCTTGCGCCAGATGAAGTGCTGGTCAAAATGGAGGCTGCTGCCATTAATCCGGTTGACTTCATGTTGATGGCGGGGATGTACGCCGTCAAACCTAGTTTCCCTTTCAATTTAGGAACGGAGGGTGTAGGGCGTGTAATAGCGGCAGGCAATCAAGCCAGATCTTTTGAGGGAAGGCGAGTCATCTTTCTGCCTACCAGCGAGCAAGGTACATGGGCTGATGAGGTCGTTGTAAACCAACGGAACGTCGTCACGGTAGGCGAGGAGGGCGACCCGCTTCAACTTGCGATGGTTGCAATCAACCCGGCGACGGCCTACCTAGTTCTAAAGAACTATGCCAATCTGATGCCAGGCGATTGGGTCGGTCAGACTGCTGCGAACTCTGCCATGGGGCAGTACATCATTCAATTTGCAAAGTTGTCAGGTCTGAAGACGCTTAATGTCGTTCGTAAGCCAGAGGCCGTTCAGTACGTGCAGAACCTTGGTGGAGACAAGGTCGTGATCGAAGGGGAGAATCTTTCAGGGCAGATTGCTGAGGCACTTGGGGGCAAGAAGCTGAGCCTGGTCCTAGATGCCGTAGGTGGCGCACCAATCGCAGAGTTGTTGCCTTCGTTGATGGTAGGCGGCTCCGCTGTCGGTTACGCTCTGCTATCAGGTCAGCCGCCTGCCTTCGCTCCAGCATATCTATACCAAAATCTCAGCTTCCATGGTTTTTGGTTGATGAATTGGTTACGCACTGCACCACAGGTTGAGGTAAAGGAGACGTATCAGATTCTTGCCGATCTTACGATCCAGAACTCGCTTTCCGTAAAGACCGGCGCTACCTATTCTCTCGACGCGTATCAAGATGCATTGGTGCATGCACAACACTCAGAGCGACTCGGCAAGATCCTCTTCCGCTTTTAGAGTTCTCAAAATAGCTATGTAACTGGTGTGACGTAAGAGCCACATGTCAGAACTTACGGAGCGCAATCTAGTCTCTGTCTTCAATGAAAGAAACGGCATAAAGTGGAGCTTGGAGTTGAAGACAACACCAGTTCAACACGCTGGTCCATCCCTACCGCAAACGCGGATCGCCCCTGCCGGTCTTTCTATCTCCAATTTTTAGTATTAGAGGCAAAGGATGTGTGCAGCAACAAGGGAGACGGCGAACAACGCCGTCTCCCTTGTTTTACCTTCGGCTTAGAAAATGAGTTTGCCCGCGAACTGCAGTTGCCGGGAAGAGCCGGCGTCACCGATCGGTGCCCGCGTCTGGCTGATCAGGCCAAACGTGTTTCCAGCCGACGTCGACGGCGTCGTGTTGGGATTGCTGAAGTTGACGTGGTTGAAGATGTCGAAGGCATCGGCCCGAAGCAGCAGGCTAAGACCTTCGGCAAGCTTGGTCGTCTTCTGCAGAGATGCGTCGGTGTCTTCGAACTTGGGTCCGATCAGACTGTTGCGCTGAAGAGTGCCGAAGCTGTTGCTCTGGTTCAGAAAGTTGCAGCCCGGCGTCACCGTGGTGCAGACCGTCGCATGAATAAACGGGACCAAACCGGCTGTTGTCGTCACGCCACGCCCTGTTGAGTAGTTGCTGTTCAGGACCACCGGCCGCAGAGTCGCTGTCCCGGTGTAGGTTGTGTTAGAAAGCACCAGATTCAACGGATTGCCAGTTTGATCTTGGTTGATGACCGCGAACAGGAAACCATCCACAACGCGATTCCGGTGAAACGGCAGCGCATACGTGCCTGAGAAGACGAAGTGATGCCTCACGTCGAAGTCGGACAGACCATAGTTCCCGGCAGGATTCGTATTGTCCTGCAAGCTGATGCCAGCCAATGAGTTGATGTCCATCGACTTCGCGAAGGTGTAGGTAGTGTTCACCTGTAGGCCGTGGCTGAGGTTTTTTTGCACTGTCACCCACAGGGCGTTGTAGTTGGACATGGAGTCCGAATCCTGGTACGTGATGTTTCCCAGCGCGGCACCTGGACGCACCGGGCTGTTGCTGGCAAGCGTCCGATACGGTCGTGTGGTCGTACCCGGTATGCTGAATTGATTGATGTTCCGGCTGAGGCGTAGATGCCGTCCCGCCGAGCCGATGTAGCCAAGCTTGACGACGGTACCGCCTCCGACCGCCTGCTCAACCATTGCGTTGTAGGACTCGCTATACGCATCGCGGAAGTGAGGGTTGGTTGCGTTCGGCGCGAGGCCGGACAGCGTTGCGGCTGTGAAGAGAGTGCTAACCGGCAGCGCCGCGCCCGTCAGCACCAGCGGCGTCGCGTTCGGAGGGTTGGTGGCAAGCCCGGTATCGACACTATCTGTGGGCTCGTCCGTCAGGATGCCAAACCCCCCGCGGAGAAGAGTCTTGCCATTGCCGAACAGGTTATAGGTGAAACCAACGCGCGGCTCGTAGTTGTAAGACTGATCGAACGGTACGTGAACAGCTTGCAGGGAGTCAGCGGCAGCAAGAAAGTTGACGAAGCGGTTTTTCGCATCCACCGGTGTTCCGTTCCACTCGAAGCGGAAGCCTGTTTCGATGAGCAGGCGCGGAGTGACCTTCCAGGAATCGTCCAAAAATCCTGCGGCCGCACCGTTGAAGGCCCGGAAGTCGACCACTTGCGGCGTTACGGAGTAGCTGTTTGCCTGCCCTGCGATAAAGGCCGCTGTTGTTGGAAAGGTGATCGCGCCGGACGTGTTGGTGAAGCTCGAGAAGATGAAGCGGCGAAACTCTCCACCTACTCGGATGGTGTGTTTTCCGCGCGTCAGAGTCGCGGTGTCGGAGACGACGCCCGTTGTGTCGAAGCGCCCCTGTGGGAAACCGTTCGGACCACCGATGACTAAACCGATGTCGGATACGGTAAGAAACGGAAGCACCGCGCTCGGGTTCCCTGTGTTTAAACCATAGGTCGACGGCAGGGCCGCGAAGTTGGGTGTGAACGCAATGGCAATACGACTGAAACCAAAGCGGAACTCGTTCACGAGGTTCGGCGTAAACACATGGACTTCGTTGATGGTGCCAATTTGGCGGTGCGCCGTGCGATGGTCGCCGAAGCCGGGAACGTTATTACCCTGCAGGTTTGGCTCCGTGCGCTTGTCTTGCTGCCAGGCGTAATAAAGATGAAGCGTGTCCTTATTTGTGGCCTTATGGAGCAGATCGCCGCTGAACTGGTCTACGCGTACGGGCGCTGACGAAGATCCTGTAAATACGCTTCCGGTGGAGTCGTTTGCCACGGGAATGATGTTGGCCAGTTGCCCGTAGGCGGCACCCGCCGGACTAGTCAGCAGGGCAGTTCGCTGCGCAGCGGTAAGCACGGTGTGATTGAACAGCAGGCCTTGTTCCTGCCGGAGCGCCTCATAACTCAGGAAGAGGAAGGTCCTGTCCTTGAAGATTGGTCCGGAAAGATCGGCTCCATAGTTTTGCCGGCGGAAGGTACTCTTGGCCGAGTTCGAAGCCCGGTTAAAGTAGTTGCGGCCGTCGAAGTACTGGTCGCGATAATAATCGAAGACGTTGCCGTGGAACTGATTGGTGCCGGAGCGGGTCAACACGTTGACGATCGCGCCGGAGTTCCTACCGTATTCGGCGGAGTACGTTGAGTTGTCCAGCTTGAAGGATGAGGTCGTGTCGATCGAGGGTTGAAACGTGATCTGATTTTGCGACATGTCATTCAGATTGATGCCGTTCACCATGAAGTTCACGGCATCTTCCCGCGCACCGGCGGTGTTGAAAGAGTTTGCTCCCAAACCTCGGCTCGGAGCGGTCAGTGAACCGGTGACCGGGGGCACCACGGTTCCTGGAGTCAGGTTGGTTAGGTCGAGAAAGTGCCGTCCGTTGAGTGGAATATTCTGCACCGTCTGCTGATCGATCACCTGGCCCACCGTGATCGTGTCGGTATCCATGATCGGCGCGGTCGAATCGACAGCTACCGTTTCCCCTACGTTGCCCAGCGACAGCTTTGCATCCACTCCGGTCTTCTGGTCAACCAGAAGCACTACTCGGCCCACAAGAAAGACGCCGAAGCCGGGAGCCGTGACCTTGACCGAGTAGGGGCCCGGCTGCATCGACGGCGCGGCATACACGCCACCGCTGTCCGAAGTGACCGCACGGTCCAGGCCCGTATCGAGACCGTGGATCAAGATCTGGGCGCCCGGCACAACAGCACCTGTCGGGTCCGTCACAACGCCGGTGATGGTAGCGGTGGACTGTGCGCTCGCCCCATTAGCAAAGCAAAGAAAGATGGGAGCTATGGCAAGATAGCGATGCCTCAAAGTGAACCTCCTGATTGGATCGCGAAGAACCAAGGCATATGGCTCTGATGACGGTCTAAGTTCATCAAAACGCACATGCAGCGGCTAAGGTGAACGTATGCTTGCAGACAGAACTAAAAAAATACTTTCTTTACTTATACGTGGCTATCGTAGAAATGGCCACGTGCGTATAAGTGGACCGCTTAGCCGAGAGCTGCTTATGGGAAGTGATGTCACCATACTAAGGCATCCGTCAGATAAATGGCTATGCGCAATCTTCAGCAGGGAGGCACGGTAAGCGTGCGTCCCTGCAGCAAGGTTTACTGAAAGATTGGAAGTTGTTGGAGGCGGGGGACGAAAACTTTTTTCACAGCGTCTCCTGTGACAGACATAGTTGCTGGCACGGAAAACAATGCCGCGGATGCAGATGAGCTGAGCGCGGTATCGCCATGGTGAAAAGCGGATTTTGTGAAGAGATATTTCCTGTAGTTGTCACTCTCAGCAAGCTCCTGACGAAGGCTTAAGTCGGAGGTAAGAAACTAGCTGACAAACTACGGTTGTTTGTCAGCTTTGCAAATGCAGAGGAACCCAAAGGTTGCGCCTTCGAGCCTCGCCGAGACGCTCGAAGGAGGTGCTGGGTGGAATACGGTCAGGCCTTGCTCATGCCTTATGCGTTGGCGAGCTCTTGCCCTAATTATTTCGGTACGAATCGTCCCGACTAGACGATTTAGTCTTATAGACCAAGACAAACTGCTACGTGTAAAGAAGCAATACGATCCGGACAATATGTTCTCTGCGATCTCTTTACCTTTCAGGGGGTCTATCTTTAAGCGATTTCGACTCGTACTGCAATACGGTCTGAAGTTTTTTGCAAGCGGGCAAGGCGATTGGGACAGAGGCGCGTATTTCCATGGTCCAGGGGCTAATTCCTGATAGTGTGCTGCGTCAAAGAAAAGCAAATACGGGGATTCTGGCTTCGCCAGAATGACGCTTGGAGGGGTGGACTGTATCGCAAAGGCTGATTTACCGGATGTGTAGAGGAAGAGCAGACGCAGATCCTCTTTGGGAATGACAACAAAGTAAGGCAGACGCTGATTTCGTTTCGGGACAACAAGGTATAGGCAGACGCTGATTCGTTTCAGAGGAATAGCAAGGACCGGATGCGGTGGGTCAGTCGGAGGCCAGGAGTTTGGTGGCGGCTTTGAGGAGTTGCGCTTCGCGGTCGAGGGCGGCGGCGGTGCGATTGATCTGGGTGTCGACGATGGACCACTCTTTTTGCTCGATGGCTTCGCGGACGGCGGGAAGCGTTTTGACGCCGTAGCCGGTGTAGAAACCGGGGGCGTAGATCATGTTGCGGAACCAGGGCCGGTTGGGCAGGCCGGCGGAGTCGGTGAGGGTGCGCTCGGTGGCGATTAGGTCGGCGTTGACGGCGGTGCGGCCGCGCGGCGCGTGGGTGTTGAAGATGTTGTCGTAGTCGGCCGCGGCGCGGGTGAGGTCGTCTGAGGCTTTGTCGAGGGCGGCGAAGTCGAAGGTGGGAGGGACGGGCTCGACGGTCGGAGCGACGCTGACCTTGGTGGGGTCGGCGGCGGCTCGGTAGGCTCCTTCGGTGATGTTGGCGTTGCGCTCCTTGATTTGGGTGCGCGTGGTGTCGGCGAGTTTTTTGACCTCGACGACGTAGCGGTGGATGGTGTCGGCCTGATCCTCGAACTGGAAGGGGAGGACGTCGGCGTCGGCCATGCGTAGGACCATGGTTCCGGCGGTTTCGGCGAGGACGCGCTCGTAGGTGAAGTCGGTGTCCTGAAAATGGGTGTAGAAGTAGAAGTCGTCGTAGATGGAGTGGTACTGGCCACTGCCCTGGTCTTCTCCGTTGTAGCCGAGGTTGACGCTGGCGATGCCGAGGTGGTCGATGAAGGAGGTGTAGTCGGAGCCGGAGCCGAGTGCGCCGAGGCGGGTGTCGGGGCGAGTGCGGAGTTCGGCTTTGACTTCGGGGGAGGCGCGAAGGCTATCGGCGAGGCGGGCGCGCTGCCAGACGGACATGTTGGCTTTGGGGTCGTCGATGTCTTTGACGACGGCGTTGACGAAGTGCTCGAGGGAGTGGGAGCCTTCGGCGCGGAAGAAGCCTCGGCCGCTGGCGTCGGAGTTGAAGTAGGCGACGGCGTGTTTCGAGAGCTCGTCGGCGTGGGTTTCGACCCATTCGGTGGAGCCGAGCAGGCCGGGTTCTTCGCCATCCCAGAAGCAATAAAAGATGGTGCGCTGGGGATGCCAGCCGGCATGGAGGAGTGAGCCGAGGGCGCGAGCTTCTTCGAGTTCGGCGCTGGTGCCGCTAAGAGGGTCGCTGGCGCCGTTGACCCAGGCGTCATGGTGATTGCCGCGGATGACCCACTGGTCAGGCATGGAGGTGCCGGGGATGCGGGCAACGACATCGTAGAGCGGTTTGCGATCCCAGTTGAAGCTCATGGCGAGATGGACTTTAACTTTGCTGGGGCCGACTTTGTAGTTGATGGGCAAGGCGCCGCGCCAGGTCTCGGGGACATCGGGGCCGCTGAGCGCCTTGAGGAAGGGCGTGGCGTCAGCGTAGGAGATGGGCAGGACGGGGATCTTCATGATGGTTTGGACTTGCGCGAGCGGAATGAGCTTGGCTCCGGGGACGGCGCCGATGCCGGGGGTCTGCGGGTCTCCGGGATAGACGGGCATGTCGAGGACGCTGCCGCGCTGGACGCCGTCGGGTGGGCGCATGGGGCCGTTGGGGTAGATGTCGCCGTGCGCGTAGCCGTCGTCTTTGGGGTCGGAGTAGATGATGCAGCCGACGGCGCCGTGCTGGGCGGCGACCTTGGGCTTGATGCCACGCCAGGTCTGGCCGTAGCGGGCGAGGACGATGGCGCCTTTGACGGAGACTCCCATGGCGGCGAGCTGCTCGTAGTCGGCGGGGGCGCCGTAGTTGACGTAGACGAGCGGAGCGGTGACGTCGCCGTCGCCGGAGTAGGCGTTGTAGGTGGGAAGTTGCTCGGCTTTTTGGTTGCTGGTGGGATCGATGGGGAGAGCGGGTTCCTGGAGGTTGGCGGTGAAGGGTGCGGGGCCGAGGAGCTCGAGGCGACGGAGTTTGGGCGTGGGAAAGAGGGCGCTGAACTGCTCGATGTGGGCGTCGAGGCCGAAGGATTGGAGTTGCGCGAGCAGCCACTGCGCGTTGTCTTTATCGTAGGGG
>CALMVK010000196.1:37243-40379 GCA_937873145.1 uncultured Granulicella sp. | reverse complement strand
ACGCTTCGACGACATCCGGACCTGTTGCGTCTGGCGGAACAAGGGAAATGGACGGTACACCCTACAGGCTCGAATCTTGCGATATCTCCGGTTCCGGGGCTGCACCAACGCATCTTACATTTCGTGCCTCAAACGTCAGCATGGCCGGTCGGAACGAGTGCAAGCTGCACCCTTTTTCGGAACACCGATTGGGCCGCTACTCCTCTGGGTCCAGTCGAAAGTTGGCCAGTCAGTCTTCGAGCCACGGTGGATATCTTGTTGGCCTGCAGCTTTCCCATGGTCGCGCTCTGGGGTGCGGCGCTGGTGCAAATCTATAACGACGGGTATGCGGTCATCATGGGACAAAAGCATCCGGCGGGCATGGGACAGCCCACGGCGGAGTGCTGGCCGGAGGTCTGGAAGTTCAATGAGCCGGTGTACCAGCAGGTGCGCAAAGGCAATACGCTGACGTTTGAGAACCAGCCCTTTTCCATCACGCGGCACGGTATCCAGGAGGACGCGTACTTCACCCTGTGTTACAGTCCGCTGCGAAACGAAGACCAGGAAGTCGCGGGCGTTCTCGTCACCGTCTTTGAAACCACAGAACGCGTGAAAGCCGAATCGACTCTGCGTGAAAGTGCAAAGCTTACTCTCCAAAACGAACACCGGTTGCGCGCTTTTCTTGAGGCTACGTCGGATTCCGTATACAGGATGAGTGCCGACTGGAAGGAGATGAGATCGCTCGATGGAAACCAGTTCCTCGCCGACACCGACAATGCGAGTGCCAGTTGGTGGGACATTTACATTCCGCAGGACGCTCGCCCGCGCGTCCAGGAAGCGATCGAGCGAGCCATTCACACCGGGAGCATGTTCAACCTGGAGCATCCGGTCATTGGCCGGGACGGCAAGGTGGCCTGGACGCACTCGCGGGCGGTCGCTATGCGCAACGAGCAGGGAGAGATCACGGAATGGATAGGAGCGGCCGCCGACATCACCTCTTCTCGAGAAGCAGACGCCTTGCGCGCTGCTTTGGCAGAACGCGACACGCTGTTGGCCGAGGTGCATCATCGCGTCAAGAACAACCTGCAGGTCATCACAAGCATGCTGGAGATGCAGGGCCGGCGCGCGCCGGATGCCCTGTCCCACTCGGCCCTGCAGGAAGCTTGCAACCGTGTGGCCTCGATCGCCGGGATCCACGAAATTCTCTACCAGGCGAAGAACTATTCAAGCGTGGATCTACTGGCGTATGCCCGGCAGCTTGTGCCTCATCTTGTCGGCTTCTACGGGGGGCAGAGTCATATCGAGGCAAAGGTCGAGGGTCATCCGGCTACGTTAGAGCTGGACCGTGCCGTGCCGTTCGGGTTGGTGCTGAATGAGCTTGTTTCCAACGCCTGTAAGCACGCCTTCAAAGGCAAGGAGAGCGGACAGATCCTGGTTTGGGTGCAGGAGGTGCATGGCGAGATATGCCTCCAAGTCGTCGACGACGGGGTCGGCTTGCCTCCGAGTTTCAAGGCCCACGACGCAACTGGATTGGGTTTGCAAATCGTGGCTACGCTCGCGGACCAGGTCAAGGGCAGCCTACGCATGTTTTCGGAGCAAAATGGAACGTGCGTGCAGGTCTGCCTGCCAAAAGACCTAAGTCTGCCACGCAGCTAGGTGGAGGTGGTGGTACTTGCACCTGGCGCGTGCCGCAACTCTTTGTCGCGGCGGTCCAGTGCCAGTTCGACCACCGCCTGGATATTGGCGCCGTGGAATGGCTTGACGATGAAGCCATAATTGGGCACTGTCTTGACTTCGCTCAAGGTGGAAGCGTCGGCATTCGCAGTCACAAAAACGATGGGAATCTGCAGAGTTTCCCATATGAGGCGTGCAGCCTTCACGCCTGTCATCTCGCCCTGCAGACGTATGTCCATCAGGATGAGGTCGGGGTTTTGTTCCGCTGCCAGGCGGACTGCGTCTTCCCCGGAACTTACCACGCCGCTTACCGCGTAGCCGGCCTCGGTAAGACGCTCCCGCAGGTTGCGCGCGACCAGTCCTTCATCTTCCACTATGAGGATGGTCCTGACCCGCTCTTTCTCTCGTTCCGCACTCTCGGTCAGCAGACGGACAAACTCACCCGCGAGCTGGTGGGCAGCCCGTACGTAGTCGACGACTACGCTTTCTATCGCGCTCCTGGGCATGCTTGGAAACTCGGCTTCGTTTGGGTCCTGCACCAGGACAAGGCCGCCGCGTTGTTTGATCTGCCACAGGCCGGCCACGCCATCCTGCATGGATCCACTCAGGAGCACGCCGACAACCCGTCTGCCATACTCCGTTGCACTGGATCGAAAGAGCACATCGATGCTCGGTCGGGTGTGATGTTCTTTAGGGGCCTTGTCGAGGCGCATCAACCCATTCTCGAGCGTCAGGTGCTGGTTGGCAGGACAGATATATACCTTCCCCGGTTCCACCCGGTGCCGGTCGGATGCGGCAATGACAGGAACTTGTGTCTCTGGCTGAAGCACCTCCACCAGCGCAGTGGTGTTCCAGAGGTTGGACGCACCATGCATGACCACGAAGATAGCGGCAGAGACGTTTGCCGGGATCTGGCTTATCAAGATCGTAAGAGGACGCAGGCTGCCCGCCGCACCGCCAATCACCACCACGTCGTGATGAACTCCGCTGTTCACTCCACTACCAGGCAAAGTGTTCCTTCCGTCGATTCCATCATAGGTCCTCGAACGTGATTGCATTTGGCAGCCACTTTTTTCAGTAGGGGCACGCCTAGTAATCTCTCCAGTTACAATCGATCGCCCTCTTATTTATTATCCTGACAGAGGACGCTCCTTTCTTCAAAGAACGCGTCAGGAGGAAATATGGCACAGTACGAAGGCACAGTGAAGTGGTTCAACAACGCTAAGGGCTATGGCTTTCTAGGACGCGATGACGGTTCCGATGTGTTTGTGCACTACAGTGCCATCCAGACGGATGGATACAAAAGCCTGAAGGAAGGCGAAGCTGTGCAGTATGACGTAATCCAGGGGGAGAAGGGGCCGCAAGCCGACCAGGTCTCCCGAGTGAAGGCTGCTGTCTAACCTCCGCGTCGGAGCAAGCTGGAGGGCGCGACTCCAAGAAGTCGTGTCTTGATGGCAAAGCCAGCATCTCCTGACGATGTAAT
>CALMVK010000196.1:29270-37143 GCA_937873145.1 uncultured Granulicella sp. | reverse complement strand
GTCGATTTTGTGGAGTGGGCGGGGCGCGACGAGTACCTCACTTGATGCACATTGCATGGTGAGACTGCGTCCGTACTCGCCCTAAGCCTGTGCTCGAGTCATGGAGGCTAAGCCGCGACCATGTAAGTCTTCTCAATTTATCAAGTTCATTCAATAGCCGAACTGGTCCACTCGACACATCGCAGGTGAGATCGAACGACGACGTACGCTCGGAGTACATCGGGTTGAGGCGAACCGCAACTGCTGCGGGATTGCACGAACGTGCGAACCGGCTGATCTCCTCCGCCCTGTCCAGCGGCACAGAGTGGCACAGCAGAACGAGATCGAACGGGAGTGCCTGCATCTCCGCAGCGATGCTTCGATCCGAAAGAGAACATACGGTGTACCCGGCTTTTTGAAGGACCATCTCTCGTGTGTTCAGCAGCGCGCAATCGCTGCCGACCGAGAGAATATGGGTGAGTTTGTTCTGCATTCTATACATGATTGGAGGCCTAAACGAAATCTATCGGTAACCAGGTCAGCAAACTAGCTGGGAGCCTTCCTAGTGGTTTTTCCAAAGAGTTGTTTTATAAAATTCAGTGGCAGGAAAGTTCATCAGACACAACAGAATGGAGCCAGCGTACCCATAAGTTGTACGAATGGAACGTATGTACCATGTTGAGATTCTTAAGCGCTCCATCGCGCGGAGTTCGGGGTTTGAACTCGCTGCGGGGCTAGCAAGCGTTGTCTAGAAGGGCGTAGATTCCAATGCGTTGTCGTGTATTCCTGGTAGAAGATTCCGCTCCTATGCGGGAAGCAATCAGTTCAATTCTGGCACCCGAGTGTGAGCTCCTGGGATGGGTCGACGACGGGCATAAGGTACTGGAGACGGTCGTGCCGGCGCGACCGGAGGTGATTTTGCTGGATATCTCGCTGCCGGGCCTAAGCGGCATGAGCCTTCTCCCGGAATTGCGATCTTTGCTTCCCAAAGCAGCCGTGGTCATTCTGACAAATCACAGCAGCGTCGAGTATAGGGAGGAAGCTTTCCGACGTGGCGCGGCCGACTATGTTCTGAAGAACCAGGCGCACTCGGCACTGCTACCGGCAGTTCGCCAAGCCGCTCGTAGGCTGCTCCCGACTGCCAGCTAGGTTCCTATACAGGAGCGATGCAGCCGCTCGGAGCCCTCTCCCGTTAAGCAACTTTCTTTCTTTCCAGCATCTCGCGAAGCGTCTTCATCGTATCCCGGTGCTGGGCAATCTCAGACTCCCGCGTGCGCATCAGCGCGGGCTGAATGTCCTGCTGAGTTTCTTCAAGCAGGGCGACCAGTTCCTCGGATTGTGCAAGCGCCGACCACATGGTGCGTTCGACCATGTCGATCTTGTCGGAGATCATCGACTGCAGACCGAGCCGGTGGCCGACGTGACAGACATACTCCTTAATTGCTCCATGTTGCTCCAGGGTTGTGACTCCGCCACACTCAGGGCAGGACTGGAATCTGGAGCTTGCGTGGGGCAGCAAGGAAGCAGCGGCCACCGGAACTGTTTGCGCTTCACGCCGTTCTCCCATGCTCAACCTCGTCAGCAAAGGTGCCATCTCTTTCAGCCGAAGAATGTATTGCACATTGAGCCCGCGAATCGCGCTCTCCGGCATAGAGCGGTACGCGGCTTCTTCCGGATCTTGGACGACGGCGACTCCGCCGTGTTCGAGAATCTCCCAAAGTCCGGCGGCACCATCGTCCAACAGGCCTGTCAGGACAACCCCCGCCACGCGATCCCCAAAGCTGGCGGCCGCGGACCGAAACATGACGTTGATACTAGGACGTTGAAGGCCTTCTTTCGGCCCATGTCCGAGATGCATGGTTCTAACACCGATCAGCAGGTGATGGTCCGGTGGCGCGATATAGATGTGACCGTCCTCAATGAGAAGATCGTCGTGCGCCAGACAGGCCTGCAGCGGTCCCGCGGCACTGAGCAGGTCGGGAAGGAACAACTCGCCGCGCTCAAACATATGAAGCGAGATGAAAACGGCCGCGGGCAGGTGGACAGGTAGCCCCGCGACAAGCTCGCGTAGGGCGGAGACCCCTCCTGCTGAAGCTCCGATCACGATCCTGTCGCGTGCAAGCATCCGTATTCTGATGCAGGATTGCTGGTTGGGCCCGGCGCGAAGACTATTTTCCTGAAGCCTCCATCGCATCCAGCCGTTTTTTCAGCATTTCCAGCCTGCTCTGCAGGTCTTCGGCGTCCTCCGAACTTACTTGGAGCTTTTCGGCCATCCGGGCGACCATGCTATACGCCTCGTTCGCATGCTGCACGTTGCGCGCGCGGGTGGCTGCGTTCCGAGTGGTGTTGGCCACTTCTAAAAACGTGTTGGCGGCACCGATGTCCGTCAACAAAAAGCTTAGTTGCACAACCTGGGTTTCCTTCTTAAGCTCATCGAAGCTCTTCATTTTATGTCTCCTCGCTGCTTCCGACATACCACGTGACACCATATTAGGGACGCACTAAGATAAACATGATTCCTAAAGAGACGCTCCTCTGCTCGCGTCAGGGAGAGTGCTTTCAAGCCAGGCAACGGCCACAGAACCGCTTCCCAGAGATGGAGTCATGGAATGTCAGAACCCAGGAATCCGGCGTCCGGTGAGCCGGAGGAAATACAGTCCGAGCTGCCGGGAGATGCGGATGATCGGCCCGGGCCTTCGCAGGGCATGGCCAAAGATGCAGCTTCCTCGGCGGAAGCCCGTACAACCATTGTAGAGACCGATGGCAGTGAGCTGGGCGACCCATGTTTGCCCTACCCGGTCGTGGCGATCGGAGCGTCCGCGGGAGGCCTGCAAGCGTTCCGCGAGATGCTGGACCAACTGTCCCCGGAGACCGGGATGTCGTTTGTGCTGGTGTCGCATCTCGCGCCCAACCATGAGAGCCAAATCGTCTCCTTGTTGCAGCGGCACACGAAGATGGTGGTGGTGCCGATTGAAGAAGGTCAGCAGCCTCGTCCGAACCAGGTACATGTGTTGCTGCCGAATCAGCTCGTTCAGTTGCAGGGTGGCACCTTCCGTCTGCAGCAGCGCGACCCAAAAGACCGCAGTCCGGCGACCATCAACCTGTTCTTCCGCTCCGTAGCGGAGGACCAGAAGAACTTTTCGGCGGGCGTTGTTCTTTCCGGTGGGGACGGGGACGGTGCCGAAGGGCTAAAGACCATCAAGGGCGAAGGCGGGTTCGCCCTGGTGCAAAGTCCAGAATCAGCCACTCAGTCCAGTATGCCGCGCAGTGCGATCAAGGCAGACCATGTGGATGTCATTCTTCCTCCGCACGGGCTTGCGCTGGAGCTGGAACGGATCGCGCACGAATTTGCCAAGCCTGAGCTGCGCACCCTGGAGCATGGCCACGGAACGGAAGGGGACGACCCGGCGTTCCAACGTATTCTTCAGCTGCTTCGCAACCAGTCAGGCCTGGAGTTTCGCCTGTACAAGCCGGAGACGATCCGTCGGCGCATGGCCCGGCGGATGGTGCTGCTGCGTATCGAAAATCTGAACGACTATCATCGTTTTCTTCAGGCGCGCTCCGATGAGATCCGGGCACTGCAGGAAGACATTCTGATCAATGTCACTCGCTTTTTCCGTGACACGGATTTCTGGGAAGCTCTTCAGACGCGGGTACTCCCGGCGCTTCTGGAGAACCGACCGGCCGGAAAGCCGGTTCGCATCTGGTGCGCCGGCTGCTCCACCGGCGAAGAGGCTTACTCGCTCGCCATCGCGGTGCTGGAGCACATCAGCAACAACAATCTTGACACCCCCGTGCAGGTCTTCGGTACGGACGCCAGTGAGCGCTCCATCGAGAAGGCCCGCACGGCGGTGTACCCGGACACCATCGCCACCGACCTTTCGCCGGAGCGGCTGCGTCGCTTCTTCATGAAGATCGACAGCGGGTATCAAGTTTCGAAACGCGTGCGCGACCTGTGCATCTTCGCCCGTCAGAACCTTTGCAACGACCCTCCGTTCTCTCACATGGACATCGTGAGCTGCCGCAACGTGATGATCTACTTCAACCCGGTGCTGCAGCGCCAGATCATGTCGACGTTCCACTATTCGCTCGATCCCGGCAGCTACATGTTGCTGGGAATGTCGGAAGGGCTGCGCGATTATGGAGATGCGTTCGCCACCGCCGACCGCAAGCACAAGATCTACACCAAGGTCGGCGGCAGTTTGTCTCCCGGGCTTGCCACGCCGCGTGAGTATCGCTTCTCCCGCACGCATCCAGCGAGCCGCATTCCTCTAAACGACGATGGGGAACTGTGGCCTGAGGCCGATCTGCAGCGCGCGGCTGACCACATCGTGCTGGCGCGCTTTGGCCCGCCGGCACTGGTTGTCGATGAAGGCATGATTGTCGTGCAATCGCGCGGGCAGACCAGCCCTCTCATCCAGCTCTCTCCCGGTGCCGTCAGCTGGCACCTGGGACGCGTCCTGCGTGTCGATATCGTGAGTGATGTGCAAAAGGCCGTTCAGCGCGCCATCGATGAAAACAGTCCTGTCTCTGCCACGATCACCACCTTCGGCGGAGACCAGGGACTGCGGAACTTTCAGATCGACGTGTTGCCGATCACGAACACCGGCGTTCGGTCACGCTGCTTTCTTGTTCTCTTCCAGACGCCCGCCGACAGCGACGGCGGGGCCGCTCCCAAAGCGCTGCCCCTGCCGGAGGTGAGCGAGAATGAGAAGGACCGGCTGATCGTACAACTGCGCAACGACCTGAACGGGACCCGGTTCCATCTGCAGACGCTGGTGGAGGAGCGCGACGCGCGCAATCAGGAGCTCGTCTCCGCGAACGAAGAAATCCAATCCGCAAACGAGGAGTTGCAAAGCACCAACGAAGAGCTGGAAACCACGAAGGAAGAGCTGCAAAGCACCAACGAAGAACTGCAAACCGTAAATGACGAGCTTCAGCAAAGGAACACCGCGCTCGAGCAGACGGGGAACGACCTTCGCAATCTGCTCAACAGCGTGAGCATTCCGCTGCTGATGCTCACGAGCGACCTGCACATCCGCCAGTTCACGCCGCCAATGCAGAAGCTCATCAGCGTGCTGCCTTCGGACATCGGCCGGCCGCTCAGCGATATTCGGCTGCAACTCAGTATCGACAACCTGGAACCGCTACTTCGGCAAGTGCTCGACACGCTGGGCACCCACGAGTCCGAGGTGAAGGATCGTGACGGGCGTTGGTATCTGTTGCGCATCCGGCCGTACCGCACCTCCGACAACAGGATTGAAGGCCTGGTGGTCGTGCTGGTAGACATCGATCAGCTTCGCAGCAGCCAGCAAGGCCTGATGGAAGCGCGGGACTTTTCAAGGTCCGTTGTGGAGAGCGTTCCCGTGCCGGTCGTGGTGCTGGACCGCGATTGCACCATCCGTACGGTCAATACGGCCTTTCGCGATCTGGCGCAGATGCGCGCGAGCGAGCTTACCGGACGCAGTCTGCCGGAGTTGATGCATCATCTTTGGGGCATGGACGGGCTCGGCGAATCGCTGAAGAACTTGCTGACAGAGGACGAAGGCAACAGTATCACCCTGGAGCATGAGTCCAGCACCTCCAGTCCCAAGACCCTGCTTTTGAGAGCGACGGCCGTCGCCAACGATGGCGACCGGGTTCTTCTGATCACCATGGAAGACATCACCTTGCGGCGGCAGGCGGAGTTCGCCATGAACCGCCGCAAAGAGACGCTGGAGGGCGAGGTGGAGTCTGCCGCACGGGAACTCGACCGCACCCAGCAGGAACTTCGCGGCCTCACCGGACATTTGTTCACCGTTCAGGAGGAGGAGCGGCAGAGGGTTGCGCGTGAGCTGCACGACGATGTCGGCCAGAGACTGAGCCTGCTCAACCTGCTTCTGAACAGCCTGGATTCATCGAAACTGGATGCCGATGCAAGCAAGAAACTTGGCGAAGCTCGCGGCCACATAGAGTCTTTGAGTACGGATGTGCGCGGCATGTCCCATCAGCTCCACCCGGCAATTCTGGACGATCTCGGATTGTCGGCGGCGCTCAAGTCGCTGGTAAAGGAGTTCGGAACCCGTGAGAGCATGCCCGCAAGCTACGTCAGCCGCGACCTGCCGGCCGTTCCGCCTCAGCCCGCCGCGACGGCCCTCTACCGCATCACGCAGGAAGCTCTCCGCAATGTCGCCAAGCACGCCGGAGTCACGCATGTAAAAGTGATCCTGGAAGTACGTGGCGCCAACCTCCACCTCGAGGTAAGAGATCTTGGCGCGGGCTTCGATGCGGACAGCAAAGGCAGCCCGGACGCACCCCCAGGCCTTGGTATGATCACGATGAAAGAACGTGCGCGCCTTGCCCACGGTACGTTGTCGGTCACCTCGGTGCTGGGGGAAGGGACGACGGTCGCGGCGGATATACCGTTTGAAGCGCATGTCTAAACGCCTGCTCATTGCCGACGATCACGAGTTGATGCTGGCTGGCATTACTCAAATGCTTTCGCCTGAATTGGAGATCGTCGGCGTTGCCCGAAATGGAAGAGTCCTGGTGAGCGAAGCCCTGCGGCTCGCTCCGGACCTCATCGTTCTGGATATTGGCATGCCTGAACTGAACGGCATCGAAGCAACACGGCAGATTATGGCAGCGCTTCCGGCAACCAAGGTAATCGTCTTGACACAGCAACTCAGTCCAACTCACGTACTGGCGGCTTTCCGCGCCGGAGCCAGAGGGTACGTAGCAAAACAATCCGCTGCTACCGAGTTGATGGAAGCAGTACGAGCCATCCTGAGCGAGCAGTACTATTTGACTGTCCTCGCCCTGCCCAAAGAGCTGAAGCGCTCTGCAGGCGGAGCCATGTCGCGCAACCCTGTAACCTTCTTCAGTGATCCACTCACGCCGCGTCAGCGCGAGGTTCTCGTGTTGATTGCTCACGGAAAGCAGGCGAAGGAAATCGCTGGAGCTCTAAACATCTCTGTCAAGACGGTGGACTTTCACAAAGGCACCCTGATGGATGAGTTAGGCCTGCGAACGACGGCCGAGCTGACAAGTTATGCCATCGCCAATGGGCTGGTCCTCGACACGCTCTCCTAGTCGCGGTTCAAGTGCGGCGTACACTCGGCTCGCACGGAAGATAGGACAGCCGATCGCGGTCTTGATCCCAGCCGCTAGTTTTGCTTGGGTCTTCAACTGCAGCTCGACAAAGGCAGCCTGCCGGCACGTTTAAGACCAGTGAAACACTGACATTTCGCCATTCTGAGGCGGCTGCTCTCAGCATCAGTTCCAAACCCGTGAATCAAAGAAAGCGTACGCCAGCAAAGCCCAGAGGCCTGGCCCTCCCAAGACACACTGCGCTAAGACCGTGAAAGCCGTAGTGGGTAGACCCTTGTCATAAAGCTTCCGCATCTTTGGCGTAAAGAACTGGTATACAGATAAGCCAACAAACACGACGGAAAAGAGTTCCCAGAGCACTCGCGTTCCGTGGGCGCGTTGATAAGCGAAGCCAAAAAGGGCAGGGGTCGCGGCTAGTGCCACAGCGGCCTCGATTAGATCAAGGCGGGAGACAAGCCCAGGTTTCTTCACGAACAGAACGATTCGTCCAATTGCACTTAGAACCAATACTCCTGAAAAAACCCAAACGTAGATTTGCCAGAAATGCACTATCCCTCCCCACTGCCTTGTGAACAGAATATGTTGCGCATCAAGCCACCAGTTCCGAGGTCCTGATAAGTTCATTTCACACCAACAGCTGCCAAAACCTTAACCGCTCGATTCCTTCTAATCTCTAAAAAGCGGAACCAGCTTCGCCGCAGGCCTCTTCAAGGTGAAGTCGAGCTGCTTCTGTTCATGGCCTCCAGGATGCTGCTCTCGCCAAAGTTCCAGAAGTAGCGGCGGCATCGCAGAGAGTACTGCCTTC
>CALMVK010000196.1:24514-29170 GCA_937873145.1 uncultured Granulicella sp. | reverse complement strand
AGCCAGCCTTTTTCAGGTCAGGAAGTTGCCCTTCCGTATCCTGCTGTTCGGTTGACACTCTCGCATATCCGATCGCCATGCAGAGAAGCTACCAGAAAGGGTTTGGTCCGGCAGGATGATTCTGGCGATTGTCCTGGATGCGTTTAAGCTCGATAAGGCCGCATTGTTGTCTAAGCTGTCTGCACAACCACACAATCTTCAATGCTGTTCAAAAACTCTGTTCTGAGGGCAAACTGCGGGTCTACTGACTGGCGTAGTGAGCAACGTCCGTACGAGTCGGGTGGTAGCAGGAGCAGGCAGCGGCGAAGCCGTCACGCAGGCGGGCGGCCTCTCAAGTACCCGGTTCGGAGGGTGCTGGACGCCTTGAGCAACAACAAGCCACCTACATCCTCAGCTCAGGCAGCCTCGGACGTATGCTTGCCGCGTCCCTGACTCTCCTCCGCGCGTTCCATTGGCGACGTCTCCGCGCCATAGATCACCTGCCCATACTCCAGCAGCGTCACCATGCCCACGCCGCCGCAGATATTGCCTGCTACCGCCGGGAAGAACCACCGTGGGTAGGCCTGCCAGGCCGCGTGGTGCGTCAGCACTGCCACCAGAATCTCTCCCGAGGTGGCAATGCAATGGGCGAAGTTGCCCAGGCCTACAAGGAATGTCAGCATCCAAATCACCATCACCGAGCCCGTAATCGAGTGCGAGCCGGAGACCAGCCACGCCGCTAACGCGATGATCCAGCCGCCCATGACGCCGGACCAGAAGACCGTCGGAGACGGATTGGCAAGCGCATCCAAACCGAGTTGACTCAACGCGGCCACAAACCGCGGATTGAGCGCGGGGGTCAGCGATACGAGGCATGCAAACGCAAAGGCGCCACATACATTAGCGGGCAGCACGACCGCCCATAGCCGCATCGTGTTCCAAAACTCGCGCTTCTCGGCAAGCACCAGCGCCACCGGATACAGCGTGTTCTCGGTAAACAACTGCGAGCGCCCAATGATCACCACGATGAAACCCAGGGGATAGAAGAGACGCGAGAGAATCTGTGCACTCGGCCCTGCCGGCAACAAAGCCATGGCCATGGCCGTCCCCAGCGCGGACAGACCCATAAAGGTTCCGCCGCCAAAGCCCGAGAGCGCAAGCGACAAACTACTGCGTTTCAGCTCCTCGCGCGCGTTGGTCGCGACCTGCTTATAAATCTCCTCGGCAGAGGGGCGGGAGAGATTGCGCTGATTCCCTTCGTTCTGCTTTGCTTCCGGGCTTTTGCGCTTGAATTGCCAAGCCATGATCGTTTCTTCGTCCTTCCGTGTGGCTTGGATCGCAACTTCTCTTCAGATGCGCTATCCGCAATCAAGACACCTCTTTCTTCCCGCGGCGAGTGGAAAGAATGTTCCCATTCGCCGCTCGTCTGGGGTCACCTGGGGAGAAGCGCGTCTGCGACCGCTTGCGAGACTCGGCCATTTGGCGGATGCTGGACAGATGATGAGTCTGCGTTCGCGATACTGGATCGGGTTGGTTGCGGGAGTCGTATTGGCCGGGTGCTTTGCAGCGGGGGGTGCGCCGGGAGTCGCAGCGCAAGCCAACGGAGGAGCGCAGGCCGAGCGGCCCACCAGCACGCCGTACTCGGGCGACCTGTCCATCTTCGAGACGCCCGACCGTGACAAGAAGCTTGAGATCAACCGCGTCATGGACCTGCTGAAAATTACCCCGGGTAAAACCGTGGCGGACATCGGCGCGGGCTCCGGATGGTTTACCGTGCGGGCAGCCCGGCGGGTCGGCCCCGGCGGCACCGTCATCGCGGAGGACATCAATCCCCACGCGATCCAGTTCATCAACGACCGCACGAAGAAGGAGCAGCTCGGCAACGTACACACCTTGCTCGGTGTGCCTGACGATCCGAAGCTTGCCCCAGCCAGCGTGGATGCGGTGCTGCTGCTGAAGGTCTATCACGAGATCGCGCATCCAGTGCCCTTCATGCGCGACGTTCGCGCAGCACTCCGTCCCGGCGGGCGCGTCGGCATCATCGATCGCAACGGCAACGGGAGCGGCACCGACCACGGCGTGCCCCAGGCTACGCTCGAGCACGAGATGGACGAAGCCGGCTTCCGCAAGATTGCCATGTACGACTTCACCAAAAAGGATGGGCAGGATTACTTCCTGATCTTTGAAGCCGGCCGCTAGAGCAAACTCCGTGGCCCTGCGGCTCTCTTCTCCAAGTTATGCAACTCTTCTTACTCCGTCATTCTGGCGAAGCCAGAATCCCCGTATTGCTCTGACGGTGCGACTCGCCCCTCACGCATCTCCAACGATCCCGCTTTCACCTAACAACCGACCAAAGGCCCTTCACTCAATTTCCCTATCCGGACGATAGGAAGCTGCCTCAGTCCGCGTCTCCTCCTTGGTATACCGTCAGTTCATCACCAAAGAGAGTGTGAGGAACTCCTGCTCGTCACGCAGGCCCACACAGAGACACCGGGAGAGTGCATTCAGATGGGAATCACGCGACGCGATTTTCTGAGCCGGGTTGGACAGGCTGGCGGGTACAGCGCTGCTTTTTTGACCATGCAGGGCATGGGTCTGATGGAAGCACAACCGGCACGGACGCAGGCGGTCGAGGCTGCCGCGGGCTCCGGCAAAGGCATCAAGGTGGTCGTGCTAGGCGGGGGAATCGCCGGGCTGGTCTCCGCCTATGAGCTTTGCGCGCTGGGCTATGACACCACCGTGCTGGAAGCGCGGGAGCGTCCCGGAGGACGCAACTACAGTGTGCGCGGCGGAGACAAGGTCGTCTTCCTCGACGGCACCACCCAGACCTGTAGCTGGGAGACCGGCCACTACCAGAACTTCGGTCCGGCCCGTCTCCCTTCCATTCACCCCACCATCCTCGGCTACTGCAAAAAACTTGGCGTCGAACTCCAGGTCGAAGTGAACATGACCAACTCGGCGTTTCTGCAGAATGACGCCGCCAATAACGGTAAGCCCGTCATCATGCGGCAGGCCGTCAACGATACGCGCGGCCACGTCAGCGAGCTGCTGATGAAGAGCGTGAAGCAGGGCGCGCTCGACCAGGAAATGGCGGCCGAAGATCGCGACCGCATGCTCAGCTTTCTGCGCACCTACGGCTCGCTCGATGAAGCCGGCAAGTACAACGGAGGCGATCGCGCCGGATATGCAAAGCTCGCCGGCGCAGGGGACGAGAGTGGCGTGCTGAGCCAGCCGCTTGACATGCACACGCTGCTCGACTGCAGCTTCTGGCAGGGCATGCTCTTCGACCAGCAGTTTGACATGCAGGCAACCATGTTTCAGCCGGTCGGCGGCATGGATCGCATTCCTTACGCCTTCGCCAAGGCGCTCGGCAGCAGTGTAAAGTACAACGCGCCCGTCACCGAGATCCGCAAAACCGCCAAAGGCGTCAAGATCGGCTACAAGCAGGATGGCGCGCCCAGGATGATTGAGGCTGACTACTGCATCTGCGCCCTTCCGCTCACCATCCTGCGCTCCGTGCCGAACGACTTCGGCGCGCCCTACCAAAAAGTCTTCCACGAATGCACCTACGCCAACGCCTACAAGGTCGCCTGGGAAAGCCGCCGCTTCTGGGAGCAGGACTACAACATCTATGGCGGCCTGGAGTTCGTCAATACCGGCTGCAGCCCCATTTGGTTTCCATCCGCGGGCATGTTCAGCCACAAAGGTGTGGTCGTCAGCGGATACACCGACGAATCGAGCAGCCCCTTCGGTAAGCTGCCCGTCATGGCCAAGTTCGACGAGAGCCGCAAGTCGATCGAGCGGCTGCATCCAGGCCGCGGACATGAACTCGAAAAACCGATGTACGTCGGCTGGGGCAAGATGCCCTACAACGAAGGCTCCTGGATCCGCTCGTATGTGCCCAACGAACAGCGAGCGCCCGGTGTGGCCGTGGCTCCACAGACCGGCCAGGCGCAGCACCCCACCCAGGCGCGCACCGAGACCAATACCGGCTATGAAACGCTGATCCAGCCCGACGGACGGTTCATCGTCGCAGGCGATCACGTCAGTCACATCGTCGCCTGGCAGGAGGGCGCGGCGCTGAGTGGACTGCGTGCTGTGCAACAGGTCGCAGACCAGGCGAAAGCCGCAAAGCTGGCCCAGGCAGGTGCCGCAACCAACGCTCCCGCCTAGAGCTACACTCGATGAAAATGGGTCGAAACAAGCAAGCAAGGAGAGACGTGCAATGAAGGGTGTGTGTGGAATCTGGTTGGCTGCAGTAATGGCAGGTGGACTGTTCGCCCCTGCGCAGGTGGTCGTAAAACATGTGCAAACCGAGAAATCGCCCATCGCCACCGGCGTCTGGGCGGGCGATACGTATTACCTGAGCGGGCAGCTTGCCAGCCCGGTCACGCCGGCGGACGCCGCCAAGGGCACCGCCGCTGACTACGGCGACACCAAAACGCAAGCCGCCAGTGTCTTCGCAAAGATCCAGTCTGCGCTCAAAGACCAGGGCCTCGATATGAAGGACGTCGTCAAGATGACCATCTTTCTCGGCCCCGATCCAAAGACTGGCAAGCTTGACTTCGCCGGCATGCAATCGGAGTACCTGAAGTTCTTCGGCACCCCCGATCAGCCCAACAAACCGGCACGTTCCGCCTTCCAGGTAGCCGCGCTTGCCGCGCCCTGGGCACTGTT
>CALMVK010000196.1:20230-24414 GCA_937873145.1 uncultured Granulicella sp. | reverse complement strand
AACCGGCACGTTCCGCCTTCCAGGTAGCCGCGCTTGCCGCGCCCTGGGCACTGTTGGAAATCGAAGTCATCGCCATCAAAAGCAAGTAAGCCCGCAATCGAAACAAGGAGGAGCTCCCAGGAGCTCCCTTTCTCTCTTAAATCCGACTTAGAACAAATCTGCTATTACTTTAGGCCGTCATTCTGGCGAAGCCAGAATCCCCGTATTTGCTTTTCTACCCAGCTGCCCAGCATCTGTGAATCTACTCTAGCTATCCGTAGAGCGGCTTTAGCTTGGTTGTCCTTCCCGAAGGGAATCGCGTTTGCTCCTACACGATTGGCAAGCTAAGCGAAGTGCGGGTACGTCAGCGAACTCGCCAGATCGTGCATCGCATCGTTTCCCTTTGCCGTAGCTACCGGTGCATCCATCACCTTCTTGAACGCAACCTTGAACTTCGCCATCTCCGCCGGTGTACCGACCGAGACGCGCACAGCATTCGGCCAAACCGGCCACGTCCGGCCGATGTAAACGTTCTCCGCCTGCATGGCGCGGATCACCGACTTACCTTCGCGTCCGGTATCGATCATGAAGCAGTTCGACTGTGAGTCGCCCAGCACCTTGTAGTGATTCTCGGCAAGCCATGCCAGCGTGTCGCGGCGCGTGTCGCCGATGATCTTCTTGCGCGTCGGGATCAGCTCCGCATCGAGCAGCGAAACATTCGCCGCACCCGAGCCGGTAATCGGCATCGGATTCTGCCCATACGGCTGCAATTGTTTCAGCAAATCCGGCCGGCCCGCCGCGACACCGCAACGAATCCCCGCCATGCCATAGATCTTTGAGAACGTGCGCAGCACAATCAAGTCTTTGTCGGCAGCCACCATATCCATTACGTTGGGCGAGTCCGAAAGATGAATGTACGCTTCATCGACCAGCAGAATCGATCCCTTGGGCTTATTCTCGAGCGCCCATGCAATGTCCTTCTTCGCGGTCAGTGTGCCCGTCGGATTGTTCGGGTTGCAGATGTAATAGACGCCCGCATTCGGATCCGCCGCCAGCATCGCCTTCACGTCATGCGAGTAGTCCTTACAAAGCGCCACCTTGGAGAGCTTCGCACCGGTCACCATCGCCGCACGCATGGGAGCCTCATACGATGGATCCGCCATCACCAGGCCGCGCGCCGGTGAGGTAAACGCGAGGATCGAGAAATGCAGAGGCTCCGAAGAGCCCGCGTACACGGAGACATACTCCTCCTTCAATCCATTCTGCGCTGCAAAGGTCGCGGTCAATTTGTCCGTCTCACCCAGTAGATCGTAGCGGCCGCCCAAAGGCCCAAGTGAGGCGATGGCCTCACACGCAGCCTTGCACGGCCCGAGCGGATTTTCATTGGCGTTGATCAAAACAGCATCGGCCGGCATCGCCTGACGCTTCCGGCGAGCCGGTGCGGCAGCCTTTGCAGGCGCCGTTGCCTGCTGAGCGGCTAGTGCAAAATGAGCTTCGGTAAAGATAGGCGCGGCGGCGGCCAGCGAGGCATACCGCAGGAACGAGCGGCGGGAAGATGCAGTGTCATTCCGTTTCATCGGACGAACTCCTTATATAGGTGAGCTGAAAACATATAGGTGAGCTGAAAACCATAAATACCGAAGAATTGTAAGAATAAAAAGTAAGTGGACAGAAAAAATGCGAGAAGCCATGCAAGTAGACCAGGCAGGCTGAGCAAAGAGAGATAGAAGAAGTAGACAGCGGGAGCGGCAATCTCCGGGGTCTTGACTGAAATGTATCGCAAATCTCAGCCGTCTAGCTGAACGCAGCGAGAGAAACTCCTTCGTCGGCCACAATCGTTGTGACTTTCTATCGCAGCTATAAGCGAAACCTCACACGCCTTTCCCGCAGGCTTCCGCAGAGCCTGAACTTGTCTGCTGCTCGGAGTTGGTAGCGTACGCTCCTCCCTCTTCTCTCAGGCAGGCGACCAGCACGCTCGGCTTCCGCGCTACATTCAGTTGGGTGGACGGCTCATGTTCTGATCCCTCGCGTCTCCAGTCAGTCGGGAACTCCTCCGGTCACTGGGTGCCGGTCCGGGCATGACGCAGCGAGAAGAAGTCTGGAACCTGCAGGCCATCCACGCTGACCTGGTTTCGCCCGCTCGCCTTCGCCGCGTAGAGTGCATGGTCGGCTCGTTCCATCATGCGATCGATGGTGTCCCCCTCGCCCTGGAAGGAAGCTACGCCTACGCTCAAAGTGACGTGCAGCCCTTGAGAGTCTTCTCCCGGAACTCGCTTGCCGACCGGTACCACGCTGCGTTCGACGTTGCGCCGAACGCGCTGCGCCACCAGCAGCGCGGCCTCGGAGGAGGCGCCGGGCAACAGCGCCACGAACTCTTCGCCGCCCCAGCGCCCCAGAATATCGATTCCCCGCACCGCGTCCTGCATCCGCTCTACCGCAGCACACAGCACTACGTCGCCCATGGCATGTCCAAACTTATCGTTGACGGCTTTGAAGTGATCCAAATCCGCAATCAGGACGGAGAAGGGCGCTTTGTTCTCACGGCTGCGCGCCTCCACTCGTTCGCACCAGCGAAGAAAAACGCGCCGGTTGTACAGGCGGGTCAGCGGGTCGAGGCTGGCCAGGTCATCCAGTTTGATCAAGAGCGTCGAAGAGGCCAGCCAGAAAATGCCGAAGCCCACGGCGAAGCTGAACGCGAGATAACTCAAGCAAGTCAGTTTCTCAAGCCGCATCAGCGCCGCACCGTCCCGGATCGGGCTAAACGCAACGGTTCTGCTCCGCATCAATTGCAGGAAAGTCACAGCAAAAAGCAGCAGCGCATTGAACCACGTGGCCACTCTGGTCCCCGCACGCACCCGCAAAAGCAGCATCGCTCCGGTGTATCCGCTTTGCACCGCGAGCAGAAGCGCGGCAATCGAAACACGAATCCGCCAGGGAACTCCGTAGTGCAGCGACACCAGATCGCTCAGCGTCTGCAAGCCGAGCAGCAAGAGCTCGTATTGAAAGGTAATCTCCACATCGACCAGATGAAGTACGGCTAGATGCAGCAGCGCGAACGAGAGCAGCACAAGCACGTCCACCGCAGCCACGGACAGCAGCGGAGGCAGCGCATAGGACACGTACAGCAGCATAGACGTCAGGCTGCCGACGGCGAAGGCAGCGCTGAGCCAGCCTAGCCCCAGCAGGCGTGCATTGGTAAGCCGAATTGCGAGCGCGCCGGCGCAACTACAAGCCAGCACTCCTACCGTGAGTAACAGGATCTGTTCGATCGGCATACACCATCTCAAGCCTGAAAACACTGGTTCGGTCAGCAATCGCTTCAACCGATTCCAGAAGCTGTGAGAAGACTAGCTCCGAAACGCAAGACACGCTATGACAACGAAGATGTAGAGTCCAACCAAAAGTAATGACCCAACTGTGGGATCACGGAGCCGCCGGCGTGAGTTCCGGTCGGTCTGCCGCGCACGCATCGCCCGTGTATGCAGACTCGCTCGCCAACCGCACACACAGCTAACTAATCAATCGCTCGCATCTGTCACCAGGCCGACAGAACAGGGAAGAGTCCCTTCCTTCCGGCATCGGCAACCCGCCATCGCCGCGTTGCCGCCAGGCTCCTTAACTTTGCGATAGACTTCTCGCGCCAAAAGTCCCTAAAGAACTCTCCGCCTGAGGTTCTGCATGCACCTGCCCCGCGCCTCCACGGCGATTGAGACGGCTCACTCGATCCGCCTCAATCACCTGGTCGTCGAAAGCACCATCACGGCCGCGCTCGGCGGGCTTCTCTTCGGCTTCGATACCGCGGTCATCGCCGGCGTCACTTCTTCCCCGAAACCCAAGGGCTTCACCCTCGAAGAGCTACAAAAGCAACTTGAAACCAGCTGACTCAGTCCACAGTGTCTCTAGCGATTCCTCCGCAAAGGCACTCTGGCTTGGGCTTCGCTCGTCGTGTCAAGCCCCAACCCTCGATTCCTTTAGCGTAAGTAAATGATTCAGAAACACTTAGAGGCCAGAAAAACCTGGCATACCTCCTCGTTTCGCTCTCGTATAATAGAAAGTAAGCAATGTGTTATGCACGTCGTGAGTCTGCGTTTGTTCTTCTCGGTATGCGTGCTTTGCATCCCCCATAAAAGCCGTTCTAAGTGCAGTCGAATGACGACTTTACCCATAACCCTTTTCGATTGACGACTTTACCTCATTCTTCTCAG
>CALMVK010000196.1:0-20130 GCA_937873145.1 uncultured Granulicella sp. | reverse complement strand
TGACGACTTTACCCATAACCCTTTTCGATTGACGACTTTACCTCATTCTTCTCAGCTATCTTCAACAAAACAAGGACTTTACGCCACCCCTCCAAGGGGTACACCCCTCATCGGGCTCCCTGCCGCTTCTTGCGGCAGGCAGCCCGCTTCGGGCAAAGGCTGTGTCCTTCCAGTATCTTTAACAGGAGGTGTCTCGCTTGCCCGTGACGCAGACTGCGACATTTGCCGGCAGCCCCCCAAAACGCGCTTCCCGCGCCTGGCGAGGCTGGACCATCGCATGTGTGCTGCTGCTCCTTCTACTAGGCGTCGCTGGGGAGATGCTCGCGCGGCGCGCCGGACCGATCCTCCAGCAGCGGCTGATCGCGGCGCTGAGCACGCGCTTTCACAGCCACGTCGAGCTCGACTCCCTCGAGGTCTCTCTCCTGCATGGACTGGAGGTCTCCGGCCAGGGCCTGCGTATCGGTGCGCCGCTTGCTTCGCCCGAACCATCAGCCAAGGCCGCACCTCCTGTCGTCTCCGTGGCTCATTTCCGCTTTCACACCGGTCTGCGCAGCCTGTTTGAGCGGCCCTTGCGCATCGGCACGGTCTACGTGTCGGGGCTCGACATCCGCATCCCGCCGCACGGCCTGCATGTCCAGCCAGGGGACGATGCCGAGCGCCGGCGTGCGGCCCAGACGCAGCTCATCGTGGACCGGTTCTCCATCCGCGACTCCCGCCTCGTACTCGAAAACAGCGATCCGGCCAAGACGCCCAAGACCTTCGACCTGCAGAGCATCGACCTTGAAGACGTTGCGCAGGATACGCCCGTGCGCTTCAATGCCACGCTGGTAAACGCCATTCCTCGCGGAGATGTGCACGTCCAGGGCAACTTCGGCCCGTGGATCTCCGCAAGCCCGGGAGCCACGCCGCTCGATGGCCGCTATACCTTCGAGCACGCCGACCTGAGCACAATTCACGGGCTGAGCGGCACACTTCGTTCGACCGGGGAGTTTCGCGGCCAGCTCCATCGGCTGGAGGTCAGCGGCTCGACCGAGACGCCGGACTTCGCGCTCGAAAGCGCCCGTCAGCCCATGTCGCTGCGCACCACCTTCCACGCCATCGTCGATGGCACCACAGGAGACACGCTGCTGCAGCCGGTCCAGGGCAGGCTCCGCAACTCCGCCTTCACCTGCCGCGGTTCGATCGTGAATGAAAAGGGCAAGGGTCACGTGATCGATCTGACCGTTGAGGTGCCGAACGGCTTCGTCCAGGACTTTCTGGCGCTCGCGGTAAAGACGCGGCCAGTGCTGCTCTCCGCGCAGATGACCAGCTCCGCGCAGCTGCATCTTCGCCCGGGGCACGAGAGCGTTCTCGACCGTCTGGCGCTCCACGCCCGTTTTTCGCTGCGGCAGATCCATCTCGCCAACGCTGCCTTTCAGCAGAAGGTCGACCAGCTCAGCCTGCGCGCGCAGGGGCTGCCCGCGCAGGCTGCTGAGGCCGCGGCGCATCCCGGACCCGCCGTGGTCAGCTCTGCCATGAGCGGCCAGTTTGAGCTGAGCGGCGGCCGTATGAACTTCGACTCGCTCAACTACACGGTTCCAGGCGCGCAGATTCAGATGCAAGGCGTGTACTCGCTCGATGGCGAGCAGTTCGACTTCCACGGCAAGGTGCGCACCCAGGCGCAGGCCTCCGGCATGGTCCAGAGCTGGTGGAAGCAGATCTTGCTGCACGCGGTCGACCAGTACCTGAGCAGAAACGGTGCCGGAGTCGAGCTTCCCTTTACCATCCACGGCACGCGCTCCGTGCCGCAGTTCGGCTTGGACTTCGACCAGTTCCTGCGCGATCGCCAGCCTGCTCGCCCAGGTGCGCCTGCTGCTCCGAGCCGCAGGTAGCCGGCCGGCGATGAGATTTCCGCTGCGTCTTTTCCTGCTTTTATCTCTGACGATCGCCTGCACGAGCGGCTTTGCGCAGACGCTTGCGCGGCCGGGCTGGCAAGGCTCCGGATGGACGGTCGAGCGCTGGTGGGAGTCGGCCGTCTTCTATCAGATTGACCCACGTACCTTCGAGGACAGCAAGGGCACTGGCGTCGGCGATCTGCGCGGCATTGTGCAACGGCTCGACTCCCTGCAATCGCTCGGGGTGGACGCGCTGATCCTCTCGCCCTTTCCGCTTGCGAATGCCGCAGCCCATGGCACTGCAGCCGCAGGAGCAGCGTCGCCCTTCGACCCAGCATACGGAACCGAAGACGATCTCGCCCTGCTGCTGCAGGAGGCAAGCCGGCGCCGTATCCGGGTGCTCGTCGACCTGCCGTTCAACAGCGCCTTGTCGGAAGACGAAACCGCCGACGCGGCCCGCTTTTGGCTGAGCCGCGGCCTCGCCGGCCTCCGGCTCACCAATCCCGACCCGCAGCGTGGATCGCTCACGGCAGCTCAGACGGCGGCTCGTTTGAGCCTGCTCGATCGTCTCTGCGCGAGTTACCCCGGCCAGCGCGTTCTCTTTTGGGACATACCGGCGTCTGCCGATTCCGGCGGCGCGGTCGCGACCAGCCGCTCGCACCTGCGAACCGCTCGCCGGAAGGCCGTCCCCAGGCAGACCATTCCCAAACAGATCGGAACTCCACTTGTGCCGGCGGAAGCCCCCGGAACCGCCTCGGCGAGTGCCCCGCAACTGACTCTGGACGATCGCCTCCTAGGGCTCGATCGCTGGTCGGCGGAGGAGCTGGCTGGTTTGCTGAAGGCTCGCCCAAACGCGCGCTTCCCGCACGCCACCGCGGTGCTCGCGTCCGATGCAGACTGCCGTCCGCGCAGCTTCGGCCGGCTCAGCGAGGGCGCGCCTCCGCTTGAGATCGCCAGGCAAACCGCCGCACTCCTGCTTCTGGGCCAGGCCGTCCCGGAGCTGTACGCCGGACAGGAGCTCGGAATGCAGACCGCCTCTCTGGGCACCGTCTCCTTGGGCACCGTCTCCAACGCGGTGTCCGCCTCTAACGTACCTTCGCCCATGCAGGAGAGCGGCCCTCCACAGTCTCCCGCAGCCGCTCCGGCGGGTCCGAGCACGGCCACAGCAAGCACGGCTACGGCAATCGCGGCGACCGAAGAGGACGACCAGGACTCGCTGCTCAACTGGTACCGGCGTCTCATCCTCCTGCGCCATACCAGCCTGGCAGCGCGTACAGGCTCGCTGGAAGTCCTGGCTTCCGCTCACCCCGGCCTCGTCGTCTGGATACGGCGTCCGCGCCCAGCAATGAGAAGAGCAACAGGAGCGATCGGCGCGGCGCCCGTCGTGGTCCTTTGCAACGTGTCTTCCCGCGCCACCAGCGTCTCGCTCGCGGCGGAGCTTCGCGCTCGGGGTATTCCGTTGGGAGCGGGAATGCTCCGCACCCTCGCCTCTTCGTCGCCCGTCCCCAGCCTCGTTCCGCTCAGCGGCATCGCGCTTCCAGCTTATGGCGTGTACGTCGGCGAGCTTCGTCAGCCCGGCCTTGAGTCGGTTCCCGCACCTGCTCGGCACAGATCCGGCCGCGGCTCTCCCGGACGCTCAAGTAGCCTGGAATAAGCGGCACAGACCTCGTCGAAGACCGCGTCCCAGCTGCACGTGGCTGCGTACGCCGCGGCCGCCTCGCGCATCCCGGCCAGGCGCACCGGGTCGCGCAACAGGCCGGCGATCGCTCCGGCAAAGTCCTCTTCGGCGGCGATGACGCCCGTCCCGGGGTCCTCGCCCCGGGCCTCCCGAACGATCGAGCGCGGGCCGCCATGGGGCGTCACCACCGCAGGCACCCCGCTGGCCAAAGCCTCCAGCACAACATTGCCGAACGTATCCGTGTGCGACGGAAAGACGAAGACGTCCATCCGCGTGTACGCCCGTGCCAGGTCCGCTCCGCGCAGCACACCGGCAAACTCAGCCGTCGGCATCGCGCGCCGCAGTCTCTCCTCCTCCGCTCCATGGCCGACGATGAGGAAGCGCACACGATGCCCCGCCGCTTGCAGCGCCTGTTCGACGCGCGGCAGCAGAGCCACATTCTTCTCCACCGAGAGCCGCCCCACGTAGCCCAGGATCGGCGTCCTTTCAGCACTTTCGCCCGCCCCGCGGGACCGCGGCGAGAAGACGGTCGTGTCCACGCCGCGCTGCATCCGGTCGCAGGGCCGGCCGGTCCGCGCGGCCAGCATCTGGCAAAGCTCCAGATTGGGCGCAAAGAGAACCTCCGCTCGTGCGTAGAAGCGCAGCATCGCCTCAAGCGAGCTGCCCTCGACGCCTTGCGCGGCCGCCCGCCCCCACACCTCTGGCATCAGCTTGGTGAGCCAGACCAGGCGCTGCGCGGCATACTCGTGAACGTTGGTGTGCCAGGAGGCAGCCAGGGGAATCTGCAGCTTCCACGCAAAATACGCAGCGAAGAGGCCCAGCTCGCTCGGCCCTGTCATGTGCAGCAGATCGGGCTTGAAGCGGTGCAGTTCGTCTTCAATCGCGTCCGCGTGCCGCCAGAACAGCGGGTCGAAGGCCAGGTCCTTCTCCACGTTTACCGCGGCTGCGGAGCGTGTCAGCTCCAGGGTGCGCAGGCTTCCGTGCTGCTCCACCGGACTGACCCGCGTGCCGGCCCGCACGCACAGAAAAGGGAGCCTATGGCGCTGCGCATAGGCCGCGAAGTTGCGACTTGTGTGCGCAACTCCGTTCACTTCGTGAAAGGAATCGGGAAAGTAGGCGACCCGCAGCGGACGCATTCGACTACTGTACGCCAGCTCTATGAGGATGCCTGCTCTATGCTGGAGCCGGGCATGCGGCAGCATGAGAAGAGGGTCCGGCTGTTCTCGATCTCTGACTGGAGCCTTCCCGGGTCTCTCTCACGAGAGTTGTATTTCAGAACACCGATGGGGGGCGTACGTTGGAAATCACTAATGAGCGTTTCCCTCACAACCTTGCCCATGCTGCAGCCGGAGATGGAGTCCGCACGGTTGCTCGCACTTGACCAGCTCTTTCTGCTGGATACTCCGGAAGAGGACGCCTTCGACGAATTGGTCATGCTGGCAGCCGAGATCTGCGGCACGGCGATCGGCGCATTCAGCCTCATTGCCAGCGACCGCCAATGGATTAAAGCGGCCTTCGGCACCCCGGTGCGGGAGATTCCGGTAAGCATGTCCTTTTGCCGGCATACCATTCAGCAAGACGAGCTGGTGGTTGTCGAAGATATGTCCAAGGACGCTCGCTTCCGCAACAATGCGCTGGTGACGTCGCAGCCCAACATTCGCTTTTATGCCAGCATGCCCTTGGGTGGCTGGAGCGGCGCGCACCTGGGGACGCTTTGCGTGCTGGACACGGTGCCTCGCCAGCTCAAGGCTTCGCAACGCCAGGCCTTGAAGGTTCTTACGCACCAGGTACAGACGCAAATTGAGATACGGGTGCAACAACGGCGGCTAATGGATGCGCTCTCCCAGCGGGACAAGGTCGTGACGGATCTGCGTTCAAGCGAAGACCGGTTCCGCACCTTCATGGACTATGCTCCGTTTCTTGGCTTCATTAAAGATGACAGAGGACGATTCGTCTTTTACAACGACCGGACGGCACGCGAGTTCGGCATCGATAGAACCGAGTGGATCGGCAAGTGTGTGCACGACCTCTTTCCGCGGACCTTGGCCGATGAGTATCGTGCCAACGATCTGGAGGCCATTGACTCCGGGTGTCTGGTGGCGCGGCTGGAACAGACCACCGATACTGAAGGTCGCCTCCTGCAATGGAAGTCGCATAAATTTTCCTGGTTGAACACTGAGGGCAAACCGATGCTGGGCTGCATCTCCGTGGATGTGACCAGCGAGATGAAGCAGCAAAAGGCGCTCGAGGCACTCTGCGTGGAGCTGGAGCGACTGGCGGCGACCGACGCACTCACCGGGCTCGCCAACCGGCGGGTTCTGGATGACCGGGTAAAGCGTGAGTTTCAGTCTGCGCGGCGCTATCACACTGCGCTCTCCGTGATGCTGCTCGACATCGATAACTTTAAAAAGCGCAACGATCAGTTTGGGCATGCGGCCGGAGATCGGGTATTAGAGCGGATGGGCTCGCTCATCCGGAACTGCGCCCGCGAGACCGACTTGGCCGCACGCTACGGGGGCGAAGAGTTTGTCGTCTTACTGCCCAATACCGACGGCGAGGGAGCCATCCAGTTTGCCGAACGGCTCAAGGAGGCGATCGAACGCGAGTCCTGGCCCGGAGGCCCGGTCACCGCAAGTATCGGCACCGCGTCGCTTGACTCCTGGACGGCGAGCGGCGAACGTCTCGTCGCGCTGGCGGACGACGCAATGTACGAGGTCAAGTGCACGGGCAAGAACCGCATTCTCTCGCATCGGGAGCTGATGGTGCACACTCGGGAAAGGATCGGCGATGCTTCGGTCCTGCTGCTGGCAGAGCGGCAGGAACAAGGCCAATCTTCGATACAAGCCTAAGGCCTGGTCTTGTTGATGTCTGGCCCGAAGAGCGTCTGCACGGGTGAGCTGGCCTCGTCCGGGATGCCCGACGAACCATCGCCTGGGTGTCCGGGCGTCTCCAGATGGGCCGACAAGCCGGCCTGAAGCAAAGCAAAGGCCTCCTCCGGGGTGTCGGCAAACTGGAAGAGCTTGAGATCTCTCTGGGCAATCGCTCCACGCGCGATAAGCGCCTCCAGATTGAGCACCGACCTCCAGTACTCCGAGCCGTAAATGACGACGGTCAGCGGCTTGGCGAACTTGCCTGTCTGCACAAGGGTGAGAATCTCGAACATCTCGTCGATGGTGCCGAAGCCTCCCGGAAAGACGACCAGCGCCTTGGCCAGGTAGGCGAACCAGAACTTGCGCATAAAAAAGTAGCTGAACTCGAAGTTTAGCTCGGGCGTGACGAAGCGATTGGGAAACTGCTCAAACGGCAGCTTGATATTCAGCCCGATGGAGCGTGCACCGGCATCGTACGCACCGCGATTGGCCGCTTCCATGATGCCGGGACCTCCGCCGGAGGTGATGACGAAGCGGTGGAGCGGGCCGGGCAGGTCCTTGGCCCAGGTAGAGACCATGCGGGCAAGGGTGCGGGCGTCCTCATAGAAGTGGGACATCTCCACTGCGGCCTGGGCGAGCGAAAGCTTCAGGTCGCTGGCCTGCCCGGTCGCCTGCTCGTCGGGGGAGGCGGGCTGCTCCTGCGGGGGCGCGGGCGTGGCGGAGTAGGAGTTCTCAAGCAGTTCAAGTTGGGAGTTTGTCACATCGAGGGCACGGAAGCGCGCGGAGCCGAAGAAGACGACGGTATCGGCAATGCGCTCGCGCCGGAAGCGAACCAGCGGCTCCTGGTACTCGGCGAGAATACGGAAGATACGTCCGTCGGGTGAATCGACGAACTCGGGATTTTCGTAGGCCAGCGGCGCGCGCGGCAAAGGCTTCGGTTCGTCGGTCATAAGATCGTCAGCGGGTTGCATCAGGGGCGGCGTTCCCGGTAGTGGATGGCTTCGGAGATGCCGATCCAGATATCCAGCAGGCCGCAGCCGGAGATAATACCGCGCGCGGGGCCGGTCCGAAGCACAGCCCAAAGGCGTGGGTACGCGAGCAGCAGCGGATTATGGTCCCAGACCGCAGACCACCAGGGCACAATAGCGACCAGCGCGCCAAGATAGACACAGAACAGCACAAGAATAAAAAGTGAGCCGCGCTGCAGCCAAACAGAAGCCGGTTGCAGATCTTCCTGTTCGGAGGCCGCAGGCTCTCTAGGCGGCGGGCCGGACACGGGTTGGCCAGGAGTGAGGGGCTGAACAGGCATCCGGGGTGAAACGCTCTCCATGACTGAAGGTAGCAGAAGGGGTAGCGTATGGGTTGGCAGGATGCAGATGCATCGCTCAGGAGATCGACGCGTAGATGAGAAAATAGACACAATGCTACAACTCTCGGGCGCGGGCAAACGATTTGGAATGAAACTCCTCTTTGAGGAGGTGAACTGGCTGATCACGCCCAATGAACGAACCGGGCTGGTCGGCGGCAATGGCACCGGTAAAAGTACGTTGCTCAAGGTCCTCGCAGGCATGGAGTCGCTGGACTACGGGACCATCTCGAAGAACAAGGGGACAACCCTCGGCTATCTTCCCCAGGACGGGCTCGCGATGCGCGGCAAGACGGTCTTCGAAGAGTGCCTGAGCGTCTTCGATGAGCTGCGCGGCATGGAGACCGAGGCCGAGGAGCTGACCGGCATCCTCAGCGACCAGAAGCCTGGGTCACCCAAGTATGAAGAGGCTGCGGATCGCTACTCCTACATTATGGATGTGCTGCAAACGCATGACATCTATACCCTCGACTCGCAGGTGGGCACCGTGCTGGGCGGGCTGGGATTTGCCAAGGAAGACTGGGAGCGCCGGACGGAGGAGTTTTCGGGTGGCTGGCAGATGCGGATCGCGCTGGCCAAGCTGCTGCTGGAAAAGCCGTCGCTGCTGCTGCTCGATGAGCCGACCAACCACCTGGATCTCGAGACCCGCAACTGGCTTGAGGACTATCTGCGCAACTACGAGAACGCGTTTGTGCTGATCTCGCACGACCGCTACTTCCTCGACGTGACCGTGGGCAAGATCTGCGAAGTCTGGAACAAGCGGATGCACATGTACACCGGAGGCTATGAGAAGTACGTCACGCAAAAGGAAGAACGCAAGACCCAGCTGATGAGTGCCTATAAGAATCAGCGCGAGCGGATCGTCGATCTGGAGGCGTTCATCAACCGCTTCCGTGCGCAGGCGACCAAGGCCAAGCAGGTGCAGTCGCGCATCAAGGAGCTCGAGAAGATCGAGCGCATCGTGGTGCCGGAGGAAGAGGCGACCATCAGCTTTACCATTCCGCAGCCGCCCGCCAGTGGACGGACCGTGATCGAAGTGACCCATCTGTCGAAGGACTATCCGACTCCGGACGGAAGCATCAAGAAGATTCTGACAGACGTTACCTTTCAGATCGATCGCGGCGACCGCATTGCCTTGGTGGGGGCAAACGGCGCGGGCAAGTCCACGCTGATCCGGATGCTGAGCGGGCAGGAAGAGCCGACCTCGGGAGCAATCAAGCTGGGGCACAACGTGCTGGCGGATTACTTTGCGCAGGATCAATATAAGGTGCTCGACGGCAACGCCAAGATGCTGGACGACATCGCGGGAACTGCGCCGAAGGTCCCGGTGGTCGAGCTGCGGAGCCTGCTGGGATGCTTTATGTTCTCAGGCGACGACGTGTTCAAGCAGTTGGGCGTGCTGAGCGGCGGAGAGCGCAACCGGTACGCGATGGCCAAAATGCTGGTGAGTCCGGCAAATATGCTGCTGCTCGACGAGCCGACCAACCACCTGGATCTGCGCGCGAAGGATGTGCTGCTCGACGCGATCCGAAACTTCTCCGGCACAGTGCTGTTTGTCTCGCACGACCGTTACTTCATCGACGGTCTGGCGACGCGGGTCTTCGAGGTGGAAGATCGGCGTGTGCACGTCTACCCCGGAAACTATGAGGATTACCTGTGGAGAAAGCAGGGTGGACCGGAGAAGGTGACGGCTTCCGTGACGAGTTTCGCCGGAGCGCACGGTGGAACGACCCCGGCTGCTCCCCTGATTGTGGGAGAGACAAAGAAGTCCGCGGCGAAGAAACTTAACCCGATCAAGCTGAAGCTGTTGGAGGACGAGGTAAGCGCGGCGGAAGAGGCGATTCCGGAGATGGAGCAGCAGCTTGCGTGTGCGGAGGCGAAGTTGGGAGTTTTCAGCTCGGCGGAGGAGTCACAAAAGGCCTCGGTAGAAGTAGAACGGTTGCGGCACGAGCACGAGCAGCTGCTCGCTCGCTGGGAGGCCCTGGGCCTGCAGCTTGAAGAGCAGCGCGATTAGGCCTGACATGAAAGGCAGGCGCAGGATTCGGCGGCGTTGGGAGTCTCCTGCGGCTTTGGTGAGTGCTGCCTCGTCCTTATCGGCAGGGGGCCTCTTGCGCCGTGCAGGGATAATCCGGAGGGCCTGGATGGTCTTGGCCGTCGGCCTGCTGTTCTTCGGAGCGGTCATCCCCGTCGCATGTGCGCAGAGTAGTCCCGACCCGGCGCCTTCGGTCCAGACGGAGGGTAAATCTGGGTCGCTCAAAGGGTTTGTGGAAGACAAGGATGGAGCCGGGATTGCCGGAGCGCACATCGTCTTTTCGGGTGTAGACGGCTTCGTGCGCACCTTGACCGTGACTGGCGATGGCGGATTCCAAGCGGATCATCTTCCCGCCGGAATCTTTCAGCTTGCGGTAAGCGCGGCGGGATTTGCTCCCGGAAAGGTATCTGGAACAGTGCAGCCGGGCGAACAGCAGGAATTGCCGACGGTGGTGCTGCAAGCTGGAGCGGCCGAGGCAATCGACGTAAGCATCTCGCGGGAGGAGTTGGCCGCGGCAGAGGTGCAAGCCGAGGAGCATCAACGGCTGGTGGGCGTCATCCCCAACTTTTTCGTGGTGTACGATTGGCACGCTCCAGCGTTGACGGCTCGGCAGAAGTTCGAGCTCTCGTGGAAAACGCTGTTTGATCCCGTGACGCTTGGCCTTACGGCCGCCACGGCCGGGATACAGCAGGCCACGGGCAGCTTGAGCGGCTACGGTCCAGGAGCGCAGGGCTACGGCAAACGGCTCGGGGCCGGGCTCGCCAATGAGACCGCGGGTACGCTGCTGGGAGGGGCGGTCTTCCCGGCGCTGCTGCACCAGGATCCGCGTTACTTCTACAAAGGAACAGGCAGCGTGCGCTCGCGTCTGTTCTACGCGCTCTCGACAGCGGTCATCGCAAAGGGAGACAACGGAAGATGGCAGCCCGCCTATGCTGGCCTCGCAGGAGACTTGAGCACGGGAGCGCTCTCCAATCTTTACTACCCGGCGAACGATCGCAATGGCGTTGGGCTAACCTTTGAAAATGGCTTCATCGCGGTCGCGCTCGATGGCGCTCAGAACGTGATCCAGGAGTTTTTGCTGCGGCACCTGACGCCCAAACCTCCCACCTATCCAGCGCCGTAAACGTGTGCGTTCCTTTGCCAGAAAGGCTGCAGGATAGCGGAGCTGTTCCTCACCGGCCTTCGCGAAGGCGTGTAGCCAGGCGCTCTGGCAATCCTGCCATAAGGATTCTTCCCTGGCTGGCCACGAGATCGTAGGGCACGCGATGGAAATCGATCTCGCATGTGTCCGAGTCATAGAGGGCGAAGGCGGCGCGCCAGTCGTGATCGCGAGGCTGGCCTACTGAACCCGGATTGATCAGGTGGCGCGTGCCCGGCGGAAGCTTGAGCGACCAGGTACTGGCTTTGGAGTCGCGGCCTGCTTCCGCCGAGCTGTACCCGGGACGGAGTTCTTGCCACTCGTGGCCCTTTTGCGCGAAGCCGCCCTGAATGTGCGTATGACCGAAGAAGGTAAGAGGCGTCTCCATCTGCTGGAGCGGTGCCCAGGCGTCGCGCATGCTCAGGATGTACACATCTTCATCCAGGGGAGAACCGTGGGCGAGCGTCACGCCGGCCAGTTTCGGAGCCAACGGCCCTTGCGGAACGTTGCGCAGCCAACGGAGGTTCTCCTCGGTCAGCTCTGTGCGTGTCCATAAGGCTGCGCTGCGAGCGACGGGGTTGAAGGAGTTGGGCGAGGTCAGGCCGCAGCAGACGCGGTCATGATTGCCGCGCACAACCTGTGTTTCGAGCGAACGCATCCGCTCGACCACCTGGTTGGGACTACCCCCATAGCCGACCAGGTCGCCCAGGTTCCAGAGCTCCTCGTACCCGTGCTCGAGCGCGCCGGCGGCCTCGAGCACCGCATCCAGGGCTTCCAGATTCGCGTGAATGTCAGAGAGGATCAGAGCTCGCATGGTGCGCTCCGTCATTATCGCAGGCAGAAGGTCGCGCTGGCCGAAAGCAATTTAGCGCAGGGTGGCGAGCGGCTGGGAGCGGTCCGTATGCATGGTAGGAGCGCTGGCCAGCAGCTGCCGCGTGTAGGGGTTTTGGGGAGCGCGGAACAACTCGGCAGTGGCGGCTTGCTCGATCAGGCATCCATGCTGCAGCACGGCGACGCGGTCGGCGATTTGGCTGACCACCGCTAAGTCATGGGAGATGAACAGCATAGAGAGTCCATGGCTCCGGCGTAGATCGCTCAGGAGAGTGAGGATCTGAGCCTGGACCGTAACGTCGAGCGCGGTGGTCGGCTCATCGGCAATCACAAGCCGGGGCCGGTGCACCAGCGCCATGGCAATCAGAATGCGTTGGCGCTGGCCTCCGGAGAACTGGTGAGGATAGTCGCGGAGGCGGGTCTCGGGATCGGGCAAAGCGACTTCGTCCATAGCAGCTAAGACGCGGCGCCGGACTTCGGTACGGGAGAGCCTGGGGGCATGCGCGCGAAGGGCTTCGGCAATCTGGTCGCCCACGCGCAGGACAGGGTTGAGCGCGGTCATGGGCTCCTGGAAGATCATCGCGAACGCGCTTCCGCGCAGGCGGCGTATGCCGGCTTCGGGCAGGGTGTCGAGGCGCTGGCCGGCAAAGGTGATCGCGCCCGTGACGCGGGCATTCGGGGGAAGCAGGCGAAGAAGGGCAAGCGAGGTGGCCGACTTGCCGGAGCCGGATTCGCCGACGAGGCCGAGGGTTTCTCCCGGAGCGATGCTGAAGGAGAGATCCGTGATGACGGTGCGCGTCCCGAAGGCGATGTTCAGGTGGTCGACTTCGAGCAAAGGAGTGGACATAAGGAGAGTCTAAAGTTTGCGTACAGGCGAAAATACAACCAAAAATCAAAGCAGATGCAAATTTCTTTCTAAAATCCGCTCGGCAGGGCTCATGGAATCGCCTCTTTTGCCGATAAGGTCGAGTGAGCCGGTGCAAACCGTAGAACTCGCCGAGGCAGGTTGCGCGTCTAATGAACACTGGAGCAAGGATGCGGCGCCAAGTTTTAATTTGGGTAGGATGCGCTTTGTTGAGCGGAGCCGGGCTAAGTACGGCGCAGGCGCAGATGCATACGGTAAAGAAGCCGGAGACCGTCGTGCGCGCGATTGCCGTCTATGAATGGACCGGGGATCTGGTCAAGCCGACGGCGAGTCGCGTGGTTCCCGTGTCTATTTTTATCGATGGCCATCTTGAAGACGGGGGCGTGTACCTGGCGCGACCGGTGCCCTTTGAGCTCGATACAGGAACAGTGTTCGAGATAGAGAAGGCTGGGGTGCCGGAAGGATCGCTCGATCTTTCCTATACGCGGCATTATGTGTCCAACGGGGTGGCCGCGTTCGACGATGGCTGGCTGGCGTATGGGCCGTTCAAGCCCGCGCCGAAACCGGTCTTGGTTGCTGCAAAAAAGAGTGGACCTCTGCCGCAGGTGGTAACCAGTGGAGGATCCGGACCGCATTTCTCGAGCGGCACGGCAGCCAACGGAAGCTCCACCGAGAAAAGTTCGAGCCAACCCGTCGACCGAAGCGGCGCAGTGGGCGGAGGAACCACGGTTTCCGCAGACAAAGATCCGGACGCGCCCACGATGCGGAGGCGAACGGACGCGAGCGGGAGTGCCGACACGACGAGTACGGACACGGATTCCAAGGATGTAGATCGCCCTACGTTGAAACGGCGGACGCCCGCGGAGCAGAAAGCGGCGCAGAAGAAGAAGGATTTGGCGTCGGTCTCGGGAGCCGCGTCGCTGAACGATGACCCGGACCGGCCGAATCTGCATCGAGGCAAGCCGGCTTCGCGACTCGACGAAGAGGATCTTCCGCCGCTCAAGGGCATACCAGCCAACTTGCAGCAGGCGGTGGCCGTCTCCGATGCGAAGGATCGCCCGGAGCATCCGTTTGAGCGAACATGGGAGAGCGACGAGGAGCGAACGCAAGTAACGGCGAACTTGGAAGAGATGGCTCGGGCACAACTGGCGAAGTACGATTTGCCCGCAGCTTCAGCCGCGGCAGCAAGCCCGGCGTCTATCCCGGCACCCGCGGCCAAAACTCCAACTCATACCTCCGTGCCCACAACGGCAGCGGCGCGGGCGCGGCAAAGGAAAGCGGCAGCCGCCAAAGCAGCAGCAGCGATCGCGGCAGCAGCGCCCACCGTCATGCTCAAAGATGCATCCATCAAAGCTTATACCTTAAGCTATGGCGGAGCAGCCACCTACGTGTTTACAGCGGTATCTCCCGGTGCCGGTGGTGTAGACCGATATGTCTCGGTCGTAGCTCAACGAGAGCCGGTTGGTTCTTTGAAGATGGCGCTCGCGAGTGTAACCGACTCCAAGCATCTCGATCGAACACCCTGGATGCGGCTGGTCGATGCCGTGGACGCCGAAGCCTCAAACCGAGCTTCACTGCTGTTTGAGCTGCGGGCACAGAGCTCGCGGCAGTTTGCTTTGTACCGCGTGATCGGCGCGGAAACCGAGCAGACGTTCGTTACGGGAATACCGGAGTGAAAGCGCAAAAGTTAGAAGGACTGGGACTTCAGCCAGGAACGGAAACTCTGGCCGAGAATGGGATGCTTCAAGCCCAGTTCAACTGTGGCTCTAAGAAAGCCCTGCTTGTCACCCGCGTCATGACGTTTGCCGACATAGCTGTACCCGTAGACTTTTTCGTGCAGAAGCAGAGCCTTGATGGCATCGGTGAGTTGGAGTTCTCCGCCTGCTCCAGGCGTGATCGCCTCGATCATCTCAAAAATACGAGGGGTCAGAATATAGCGGCCGATAATGGCATTTTGCGACGGCTGGGTTCCAGGTTTAGGCTTCTCAACCATATTCTTGACGTTGAGCAAGCGGGGATTGAGAGGATCGGCCGTGCAATCCAGACAGCCGTAAGCAGAGATAGCATCCCCTTCGACGACTTCGGAGCCGAGGATCGAGCAGCCGACCTCCTCAAAAGCATCCACCATCTGCTTCATGCAGGGAACTTCGGCATCGACGATGTCGTCTGGAAGCAGAACGGCGAAGGGTTCGTTACCGACGATCTCTTTAGCCATAAGGACGGCATGGCCCAGGCCTAGCGGCTCAGGTTGACGAGTAACGACGACCTTGGCGAGCTTTGAAACCGACCGGGCAATCTCGAGCAACGCGGTTTTATTCTTGGCGGCGAGGGACGCTTCCAACTCCGGATTCGCGTCGAAGTGATCTTCCATGGTGGTCTTCCCACGAGAGGAGATCAGGATGATTTCAGTGCAGCCGGCCGCAACGGCCTCCTCGACACCATATTGGATCAGCGGTTTATCGACCAGGCAAAGCATCTCCTTGGGAGTAGCTTTGGTGGCGGGGAGGAAGCGTGTGCCCATACCGGCGGCAGGGAAAACTGCTTTACGGATCTTCTGAGAGGTCATGAGAAGCGATCAATCCAAGCAAGAAAATGAACAACGTCCCTATGGTAACAAGGACATAGCCGAAAAGACCGCACGGATGTGTGAGGACCGGATGACCGGTTTAGGGGATGGCGGCCAAGGGTAGAGGAAGGCTCTCTTCAAAAGGCGTACCCTGGATCTCCTGCTCCGGCAACGGCTTCCAGAGAGCCAAAAGGAGCACTCCCAGCAAAGCGAGCAGGCGAAGCTGTCCGGCGTAACGGCCTCCGTTCCAAACCACAAAGGAAAGCGGCGTAAAGATGACGGCAAACAGTAGGAAGTAGGGTGTGAGTTTGGAAGGCTTTTGCGGGAACAGACCGGATTCTCTAACCGCGCGCAGGCAGAGCAGGAGGAATGCCGGATACAGCGACAGCAGGGTGTAGTCGTAGGAGGTCGGAGCGAGGGTGACCGCAAGGACCGAGATGGCCAATATCTGGTTGAGCCGCGGTATCCAGTAGATGCGCGCAAAGTAGAGTACCAGGCCGGAAAGCGCGACGATGCGCATGTAGGGCGTTACCCACGCGGTCAGGTCGCGAGTGCGCGGCAGCATGATCCATTTAGCGAAGGCAAAGAACGAATGGTCGTAGCCGATCCAGGCAGGCACGCCCGCGAAGTGCTGCCGAAACATGGCCATCTGCAGGTTGTCCCAGGCAAACGCCTGCGCAATCGTAGGGCCAAGCAGCTTCAATGAGCCAAGTGTCACAACGAGAGCGACGAGAATACCGAACGAGGTCTCACGGTAACGCTTATGAGCAAACAAAAGGCTTAGAAAAATAACAGGAAAGAACTTCAGCGATGCAGCTAAGCCGAAGTAAAAGGCGGCCTGGTAGAAGCGCTCACGCCAGAAAGCCCACACACCCAGGGAGGTGAGCAGAAAAATGACAATCTCGATGTTCCAGCGCATCAGCTCGAAAAGGACCGGGTAGGAGAGGATGACAACAGCTGCCACGAAAAGATTCAACCAGATTCCACCTAGACCGGCGTTGCGCAAAATTCGCCAGAAGGCAAGTACAGAGAGAGCGACGATGACCAGGAGAAAGCCAAGAAAGACCTGGGAGGATCGATCGGTTTGAGTCATGAATGGCCGAAAGACAAAGACCATCGGCGCGGGATACATAAAAAATTTGTTCTTGGAGGTAAAGAAAGCAGGTGTGCCTAAATCCTGGAACTTATCCTCAAACGCTTGAAAGTCGCCGAAGCGATCTCCTGGAAGATAGTAATAAGGATTGGTATAAGGCAGACCGTAGCCCAAATGCCGCGCGAGCACGGAGAAGAGAATCGCAGCGATCGTGAGAACGATGCTGGCCCAGACGAAGATCAGAAGAGGACGCGGAAGAGATGCCGGGGAGAGCTGATGCAGGGAAGCGGATTCCGTATCTCGGAAGGTAGCGTGCTGAAGAGTAGAGCTCACTTCTGTTTGTCGTTGTGTGGAATTTGATCCCAGGTCTTCATCAGGGTAGGCATTCTGCCGTACTCGCCAAGATTTTGCTGATGATAAGCCACAAGCACCTGCTGCGTGATCTCCGGCGCGTCCTGGTCCATGGGGACGCATTGCACATCCAAGCAGCCTAGCCGAATGCTGTTATATCCAGGCAGCGGGCAGGTAAGTTCCCGTGGATTATTGTTGCGGGTGCTGCAACCTGGGGAATTACCAAGGTTGCGCACAGTGTAATACTCGTGGATGCCGTAAAGACTGTGCTTATAGTGGACAGCTTCTTCACCATAAAGCCCCAGCACAACAAGCAGCCCTACGATGAGAGCGCTTGTCTGCCAGTGATTTGATCGTCCGTCGCTTGTCTTTCCTGCGGCCAAAGTCTAAACCGTCCAAACCGAAGTAAGAAAAGTATAGCAGCGGCCAGGCAAGCTAATTTAGATCGTGGGTTCCCAACCTTTCTGATAATCGCGGCCCCAAAGCTTCATGGCATCAGGATTGTTGGTGACATGCCCCGTGGAGGTATCTACCTGGAGTTTGCTGTTCGTACGCCAGGCGATGTTGGAAAGCTGGACCATGGTGACCGAGACGTTGGCGACCTCGATCGGAGAATTAAGTTTTTCACCTGTGCGAATGCCCGCAATGAAGTTCGCAAAGTGAGCGTCGGTCATCGTGTCGGCACCAATGGTGTCGGCACTGGAACTGGACTGGCCAACTTTGTACTCGTCCTTCTTATGACCATTAAGGTCATAAATCTCATAACCGCCGCGATCGATGAGGACGGTACCGGTTGTGCCATGGATGGTTGTGCCTCGCTCGCGACCGTACATGGGCATGTCGTTGGCATCATGGCACTCCCAGCTGATCATGTGATCGGGAAATTCAAAGCTGGTCACCATTGTGTCGTAGTACTGCCAATCATCTTTGAAGGCATATCGGCCTGCAGAAGCGGTGACTGCTTGAGGATAATTGAGACCGAGGAGCCAGCGCGCAACGTCGACCTCATGCGTACCGTTGTTAAGCGCTTCCCCAGTTCCATAGCGGAAGAGCCAATGCCAGTTATAGGGATGGATGTTGTTTTTGTACTCGCTGCGTGGCGCAGGACCCTGCCATAGGTCCCAGTTGAGGGAGGCGGGTACAGGAACGACTTTACCAATTCCCATGGACTGACGATTGTTGGTGTACCAGCTTTTGCCGTAGTAGGCTCGGCCGATAACACCGTTCTGGATCATGCCGACCATCTTCAATGTAAAGTCCGACGAGCGCTGCTGGTCGCCTACCTGAACGAGCTTGCTGTACTTTCGCTGGGCTGCTATCAGCAGTTCGCCTTCGCGGGGGTTATGGCTGGAGGGCTTCTCGCAATAGACGTGCTTGCCGGCCTTCAGGGCAAGGATGGCCATGGGAGCATGCCAATGGTCGGGAGTCGCGATGGTGATAGCATCGACGTCCTTGGATTCGAGCGCGCGACGGAAGTCGTCTTCGGACTTCGGCGCATATCCAAGCGTTTTCGTAGCCAGCGAACAATAGTTGGTTAAGATATTGGAGTCGACGTCGCACACATACGTGATGCGTGCCGTGGCGCGGTTGTTTTGGAGCGAGGAAAGGTGAGCTTTGGCACGACCATTAAGACCACATACGGCAAAGTTCACCCGCTCATTCGCGCCGGCAATCTGAGCGTAGGATTTGGCGGTGAACGGACTGGCTGCGGCCACGGCGGTCCCGGTGGCGGCGAGAGCGAGTTGAATGTTAAAGCTGCGGCGTGAGAGCATACGTCTCCAAGTTGGGCACCAACATGTGCGTTCACAGCATACGCCTCACAAAGAACGATCGTCGAATGAAGGAGTCTCCTCTCTGCTGAGCTAACAACGTGCCAGCTCCTGAGACTTCGGCCGTTCGGTGCGGTCAGGATTGTGGCCGACCTGGTCAGAGCGGGCAAGGGTCTGCTGGATCGTTGGATAAAGAAGGGCCATAATCTTGCGAGGATGCGCGACGAGTTCCTCTGGGAAGCCATTGAGAAGAGCCCGCATGAGCTCCACGCCCTGTCCTTCCTGCGCAGTGATGCGAGTTTCATCAAGAAGAATTCCGCCTTGATTGACGGCTGTGGGTATGACCACCTGTCCAGGAATCTGATCCTCTTCGCGCACCAGGTGCCAACGCTGAATAAAGTTGATCAACTCCTGATCGGGATTGACCCCCATCTCGGCCAGCATCTTGTAGAGAGGTCCTGAGAAGGACGCGCGGGTGTGCTTTACGGGGCAGGCGTCCAGGATGGCAATCTTCCACGGCGAGCTGACCCAGCTTGACCAAAGCAGGTCGAGACCATAACCGCTCATATTTTCCTGGAAAGTTGGGGCGCAAAGATCGAAAAAAGCTCGGCTGAAGACCGGACACATCACTTCCACAAAGTTGGTATAACGCAGCAGAAAGGAGGTGTTTTCCATGGTGATGCTCCAGTTGCCCATGTGGCTGTCGTGGGTCAGGGCAGGCTGGGCAAGTTCAAGGCCATAGTGCACACACAAGAGGAACATGCGGTTGAAGGTCTCCACGGAGGAGGCCAAGTCGTCGTCCGCAAGACAGATGTAGTCGTAGGAGAGAAAGAGTTCGCGTTTTTGGCTGTAAAGGGAGTGCAAGGCACGCATCTTGGGTCCCTGAATGTCGGAGCCGATTGCGTGGAGGATCTCAACGCCTTCCTGATCACTCCAGTTGCACTCGGTTCCATAAGCGTGGACCAGGAGATCCCAGGTACGTTCCGCCGAGCCTTGCAGCCAGGTGGGATGTAAAGACGCATTGCCGGCGCGCACAACGATCAGATACTTGCGTTTTCCAATTGAGCTAGCAGAGGCATACGACGGGAGGCTCTGGTCGTGGAGGGCATCTGTGTGAGAGGAGGTTAGCGAGGCTGCGCGCTGCGGCGCTGTCAAGGCTGCAATCGCCTTCTTCTCTTCCATCGTCAGCGTGGCGGCAAGCGGGTTAAGGAGTGAGACGCCCTCCTGAACCTGGCCTCGCGCAAGCAGAAGCAGTCCAAGATTGATCGCGGTCTGGCGATGCGCGCCGTCCAATTGATGAGCGCGCCGGTATCCTTTTTCAGCTTTGACGAGATCGCCTGAGCCGCACTGCAAGGTGGCCCAATCGTTCCACAGCTCGCAGGTTTCACCCTTGAGCAGCGCGGCCTCGATCTGCTGGATGGCCTCGGCGGTCCGCCCCTGCTGAAGCATAGACGCGAGTGCGCCGCTTTGGCTGTCCTGCTGATGGTTGACCATGGCAATTTCAACCGTGGCCGCACCGAGGTGTTCTGCGGGATGATTGGTACGGATCTCCATTGAATCTCGCCGGCCTTCCTGCGGCGCTCCACCTATCAATCATGTGAGCTTATCGAGCTCCCAAAGACTTCGCTATTCCTCTTAGGTGTTAGATCGGTTTCTAATACCGAGTCGTCTCAAGTTCCAAGGAACGTGTTCTTAAG